>NZ_LMPN02000005.1:0-1301 GCF_001423865.2 Brevibacillus sp. Leaf182 | reverse complement strand
TGAACTGACCCCTGTCAAGTAGACAGGAAATAAAAAAGACACTCTAAGCAACCTGAGTTCGGAATTCATACGGACTCAGGTTGTTTAATTTTTGCTGAAAACGCTCACGGTTGTAAAAATGGATGTAATGTTTAACTTCACGTTTCACTTCGTCAACTGTACGGAACGTACAGCGGTTAAAGCACTCGGATTTAAAATGGCTAAAGAAGTTCTCCATACATGCATTATCCCAGCAGTTTCCCTTTCGGGACATACTGGCTACCATCTTGTATTTCTTAATCAAGTTGTTATATGGACGGGATGTGTATTGGAACCCTTGATCACTATGAAGCAGGATTCCTCGAACATTTCGTTTCTTTTTAGCCTTTTTGAGAGTATCTATAACGAGCTTCAAATCGTTTCTTCGGCTTATCTGATAAGCGATGATCTCGTTGTTATATAGATCTTTAATGACGGATAGATACAGTCTTTGTCCATTAAAAATCAGATAAGTAATGTCGGTGACCCATTTCTCACTTGGCTTCCCTGCATGGAAATTCCTGTTCAGAAGATTGTCTGAGATTACGTACGCTTCTTTTTTGCCGTAATAAGGCCTTTTCTTGCGAATGATCGCTTGAAGCCCCATAACCTTCATTAATCGATGAATACGTTTGCGGTTTATATGCTGTTCATATTTCTTCTCGATCCATACTTTAATCCGACGATACCCATAGATTCCCCGGACTTTATGAAAACACTCTGCGATCTTCTCCTTTACCTGCTCATCTTCAAGCTGCTTTGGAGAGGTGATGGCTTGCCTTTTCATCCATCTGTAATATCCACTTCTGGAGACTTCGGCTAGATGGCATAAAAGCAGAATGCTATATCCTTGATTAGTTAAATCATTGACGATAGCAAACCTTTTGCTTTCAGGTACAGAATCCATTCCACCTTTCACATCTGCAAGAGCTTTTTTAACAATGCGTTTTCCGCTTCCAATCTCTTGATTTTAGTCTCAGGATCCTCCGGATTCGTTCTGGGTCTACCTATACCAGGCCCTTTTGCTTTTCCTCGTTTCTCTTCAAGACCCGTCATTCCTTCCGTTTGATAATGTGCAACCCACCGACGCACTACAGAAGGCTCGATACCTAATTCTTTTGCTACGGTTTTATAACCCATTCCATCTCTCAAATATAAATCCACTGCTTTTTTCTTAAAGGCAACGTCAAAAGTTCTTCTGATTTTTCCCATGAGAAAATCCCCCCATAATAGACAGAGTAAGGTGCTTACTTTTTTCTGTCCACTATGAGGGGATCATATCA
>NZ_LMPN02000025.1:0-77237 GCF_001423865.2 Brevibacillus sp. Leaf182 | reverse complement strand
GAGAACGTCTCTTTTCAAGATAAAGAGTATTTTGCACGGCTCTCTTTAAAGAGGCTCTTTTTATATTTTAAGCGAAATCTTCGACAAGCTCCTACTCTTACAAGTAGACCAAACCGGGTCAAACAAGCAGCTTTACGGGAAGGAGTGTCACATGTTTGGAAGGAGACCGCCCGAACGAAGAGAGGAAAAAGGCGACTGGAAAACATGTGGCACTCCTTCCTCCCGACCACAGTAGCAGGAAGACAACGCTCTTTCAAGCTCTACTCCTTGTGCAAAAGCTTGCCGATCTTGAGCGCCAGTTGGATTTGAAGCAGTTCCTCCGAGTTTTTCAAATCCATGTTCAAAATCTCTTTGATCTTCTCGATCCGGTAAATAAACGTATTGCGGTGAATGAACATCGCTTTCGCCGCTTCGCTGACGTTTTGATTGTACAGAAAGTAATTGTCCAAGGTCACCATAAGGCTCGTGCCGAACTCTTGATCATGCTCGTACAGCTTCCCCAAACGCTTTAAAAAGAAGTCTTCCAGTTCAATGTCCTTAATGTTGGAATCCAGGAAATGATAGACGGAGTAATCATCGAAATGAGAGACGTCGCCCTTGCTGTTGAACTTCTGCATCAGGCGGATCGCTTCATGTGCTTCGGAAAAACTCTTATGAAGCGAAGCGATGTTTTTATACTGACGTCCTACCCCAATAAAGAACAAGGTTTTCTTGATTTTGTCCACGAGAGCGTTATACAGCTCATTGGCGAATTGCTTCGCTTCACTTGCAGACACCACAGGGCGATGTTCATTTTGCCCGATGAGAATGATGATCCGATTGTTCCGATAAAAGCAGGTCATCTCTCCCGGTGCTTTGCTCGCGTAATCGTACACAAGATCCACGCATTTTTTTGCGATCCGATCCAGCTCGTACTTGCGATCGATAATATCCTCCAAATTTTCCAGCTCAACCGGCTCGATATTAATAACCATACAAAAATACATGTAGCTCGATTGCAGTCCGTGCAAATCGCATAAGGTTTGCAGCGAGTCAGCCGAAGTGATTTTACCAGTGAGCAAGTCATCGAAAAAGTCTTGTCTGATCTTCAGCTTCACTTCCTCGATTTCCCTCGCCTTGATCCGCTCCAGCGCCACGATGGTGGACGCCTGTTCCAGTACGATGTAGTCAAATTCGGTAAGCTCCCAAACAGTTTGCCAGACGACGATGTATCCGTAGATGTGATTGGCTACAGCAACGGGTAGAATTCTGCATTTAATCTCATCATCTTTCGCATGGTAGATACGCTTGATCGACTTTTTGATCTGGCTAATATTTTTCGGGACGGACTCGGTGAAGTCACGGGTAAAAACAGGCCTGTTTTTGCTTAAGGTCAGGCAGGAGTCAAGTGGAATCGGATTGTGCCAGATTTCCGTGTAATGCAAGAGATGCCAGTCCTGATCCAGAATAAGGATTGGATTGTTGATCGTCTCAGACAGCTCGGAAGCGATCCGATCCAGTCCGCCACCTTCCAGCGCAATGCGAAACAGGGCATTATGCATGTCCAATGTTTTGCGATTCAACAAATCATAGCGCCCGGAGGCTTTCTCGTTAATAATGGCAATCACTTTAGACAGCGTGTATTCAAACGGCAGGGCCAAGAGCGGGAGCCCATACTTGTTGGCATGATCAATCATGTTTTGCGGGATTTGATCGAAATAGCGGTGCATCTTGATGCAGAGACCGGAGCAGTTGATTTCCGCTAGCTCCTTGATGATTTTATTTTGCAGCTCGGGATTGTCCTTGAAAATATATCCGGTGGAGAGCAGTAATTCATTGGAAGACAGCCAGTCAAAAGCATCCGGGTTCTCCATGATATTGACGATGGAGACGACGTTATTGATGCCTTGCTCTCCGGCGATGATTTTGATGCCGTCTATGGATTGAATGGTAAGCAAATCTTTGATGGTCAGCACCCTGTTCACTCCTTTGCCACAAAGGGATTCCTGTAATTGTGCAATGTGCACAAGTGAACCTCGATTTTTTTAGTTTCCATACACAATGACGATTCCAATCACCCTGTCTAAAATAATGATGTAAGTACGGGTGCTTGTCTAATTGTTTTTTTAAAGAGCAAGCGCTTAGCCAATCTTGGCGGGTTGTTCCATCACGAGATCATGGAGGGCTTACTATGACAGACAAAAGCGTAGTACAAGCATTTCTCGAGGCAGCGGCTGAGGGGAATATCGAAGCACTGAAAAAGCATCTGGAGCAGGGCGTAGATATTAACGCAAGAAACAGACAAAAGCGTACAGCGATTCTGACTGCTGCCATGAACGACAAATTGGAAGCGGTATCGTTTTTGGTAGAAGCGGGTGCAGATGTAGATTTGCAGGATGAAACATGCTTCAACCCGTTCTTGTTCGGTTGCATCAACGGCAAGCTGGAGCTTGTCAAAATGATGATCAAGGCAGGAACAAATCTTGAGCTGTTGACTCGTTTTGGAGGAGTAGGGATTACACCTGCTTGCGAAAAAGGTCATGTGGACATCGTACGTGAGCTCGTAACGACGACTGACATCAACGTAAACCATACCAATTTTGTAGGTTGGACACCACTCATTGAAGCGATCATCTTAGGTGATGGCGGCGAGAAGCAACAAACGATCATCAAGCTGTTGATTGAGCATGGCTGCAATGTGCACATGGTAGATAAATACGGCGTAACACCGCTTGAGCTTGCGAGAAGAAAAGGCTACACCGAGATCGAAAAAATCTTGCTGGAAGCGGGAGCAAAGTAAAGCGTCCCATGTACATCCAGGCGTTGTCTGGCGATGCTGGTTTCCTTGAGCGTTTGGCACGAGCAAACTTTAGCGGGACCGTACACAGTATTTTTGAGCGAACGATCAATTTGACATGCAGCGAAAACGGGGAATTGTACACCATTGGCAACCATCAGCTAGACAATGCACCGAACACGCTCATCATTGATGTGAAAGGCTTTTCGGAGCTGGGACTGTCCGTTAATGCTCCGGTTATTACGGAAGATAGTACGCTCGTTATTGGAGCGGATTTGCGAATATGGATTCAGCAAGCAACAAAGTGGGAAGGTGAGCTTCCTTCCTATCCTTGTGACATAGAAGGCGTAGATGTATTGCGCAGAAATGTGGCGTTCACGAAGAACTACGTGGACGTATACGGCAAGACGGGGGGCATGAAAATGTCCTCCCAACCTGCCAGTCCGTTTGAGAAAGAGATGTCCCGTATGCTGATTCAGCGTGCAGGTATGCTTTCCGACGATCTGGCGAACAACCGCATAGAGTCAGCTACTCAGCATGCGATAAGTCTTATCGGACTGGGGCCGGGATTAACACCCTCAGGTGACGATTTTTTAGTGGGATTGTGCAGTGTATACAAAATGCGAAACATTTCCTCTTGTTTGTCATGCCCATTTTTCGATGAAATCATCCGTTCGTCCCAAGCATTAACGAACGAAATCAGTGCGATCACGCTGAAAAAAGCAGCCCATGGACAAGTAAGAGAGTCACTAAATGACTTACTTTCATGCATGGTGTCCGGCTCCATGGAAGAGCTTGTCCCTGCTTTAGACAAAATCATTGGGATCGGCTCGTCGTCGGGTACGGATATCCTGCTTGGCATCCTATGTGGTTTGGAACGAAATCTAGAAGCTGGAGGTAATGTATGTCTACCAAAGTCGTAATCAAGCAAAGCACGTATTTTGACTCGGTATCCCTGATGTCTCTATCCACAAAAGCGAATCAAATTGAAGGTGTCGAACAAGCGGTTATCGCGATGGGCACCGACATGAACAAAGAGGTATTGAAAAACGTAGGCTTGCTCACACCTGAGCTGGAAGCAGCGAAAACGAGTGACTTGATGATCGTGGTGAAGGCAGCGACAGACGAGCTGTGCGAAAGCGCTCTCATCGCTATCGAAGAACTGTTCAAGAAAAAAGGCGGCAGCAAATCTGCAACAGAGATCAAATACTCCACGATTGATTCAGCGGCAGCCAGCATTCCAGAGGCAAACCTCGCTGTCATTTCGGTAAACGGTGCATTCGCAGCGAGAGAAGCGAGAAAAGCATTGGAAAACGATCTGCACGTCATGCTGTTCAGCGACAACGTGAGCATCGAGGAAGAAATCGCCCTCAAGCAATTCGCGCATGAAAAAGGTCTCTTAATGATGGGACCTGACTGCGGTACAGCGATTATCGGCAATGTGGCCCTTTGCTTCGGAAACGCTGTGAGAAAAGGCAACATCGGGATCGTAGGTGCATCTGGTACAGGCAGCCAAGAGGTGAGCGTGCGTATTCACGACTTCGGCGGCGGTATCACGCAGCTAATCGGTACAGGCGGTCGCGACCTCTCCGAGCAAGTCGGCGGCATCATGATGCTCGACGGAATCAAAGCACTGGAAGAGGATGAGGCGACAAAGGTCATCGTGCTCATTTCCAAGCCGCCGGCACCAAGTGTTCAGGAAAAAGTGTTGGCACAAGTGAAAAGCTGCAAAAAACCTGTGGTTGTGTACTTCATTGGTGGAGAAGAGACAGCAGTTCTCGAGGCAGGCGGACATTTTGCCAAGACGAGCAAGGAAGCAGCCATCAAAGCAGTTGTGCTGGCTGGTGCCAACGAAGACGAGCTTAACAAGCGCGCACTCAACTGGCCGCTGATTGAAGAAGTCCGGGCAAAGCTGACACCTGAACAAAAATACGTTCGCGGGCTGTTCTGCGGCGGTACGCTGTGCGACGAAGCCATGTACCTCGCGATGGACAAGTATGAAGACGTATACAGCAACATCCAAAAGAAAGCGGATTACAAGCTGAAAAACATCCATGAGAGCAAGGCTCATACTTTCCTCGACATGGGTGATGACGACTTTACAAATGGCAAGCCGCACCCGATGATCGATCCTTCCACGCGCATCGCAAGATTTTTGGAAGAAGCAAAAGATCCTTCCGTTGGGGTCATTCTGATGGACTTCATCTTGGGCTTCGGTTCCCACGAAGATCCAGTAGGCGTGATGCTGCCAGCGATTATTGAAGCAAAAGCGCAGGCTGCCAAGGAAGGCAGACATCTGGAAATCCTGGGCTACGTGCTGGGAACCGACCTCGATACACCGAACTTCGATGAGCAAGTGAAGAAGCTGATGGATGCGGGCGTAACGATTGCAAGCAGCAGCACGAATGCAGGTCTTCTGGCTAGAGAATTTGTTGCGAAAGGGGAATAATCATGAGCAAAATCAACGAGCTGTTTAACGGGAAAATTCATGCGATCAACGTAGGGATCGAGTTTTTCAAAGACGATATCATCAAGCAAAATGCGAATGCGTCTCATCTGGATTGGAAGCCACCAGGCGGCGGAAAGCCTGAGCTGATCAACGCTCTCGACAGACTGGAAAACGCTGCTGTCGCCGAGAAAATCGCTGCGGCAAACAAGCTGGCGGTAGAGCGTATCATCAACTCCCAGCCGATGCTTGTTGGCTTCGACCAAGCGATCAATGTGGTACCGGGCATGACCAAAACCACGATTCTGCACGCAGGTCCGCCTATTACATGGGACAAAATGTGCGGCGCAATGAAAGGTGCCGTAACTGGCGCAATTGTATTCGAGGGCTTGGCAAAAGACATCGAGGAAGCTGAACAGGTAGCTGCGTCTGGCGCGATCACGTTCTCTCCATGCCACGAACACAACTGCGTAGGTTCCATGGCAGGTGTCACATCTGCTTCGATGTTCATGCATGTGGTGAAAAACAAAACGTATGGCAACGTCGCTTACACCAACCTCAGTGAGCAAATGGCTAAAATTTTGCGCATGGGTGCCAACGATGAAAGTGTCATCGCTCGTCTGAACTGGATGCGCGATGTATTGGGACCAATGCTGCGTGATGCGATGAAAATTGCAGGTGAAATCGATCTGCGTCTCATGCTAGCGCAAGCACTGCACATGGGTGACGAATGCCACAACCGCAACAATGCAGGTACGAGCTTGTTGATTCAAGCGCTGACTCCGTACATTTTGGAGACAGATTTCACAAAAGAACAAAAGCGCGAAGTATTCGATTTCGTAGCGAGCAGCGATTACTTCTCTGGTCCGACATGGATGGCGATGTGCAAATGCGCGCTGGATGCAGCACATGGAATCGAGAACAGCACGATTGTCACCACAATGGCGCGTAATGGCGTAGAGTTCGGTATCCGTGTAAGCGGTATGGCTGGCAACACATGGTTTACTGGACCAGCACAAAAGGTAATCGGTCCGATGTTTGCCGGCTACAAGCCAGAGGATTCCGGCTTGGATATCGGGGACAGTGCGATCACCGAAACATATGGGATCGGTGGCTTCGCGATGGCAGCAGCTCCAGCGATTGTCGCGCTCGTAGGTGGAACGGTTGAAGAAGCGATCGGATTCTCCACCACGATGAAAGAAATCACGACAGCAGAAAATCCAAACGTCACGATTCCACTCTTGGACTTTAGCGGAGTACCGACAGGAATCGATATTCGTCAGGTGATCCAAACAGGCATTCTGCCGATTATCAACACCGCCATTGCACATAAAGACGCAGGCATCGGCATGATCGGTGCGGGCATTACGTATCCGCCAATGGAAGCTTTTGAAAAGGCATTGCTCGCAGTGACGGAAACGATTAGCGAATAGCTTTTCATCCTAGGTGACTCAGCTTTCGCAGCAAAAGAAAGTTGCGAAAGCTGGGTTGAATGAGGAAGGTGAATGAACATGGGACAGGCAAACGTAAAGGAATCATATGAAGAATTCAAGTCCTATGGATACGCGGACGATATTTTGCCAAAGACTTCCGAAAATCGAGATTGGGGCACCTTTAACTACGTGACCGTGTGGATGGGCGCTGTGCATAATCTCATGTCATACATGACGGTAGCCGGATTCTTTGTCCTCGGATTATCCGTTCCGCAAGTCTTGTGGGCAGTCATGATTGCTGCCTTGATTGTTTCGACTGGCTATGTGTTGAATGGCTATGCAGGACAGAAGTACGGGATTGGCTATTCGATGCTGTTGCGCAGCTCCTTTGGTGTAAAAGGCTCGATCATTCCTGCTATATGTCGTGGGCTTATCGCTGGGGTTGTGTTTTTTGGGACAAAAACAATTATTGGCGCACAATCCTTTAATGTCATTTTTGAGAAAATATTCCCTGGCTATATGAATATGGTTCCAGGCTTTGATTTTCTCGGATTAGATTTCCCGACCATGCTTTCTTATGTGATCCTCTGGGTCATTACAGTTGGATTATTTTTAGGTGGAATGAAAATTCTCAGTCTGTTTAGTAAATGGTCTTCACCGATCATCTATATTTTCATTGTAGGTGCAGCGATTTGGGCGATCAGCGTTGCTGGTGGATTTGGTCCAATCTTTGCTTATGCTCCTGCCAAACCGATGGAGAATTGGCTTGTATTTATCGCATGTGTAAGTGCATTGGTATCGAACTGGGGTGGCCCGATTGTAAATATCGCAGACCTTACGCAAAGGGCAAAACACCCGAAAGCTCCGATGATTGGTCTGCCGCTTGGAATGATTGCATCCTACATCCTGTTTGGAATTACGTGTGTAGGATTGTTGGTTGGAACGCAAATTGCGTTTGGCATCAAAGACTTTAATGTCGTCGCTGCCATTGATCAAATTGGGAATCCTGTTGCCGTCATAATCTTGTTGCTGGCACTGAATATAGGTTCGACGAGCTATGTTGTGTTTGGGAATTTGCTTCCATCTGGACTGCAAATGACAGCACTTCTTCCGAAAAAGTTTACAGTGAAATCAGCGGCTATCTTGACCGCTGTATTGGGGACTGTCATTTTACCTTGGAAGCTGGTGAATGGTACGGCCGCGCTCTATATGTTCTATAGTTTTATCGGCTCCATGTACGGTCCAATTACGGGGATCATGCTAGTCAGCTTCTTCATTGAAAGAAAGAGAAAGCTAGATTTATCTGCGATCTACGTAAAACCAGGTGAAAACGGAGAATACAAAAACGGCATTAATATGGTGGCATGCGGCGTATTGATCGTCAGCTTTTTGATTACGCTATCCGGCTCTTTCTTGCCAAATGTGCCACTATTGGCAAACATCAGCAAGTCAGCATTCCTTAGCGGGTCGATCATATCCGGCGTTTTGTATGCGCTGTGCTATAAATGGAACAAGCCAAGCACGATCACGCAGAGTGAAACAACCGCAAAAGTATCTTAACAAAGGGAGAAGTGCCCAGTGGAAAAACTCGTTATTGTTGCTATCGGCGGCAACTCATTAGTTAAGGATAATGGTCGCAACACGATTCAAGACCAGTATGAAGCCGTATGTGAAACCGCAGCAAATATAGCAGATATGGTGCAAGAAGGGTACAACGTTGTCGTTACGCACGGCAACGGACCGCAGGTTGGATTTGCTTTGCAAAGATGCGAAATCGCCAATGAAGTGTCCGGAATGCCTACGATCCCGCTGGTCAATTGCGTGGCGGATACGCAAGGCGGAATCGGCTACCAAATCCAGCAGGCACTCACCAATGAATTTGCCAAAAGAGGAATTAACAAAAAGGTTGCGAGCGTCATCACACAGGTAGAAGTCAGCAAGGATGATCCGAACTTCGAAAATCCAACGAAGCCAGTCGGCTCCTTTTTCACGCTGGAGCAGGCGGAAGAGATGCGCAAAGAGCATCCGGACTGGGTATTTATCGAGGATTCCGGTCGCGGCTACAGAAGAGTGGTTCCTTCTCCAAAGCCAATCGACATCGTGGAAAAAGACGCGATCAAATCGTTGATCGAAGCCGGATATGTGGTAGTCGCTGTTGGCGGCGGCGGTATTCCGGTTGTGAAATCGGGCGAAAATACGTACGATGGGATTGATGCTGTCATCGACAAAGATTTTGCCACCAGCTTGCTGGCAGAGCAAATCGATGCACAGACATTGATCATCACGACAGGTGTTCCGCAGGTATGCATTAACTTCGGCAAGCCGAATCAAAAGGCGCTGGAGCGCATTACGGTAGAGGAAACGAAGCAATACGTTCGTGAAGAGCATTTCGCAAAAGGCAGCATGCTGCCAAAAATTGAGGCCAGCCTGAGCTTTTTGGAGAAAAACGGTTCAAGCGTAATCATTACGAACCCGGAGAGCTTAAAGGATGCGATAACGAACAAAGCAGGGACACACATCGTAAAATAAAGGCCTCTTGAGGGAGGATGCATGGCAATGGACTACATGAAGCTGGCAGTGGAAAAAACGATGGAAGGTATGAACAACAAGCTCGGCGGACCTTTTGGAGCGGCTGTCGTGAAAGGGGACGAAATCATTGCCGTATGCAGCAATCGCATGATGGCAGATATGGACCCGTCCCAGCACGCAGAGATGGTAGCCATTCGCGAAGCGTGCAAGACGCTGGACACGATGGATTTGACAGGCTGCGAAATTTACGCGACTTGCGAGCCTTGCCCGATGTGCGTGGGTGCCATCATTTGGTCTGGCATCAAGGTCGTTCATTACTGCTCGACTGCGGAGGATGCACATGAGAACGGTTTTTCGGATAAGCATCTTCGCGACTATTTTTCCGGTAAGGATAAGAGTGTTTTGAACATGATCAAAGTGGAGAAGCGTGAGGACTGCGATCAGTTGTTTGCGCACTTTCACCGGCTGAACAAAGTCTGAATAGCAGACAAGAAATACGGATGTTTGGAGCATGAAAAAAGGGCCTTATAAAAGCTATAAGGGCCCTTTTTCAGTAGATAGGAATTTATAAGTTTGGTGTGTGCGAAAGCCCGTATCCTTTCGATAGACGGTTATTCGTGGAGACGAACAGTGAATCACCCTTGCTGGCGTGTCAGAGTCGAAGAGAACTGTGCTTTTTCTTCTCTGCCGCGTCATGTGCCCTGGCGTCGATCGTTGAACAAGGCTACCCCGAATCATTTATCTCACAAATGTAATAAAGTCAACATTAACTGGTTCAATACCAACTGCTCGAAGTCGTGAGTTAATCTGTCCTCGATGATACTGACCATGCAATGCTACATGAGTTAAAATATCCCGTACAGAATACGTAAACTCTCTTCCTTTACTATTCGTGTAGGATATGTTTTTATTTAGGTCAGTATTTGCCAAATTCGTAAAAAAAGCTGTGAAGCTCTCTTCATTTTGTTTAATAAGTTCTGCACAGATCTCTAAATCGGCCCCCGACCATATGGGAAGTTGTGAACTGTCCATTCCACGTAATCTAGTTATCCATATTTTTTCAGCATGAAGGATATGGGAAAATAAACCCCATATCTCCTGATTTTCATCTTCCATACTTTGCAGTGTTTTAAAAATACGTTGGTTAGCCCAATCTAAATGCTCATACATCTTTTGGATCGTTTTCAATGCGAATCACCCTCCACCAATTCTTCTGTCCGTTAGTTGAGCAATGCCGTCAGTCTACCTCTTAAATTATTTTAGCCTACAAGACTAGAGTAGGTAGAATGAAAAGGTTCGGGAGGGGAAATCCAGAAAGGATTGCCTTACATGAAGCATATGTCCGTGCTTAGAACTCGCGATAGTTAAAAAGCCGAATTACCCCGCGGTAATCCGGCTTTTTGCATGCTTAAACTTTTCGAAGCGCCTATAAACTTTCCGCTAAACACGGTCGCTTTTTTAGTCCCATCAGTTTTAAAGGAGAAGGCACGGGGGGTAAAAATGGGGGTATACAACGTTCTCTAGGCCTTTGTAGGCTGAGCGGAAAGACCAGCAATATCAGTTGAACCAAATAGAAGCAATGCAAGTAAAATAATGAATAATACTGATTCTGAAAAACTTGCACCATCAAAATTTTTCATTATCGAATTCACCTCATTCCTTTCTTAAAAACTCATTAGGTATTCATTTTCTTTTTAAGAGCCGAAATGATATCATCTACGGTCATGCTCCCGTTATCATTAAGAAATTTCAGCATATTATCGACGTTTTTGTTGTTGAGATCGCTAAGTGTAATGAACTCTCCTGTTAAGCCGACAATCATCGTAGCTTGTCTAAACAATTGAACAGAGTCCACTCTTAGCTTTCCAGTTAAAAGAAGAACAGCCACGAGGATTTCTAAATTTGGGCCTGTTAGGCATTGCAAGGCCGATTGATTATTGGTTGTTGGCTTCTTTTTTTCGTTATTTGATGAACCATTAGTAGATTGCTTCTTTTTTTCGTTATTTGATGAACCATTAGTAGACTGCTTCTTTTTTTCGTTATTTGACGAACCATTGGTAGACTGCTTCTTTTTTTCACTATTTGCTGAAGAATCCATCTACTCTTCCCCCCACCTAACAAGTAGTTGCTCTTACATATCGGTGTGAGGTGAGACTGTAAACTACTATTTCCTAAGTTTCACCCTTTAGTCCAAAGAAATCCAGCGAGCATACACACTGACTGTTTCACATAACAATCATATTCAATCAGCGTATGTATTGTGCTTGGTAAAATTTTTTCGTGGCGTCAGTGTGGGATGCATGATGAACAGCATGACCTAACGTGTGCTTCGGGTTTTATGATGAGCGTAAGAGGTGTGCACAATTATGTTTCTGAAGGGCGGACGTGCTCGTATTTTTTATCCTGTCTGGTAGGCGAATAACATCGAAGAGGAATACACCTGATACCGGATGCTAGGTAGTATGAGCAAAATTTTGATCGATGGTGTGCTTCGGTTCACGGGTGTGGAAAATGTGAAGCAAACGAATCATCTATCCTGAGTCGTTTCAATTTGTGATAATATAAGAAAAATATGAGACGGAACACGAATGTATAGACAGCGAGTGAAAAGAAATCTATTCTCCGCTAGAGTTCTTTTGAACTAGAGGTGGCAACATGGTTAAACGTTTATTTGTTTCAGGATACAAGGCTCACGAGCTTGGCATTTTCAATGAAAAAAATCCGGGGTTAGCCATTATTAAGAAAGCATTGAAGCGAGAACTCGTAAGATTCCTTGAGGAAGATTTGGAATGGGTCATCATATCAGGCCAACTCGGGGTAGAAATGTGGGCAGCCGAAACGGTTCTGGAATTGAAAAAGGAGTATCCACATCTAAAACTGGCGGTAATTACTCCGTTTTTGCATCAAGAGGAAAAGTGGAAAGAAGAAACCCAGGATTACTACCGAAATATTGTGACGCAAGCCGACTATATCAATAGTGTCTATCAAACACCTTACCAGGGAGTTTGGCAGCTTGGAGAGAGAGACAAATTCTTGCTATCCAATTCAGACGGTATCTTGTTAGTTTACGATGAAGAAAACGAAGGCTCTCCGAAATTTTTAAGTAAGCTCGCCGCAAAAAAAACGGAGATGGGCGATTATCAGTTATTTCGCATTAACGCATATGACCTACAGACCATCGCAGAGGAACAGCAGCAAGAATTATACAATGACCATTTCTAAACTTTTACGATTTTTAAATTAGTCCAATATTTGACCTTGGGGAAACCACTTCCTCAAGGTTTTTCTTTTACCCTCTACCCAGTGCCGAATGACAACTGACGTACGGGTAATTCACGGGATATCTACAAAACCGCCTGGTAACACGGGCGTTTTTTGTTTGTGTGAGGGGGAAGTGTTGTGTGATAACATGGAAAATATTGCTGAGCCATTCTGTAGAGAGAACATTACATTGGCGTATTTGGAAAGGGGAGAAGGAAATGTCCACGATCGAACAGATTACCGAGCATATCTTGATTATGCATGCAAGTCATGACACGGATCGCCCCATCCTAGCAGCCATTACAGGGGCCAGAAAAACCCTCTTGATTGATGCTGGAAATTCACCTGCGCATGCCGCGTTGTTTCGTCAGGAGTTACAAAGGCTAGGCGTTCGTCTTCCAGATCTGCTCATACTGACTCATTGGCACTGGGATCATACATTCGGAATGTCAGCATGGGATCTACCTACCATCGCACAGGCAAAAACAGCACATTCATTGAGCAAACTGATGGGGCTGGAATGGTCAGATGAAGTCATGGAACAGCTCTGTAAGGAGAAGATCATCAATGCCAGCACGATGGCGAACATCAGAAAAGAGTACGGAATGAACCGGGACTTGATCCGAATAGTCGAGCCGGATATCCTATTCGATGAATCGATCACGATTGACCTTGGTGGCGTGACATGTCAGGTGAACCATGTCGGAGGAGATCATTCGGAAGATTCGTGCTATGTGTACGTAAAAGAGGATCAAACGCTGTTCCTGGGAGATGCTTTGGGTCCCTCTGTTTATGGCGGACCGCGCAGTTATACAGCCTCCTGTTTTCTGCGCGTGTTGAAGCAAGCGTACCAGTCTGAAGCAACCCTTTTCGTGGAATCGCACGGCCGGCCATTGGATCGAGCTGCCTTTCAAAAGGAGCTCAGAGATTGGGAGCAGCTAGCTCTGCTCACAGAGCAATACGGGCAAAACAGAGAACGGATCGTAAGTGAGATGTGTACCTTCCTCCAGGTGTCAGAGCTTCCTCATGAATTTTCAGAAGCTCTCGAATGGTTTATGGTAGGGGCTGCCTCCCAATGATCGGATTCATTGGATGGGTACATTTGATTTTGTGATAGCTACCTACAAAAATCCTTATAACCGCAACTTCACGGCAAAGATCGACACCGTGAAGCTGCGGTTTTTTTGCATGTCCGAATACGTGCAATGGCCTGACGGTTTCAAACGCAACCGATTTAGGCAATCCAGGTGGAGGCGGCTCCGCACATTCATAGTTTTTATGGCATCTGAACAGGCAGGATACAGCAATAGCGACAAGACCTATCTTAGCAGTTCTTTGGCTCCGTTCATCACTAAGGGCATTGTCTGTTTAACGAATGTTTCCGCACTCATTAGCCGCCCCTCATTGTTCCAAGCGTAAGCCGCCCCATACATCCCCCAACTTAACATGATAGAAGCGGTATTTATTAAGAATTGCGCGTTTGGACTCGAGAGCATCTTGTCTTTGTCTATGAAGGAAAGAAGTGTCGCTTGAATTTTTTCCTTTATTTGAATTTCGAATACAGGTCCAAGCGATTTATAGCTTCTTTGGCACATCGTGCTTAGACTCATGTGAAAATCGCATACACCCAGAAAAATACTCTGAATGGTTTCTTCATTTAATACTTCGTGACCGCTTATTCTATGATTTATGATCATCATAAATGATTCGGTTAGTTTGGCCTCAAGAAGTTCGAATTTATCTACAAAGTGCGCATAAAAAGTCGCTCTGTTAACAGTAGCCCGCTCTGCAATATCCCTAACGGTTATCGATTCAAAGTCTTTTTCTTGAATTAATGAAGCAAAAGCGTCTTGAAGGAGTCGCCGTGTACGTATCACACGAGGATCAGCTTCATTCTTTTTTATTCTCATGGTTAAAATCTCCTCCAATAAAACGACATTATAGAAACGGTGTTGTCTATACAACGGTTTACGGTTATTGATGATTGCGGATCAATCAGTTGTTATTATAACCTACAAATACAACAAGTGTTGTTTAAATAACCATTGTTGTATTTGAACGAAAAACTGCATGCAGCTTTTCCAAACCAGAAGGAGGAGAGAACCATGTCCATTTCACCACCAACGCAAACGATCGAGCACCAACCTTTTTTCGATGTGATTCAAGAACGCCGGTCGGTTCGTAGTTATAATCCCGAGGTCAAAATTTCGCGGGAGGAATTGGCCGAAATACTGCGGCAAGCCACGCTGGCTCCTTCAGCGGCTAACCTGCAGCCGTGGCGGTTTCTCGTTATCGACTCGCCGGAGCTGAAGCAGAAGCTGCTTCCGATCGCATTCAATCAACAGCAAGTGGTCGAAGCTTCGGCTGTCGTCGCCGTTCTTGGAGACCTCGAGAGCATCCGGATGGCCGAGAAGATTTATGGTCAAGCGGTCGATGCGGGCTTCATGCCTGCGGATACGGCAAAATCGATGGTTGAACACTATACCGGCATGTATTCGAGTATGCCGCCCGAGGCCATCCGCCAAATCGCTTATACGGACGGCGGGCTAGTATCGATGCAACTCATGCTTGTCGCCCGCGCTAAAGGATACGACACGGTACCGATTGGCGGCTACGACAAACAAAAGTTCATAGAAGCTTTCCGCATAGCAGAACGCTACATTCCGATTATACTGATCGCCATCGGCAAGGCGGCGAAGCCCGGTCATCCGACGGTGAGGCTGGCAGTCGATGATGTAGCTTTCTTTAACGAAATGCCTAAGGAATAACAAACTGTAAAAGGGGGACCGCCAGCATTTTAACGAAAATATACGCTAAGACGCCAACCATTATTGGATTGGCGTTTTTTATTCCTTTAAGTTTTTGGATGATTTTCAATTGCAGGTGGGGCTGTAGTTCGATTGATTCCAGTTATAGTAAAATAGGCTAAAGCTGGTCAAACAGGAGAGATGGATTAGATTAGGAGATTACTATATGCAAATTAATCTGAAAGAACCATTTGGAGTATTAAAGCATAGTGCGTCAACTGAAGATGTTGCTCACTTGCTTAGTCTATTTATTAAAAAAGACTCCTTATTGCTTTTTTCTTTCTATGAAAGAAATTTGCCATTAGTTGATAATGACATTCAAGAATTCATCAATGAAAGACGTCTATTTACTAATTCCGAATGGGTATTGCCGTGGGAAGAGACAATTCCTCACTGGGACCAACCAAATAATACACCACCAAATCTTATTTGGTTCTCAGTAAAGACAAAGGACGAAATTATAAAAGCGATAGATATCGACAGTTTATTTCGATGTGTGGTAGTGAAGGAGGGCGACGACTTTTATAAATACTCGAATGTGATATTCCAACAAGAATATTATGCAACTTTTGACGAAGAAAATTTTGAGCATTATATAGGGTTTACGAACAAGGTTGAATTTCTTAACGCCACATGGCCAGAATTAAAGAACCGATTTCATGTAAACTTAGTTGAATAGAGTAGAGGCCCCTGTATTTCCAGTTCTTCGAGTACAGCCTGTGTCGCTCTAGATGGGAGATAGTGGTATAGTAGATCATAATCGAAATGGTAAGGGTTGGAGGGGGGGACATTCCATGGAGAAATGCCGCGTATTGTTGCTCGGGGCTAGCGGCTACTTGGGAAGTCAAATCTATCAGGAGCTTTTGCGGGATAATACCATTGATCTGGTGGGTACATGTTTTTCTGCACAAGCTATCCATCAATTGCTTCGGGTCGATGTAACTGATACCCCTTCTTTTTCAACGATACTGCAAGAGTTTTCACCACATGTTGTCATTTGGGCGTTGATGAGTGCAACAGATGAACGAGAGTTAATAGAAAAAGGCTTGGATGTTCTGCTCTCTCAGTTGCCGGAAAAGAGCAAATTGATTTTCATTTCCACA
Source organism: Brevibacillus sp. Leaf182 (assembly GCF_001423865.2). Lineage (NCBI taxonomy): Bacteria > Bacillati > Bacillota > Bacilli > Caryophanales > Paenibacillaceae > Brevibacillus > Brevibacillus sp. Leaf182. The sequence continues at coordinate 60,882 of NZ_LMPN02000025.1, read as the reverse complement.
GACGGCATTTTCGGAAGAGGAACAGGCTCTTATCGGGAAGAAGATCCCCCTGAGCCATTAGATGAGAGAAATCCGTTAGCTGCTTATTCGAATGCCAAAATACGAGGAGAAGCACGCATTCGAGAGCTGCATCCCAATCATGTCATCGTGCGAGTAGGCCCGATTTATGGTCGCAATGTGGTTGGACAATGGGATAAACGCGTCGCTTCGATGTGTGCAGACCTGGAAGCTGGCAGAGAAGTAAGCCGGTCAGGTAATTTGTACAAGACGTTTGTCCATGTGGAAGACGTGGGGAAGGCCATCCACGAATTGCTTCACGGCTCTTACCTCGGAACGCTTCATCTCGGTCCAGCACAGAAAGAGAGTTATTATTCTTTTTACAAAAAGATGGCTCTGGCATTAGGACTGAATGCGGATGGTGTAAAAGAAACCTTGTTAACAGAAGCGGACGCGCTAGGACGAGGGATTCCGTTGGATACTTCGTTGCGTACGAAAAAGGCGCATGAATGGCTACAGACCCGTTTTCGTTAGGCGGGATGGAAAACGCAAATGACAACGATCACGACAAAGGAGAGTAGAGAACGATGAAAACAATCGGATTAATTGGCGGCATGAGCTGGGAGTCCTCCTTGGTCTACTATCGTTTGATCAATGAAACCGTCAAGGAGAGGCTGGGCGGTTTGCATTCGGCAAAAAGCATCCTGTATTCCGTTGATTTTGCTGAGATCGAAGAAATGCAACGAGAAGGACGATGGGAAGAAGCAGGCGAGCGGATGGCGAGTGCGGCGAAAAGTCTGGAAGCGGCAGGAGCCGACCTGATCGTTCTCTGTACAAATACGATGCACAAGCTGGCGTATGCTATCGAGGAAGCGACCAGCTTGCCCTTTCTGCATATCGCGGATGCGACAGCCCAAGCGATCAAAAACCACGGGCACAAACGAGTAGCACTGCTTGCAACGAGATTTACGATGGAGCAGGATTTCTATACGGGACGTCTGCGTGATGATCATGGATTGGAGGTACTGCTGCCGGATGAACAAGAGCGAAAACTCGTCCATGACATTATTTATCATGAGCTGTGTGTCGGGGTCATTCGCGAAGAATCCAAACGTACTTACCAGGCGATCATTGAGCGATTGGTCGAGGAAGGGGCTGAGGCAGTCATCCTCGGTTGCACGGAAATCGGTCTATTGATCACAGCCCAAGATTGCACAGTCCCGGTATTTGATACGACTGCGATTCATGCAGAGGCGGCTGTGGAGGCTGCTTTGCAGTAGATGATAGGAAAAAATAAAAGACTGAGCTCATCCCTTTTGCTACTAGAATGGATGACTGAGTCTTTTTTTGTGCAAACGTATATGTCTTTTATTTGTCCTTGATTAAATCCGAAATCAAGATACCGTTTATTTTCAATCCAGTGCCTGCACCGACAAGTTTGTGTTAGAGATTTTGATTCCACTCATATTCACATCATTCAAAGTCATTTGACTTATATTTACGTTATTCATTCTGGTCTTCGCCAAGCTGACATTATTCATGTCAAGTTCCTCAGCTTTAACCTCCTGCCATTTAGACCTTGAATCTTCCGAAACCAACAAAACACAACCAAACACACATAAAAACAATCAATTTACGTTACGTTCATATCCGCTTAATATTTTCCCCGTAAGATTGGTTGCGTAGGAACCAAGAAATGAACATTCCGCAAAGAGGAGAGGTTCTCATGAAGAAATGGCATTATCCTTTACTTGCTTCCGTTCTATCAATCGCGTTTTTAGCAGGGTGTGGACAAGCACCAGGGTCGCAACCAAACACACAAGGTTCCACAAAGGAAAGTACAAACGCCTCAGGAGAGATTACGGTTTATACGGCGCTGGAGGATGACCAGATCAAAACGTATTTGGAATCCTTTAAAGCGAAATATCCAGATGTAAAGGTCAATATCGTCCGCGATTCTACAGGGATCATCACAGCAAAGCTGCTGGCGGAAAAAGACAATCCACAAGCGGACGTCGTATGGGGAACAGCAGCGACAAGCCTGCTTGTACTCGAACAGCAAGGCATGCTTGAAGGCTATTCGCCAAAAGGAATCGAGAAGGTTTCCCCGGAGTTTAAGGATTCCAAGGAGCCTGCAAGCTGGGTAGGAATCGATGCGTGGGAGACTGCGATCGCGGTCAATACCAAGGAGCTCGAAAAACGCAATTTGCCTATTCCGCGCTCATACGAAGACCTGATCAAGCCGGAGTACAAAGGATTGATCGTGATGCCAAATCCAGCGTCCTCGGGAACTGGGCTTCTCACCATCAACGGGATCATGCAACTAAAAGGGGAGAAAGAAGGCTGGGCGTACCTCGACAAGCTGCATGAAAATATGGCGATCTACACGCATTCCGGCTCGAAGCCAGCGAAAATGGCCGCATCGGGCGAATATCCAATCGGCATTTCCTTTGGCTACCGTTCGATTACCGAGAAGAAAAAAGGCGCACCCGTTGAAGTCGTCTTTCCAACAGAAGGCTCGGGTTGGGATGTAGAGGCAAATGCCTTGATCAAAAAGAGTGTGATCAAACCAGAATCCAAGCTGTTCTTGGACTGGGCCATCTCCGATGAAGTCATGAAAGCCTATAATCAGAATTTTGCCATCGTCAGTGTCAAGCAAGAAGGCGCGACACTCCCAGAAGGCTACGCAGTAGATCCGATCAAACAATTGATCAAGCTCGATCTGAATCAAGCCGCACAAAATCGTGACAACGTCTTGGCGGAGTGGGAAAAACGATACGCGACTAAGAGCGAACCCAAGTAAGCAGCGAGGAGAACAGCATGACACAATCCTATCTATCCATTCAAGGGGTCAGTAAACGCTTTGGTTTGTTTGCCGCATTGGAGCACATTTCCATCGAAATTGACAAGAATGAATTTGTTTGTCTGCTCGGTCCCAGTGGCTGCGGTAAAACGACATTACTGAGAATGCTGGCTGGATTGGAGCAGCCGACGACAGGCAAGATGATCCTGGGAGGCAGGGAGATTACTTCCCTGCCACCAGCAAAACGAAACATTGCGATGATGTTCCAGTCATACGCCTTGTTTCCCAATTTGACGGCTGCTGAAAACATTGCCTTTGGCCTGCAAGAAAAGAAGCTAGCGAAAAAAGAGATCGCAGCCAAAGTAGAAGAGGCGCTAGACATGGTGGATTTGTCTCATGCCGCCGCCAAATATCCCAGCCAGCTCTCAGGCGGTCAACAGCAGCGAATTGCCTTGGCGCGAGCGATTGCACTATCGCCGGATGTCCTGCTTTTAGATGAACCACTATCCGCATTAGATGCAAAGGTAAGACAAAAGCTGCGCCGGGAGATTCGGCGTTTGCATGAGCAGTACGGTATGACAACAGTGATGGTCACCCATGACCAGGATGAGGCATTGACCATGGCTGACAAGATCGTTGTCATGGATCACGGCGAGGTCGTTCAGGTAGGCGCACCCGAGGAGATCTATAACAAACCAGCCACTCCGTTTGTTGCTGATTTTATCGGAGCGATCAACTTTTTTGAGTACAGTCGCTTTGAGAAGGCACAATCTGATCCGAATCGCTTACTTGCAATCAGACCGGAGCATGTGCGGCTTTTGCAGCAAGAATCCGAATGCGCCATACCTGCGACAATTTCCGAGATAGAATTTCGCGGTGCTTTTTACCGAATCTTTCTGGAATGGCAAGAGGAAGGCCAGATAAAAAAAGAGCTTCTGACAATCGATTTGATAGCGGCCGAGGCACAAAGACTTGGAATTGCCCGAGGCAAAAAGGTGTGGCTGGAGTTTCCGCTGGAGAATTTGCTGACCTTTGAGCATGCGCCAGCCATAGAGGAACAGGGGTGAGCAGCATGAAGGAAATGACATCGATCTTCGATGGAAAAGCCATGCAAAAGTGGCTCATCGCTCTCGTCGTACTTGGATTGTCAGCGAGTGTTCTGTTGCCACTTGGCCAGTTGTTTTCCAAAGCATTCTATAACAAGAACGGTCAGTTCATCGGCCTGGACAATTTCGTTACGTACTTTTCCACTCCGGCACTGGTAGGGTCGCTGAATAACACCTTGTATATTTCTGCGATGACGACGTTGATCGCAGTCACACTCGCTTTTCTGTTCGCGTATGCCTTGACGCGCAGCGGGATTCGCGGAAAACGAGTCTTTCGGGCAATCGCGCTGCTGCCGCTGTTTGCGCCGACGATGATGCACGGAATTGCCCTGACTTACCTTTTTGGAAATCAAGGGCTGGTGACGACAGGGATCTTCGGATTGCTCCCGTTTCAATGGGACATCGATCTGTACGGCCCGGTGGGGATTATTTTGGCGGAGATCGTTTATGTATTCCCGCAAGCGTATTTGATTCTTGCTGTTTCCCTTGCTTTTGCCGACTATCAATTGTACGAAGCGGCGGATACGCTCGGGGCGAACCATTGGCGCAAGTTTTTTGTAGTGACGATTCCCAGCGTGAAATACGGTATCGTCAGCGCCTGCTTTGTCTGTTTTACTCTCTCTTTTACTGACTTCGGAGCACCAAAGGTTGTCGGCGGACAGTTTTCCGTACTGGCGACAGACGTCTACAAGCAGGTTATCGGTCAGCAAAATATGACGATGGGCGCAACGGTTGGGCTGCTCTTGATCATTCCCGCTCTCGTGGCGTTTGTCGTGGACCGGATTGTTGAGCGGAAGCAGCACGCGGCTGTAACAGCCAAATCCAAGCCGTATCGAATTAAGGAAAATCGTTTGCGCGACTTGTTTTACTTCATCCTTTGTGTGAGCGTCAGCGGATTTTTGCTGCTTCTCATGGCTGCGGTGGTACTGGCTTCTTTCATCAAAGTATGGCCGTACAATCTGACTTTTGGCTTGGATCATTACGACTTTTCCAACGTAGCCGGAGAAGGGATTGAGCCACTGTGGAACAGCATTCTCGTCGCCTTGCTGACGGCAGTGATCGGGACGGCAGTCACGTTTATTACCGCGTACACGATTGAAAAATCCCAAGTGTGGAAGGGGCTTCGCCAAGCTGGATACTTCCTGTCGATTCTCCCGCTGGCATTGCCGGGGATGGTCATTGGGCTAGCGTACATTTTCTTCTTCAATAATCCGTCGAATCCATTTCACAGTATGTACGGAACGATCTGGATTTTGATTTTGGCAAACGTCATTCATTTTTTCGCAGTCGGCTTCATTACAGCAACGAGCGCGTTGAAAAAGCTCGATCCCGAGTTCGAGCAAGCGGCAGAGTCTATGGGGGTCTCGCAGACAAAGCTATTGTGGCGCGTCACGATTCCCGTCTGTATGCCGGCGATTGTAGAGATGGCGGTGTACTTTTTCATCAACTCGATGGTGACGATCTCGGCGGTTGTTTTTCTGTACGCAGCGGATTTCAAGTTGGCATCTGTCTCCATCGTCAATATGGATGACGCAGGGGATGTGGCTCCAGCAGCAGCGATGTCGGTATTGATCGTCTTCCTCAACATCATCGCACGTGCTGGTGCAGAATGGATCGCATCCAAACTTCGCAAGCGGACAACAGGGTCCTACCAAGAGAAAGGTCAGGTGGCATAAAGCATGAAAGCAGTAGTATTTGATTGGGCAGGAACGATGGTAGATTACGGATGTTTCGCTCCTTTAGCTGTCTTTTTGCAGGTGTTCAAAAAACGGGGGATTGAGCTGACAGCAGCAGAAGCGCGCGAACCGATGGGGATGCTCAAGCGCGATCATATCCAGGCGCTGTGCAAAATGGAACGGGTAGCAGCGCTATGGCAAGAGCGTTATGGTCGACTTCCGAATGAAGCGGATGTGGACGAATTGTACGCTGACTTCGAACCGATGCTGATGGCGACGCTGCACGAGTATGCCACTCCTGTTCCGGGAGCAATGGAATTGGTAGGACGACTGCGCGAGCAAGGAATCAAAATCGGCTCGACCACAGGCTACACGAGGGAAATGATGAATGTAGTAGCGGCATCGGCTAAACAACAGGGCTACGAACCAGATGCACTTGTCACTCCAAGTGAAGTGCCTGCTGGACGTCCATATCCATGGATGTGCTATCAAAATGCGATCCTGCTGGACGTATATCCAATGAACGAGATGGTCAAAGTCGGTGATACGACGAGCGATATGAAAGAAGGAAGAAACGCCGGGATGTGGACGGTTGGTGTTCTGAAGGGTGGAAGCGAGCTTGGCCTGTCCTTGGAGGAAGTGACGAGCATGCCACAGGAAGAGCTGGATAAAAGGCTGGCTATCGCAACAGAGCGACTAATGGCGGCGGGTGCGCACTACGTGATCGAGGAGATCGGATGCCTGGATGAGGTTCTAAAAAACATCGAGATGCGTCATGCAGAAGGAGAGAGACCATGAATCAGACAAGATCAACCGATAATCCGTACCTGTTGCTCACCCCTGGACCATTGACCACTTCCTCAACCGTACGCGAAGCAATGCTCCGAGATTGGTGCACGTGGGATCGTGATTACAATGAACTGGTACAGGCAATCCGTCAGAAGCTCGTCCGATTGGCAACCTCGCAGGTAGAGGAGTATACGAGCGTTTTGATGCAAGGAAGCGGGACCTTTTGTGTGGAAGCGGTGGTGAGCAGTGCGATTCCCGCAGACGGCAAACTGCTCGTCCTGACGAATGGCGCCTACGGGGATCGGATCGTGGAAATGGCACAAGTCCATGGAATCGCAACGGAGGTCATTGATTTTGGCGAAGTGACAAAAGCCGATGCAGAGGCATTGGAGCAGAGATTAGCGGCGGATGCAACGATCACGCATGTGGCTGTCGTGCATTCAGAAACGACTACGGGCATGCTCAATCCCATCAAAGAAATTGGAGAAGTCGCCAAGAAGTACGGAAAAGTCTATATCGTAGATGCGATGAGCAGCTTCGGTGGCATTCCAATGGACGCAGCAGCGCTCTCAATCGACTTCCTGATCTCAAGCGCAAACAAATGCATCCAAGGTGTGCCTGGCTTCGGCTTTGTCATTGCCAAAACGTCTGCGCTCATCAAATGCAAGGGGATTGCCCGTACGTTGTCCCTCGATTTGTACAGCCAGTGGAAGACGATGGAGGAGCAAAACGGAAAGTGGCGCTATACTTCTCCGACTCATGTCGTGCGCGCCTTTTATCAAGCCCTGATAGAGCTTGAGGCAGAAGGGGGAGTTGAAAAACGGTACGAGCGTTACCAGCGAAATCAGCAGCTACTCGCAGAAGGCATGGAGCGCATCGGTTTTCGCATCCTGTTGCCAAAAGAATCGCAATCGCCCTTCATCACTTCCTTTTATTATCCTGATAGCGAGGCATTCACCTTCGCGCAGTTGTATGAGCGGCTAAAGCAGGCAGGCTTCGTCATTTATCCGGGCAAAATCTCGCAAGCGGACACGTTTCGGATTGGCAATATCGGAGAGGTTTACCCAGAGGATATCGAGAGATTAATTGCAGCAATGGAAAACAATCGTTTCTGGCTGGAGTAGATAATAGGAGGCTAGCGTGATGAGAGTGTTTTGCTTGGGTGGAGCGGGAAATATTTGTCGAGAAGCTGTGCTCGATCTCGTGATGCATTCCGATTTTGAGCAGATTACGATCGGCGATTTTAATGAAGAAGAAGGTCGCAAGGTAGTCGAGTGGCTGAACGATCCACGCGTAGATTTTGTACCGGTAAATGTACGCGATCATGCGGATACGGTCCAAAAAATGCGCGGTTACGACATCGTTATGGACGGAACCACCATCACACTGAACGGTCTGTCTACTGCTGCGATTGCGGAGGCTGGCTGCCATGGCATCAATTTGAACGGGTTTGGGGAAGAAAACGCATCGGATGCGATCTTCCGCGCTCATGGGAAGACCTGCCTGCCTGGCTTTGGCATGACGCCTGGACTGACCCAAATGATGGCGATGCATGCAGCGAACCAGCTCGATGAGGTCGACGAAGTCCGCGTCAGTCACGGCTCCTTTCGTCCGATTGCCTTTTCCAAATCGATCACGGAGACGACGACCTATGAGTATGATCCAGATCTGCCAGGGCGCGTCGTCTATGAAAATGGCGCATTCATTCAAGTCCCGCCATTTGCTCGTCCACGCGAAATAAAGCTTCCCGAGCCGTATGGAAAAACAATTCAGTACATCATTCCTCATGCAGAGACAAAAACGCTCGCACAGGCTTTGTCTCCAAAAGGGGTAAAGCTGATCGAGGTGCGGGGAACATGGCCGAAGCAAAACATGGAGCTGGTCAAAGCCCTCTATGATTATGGCTTTTTACGGAACGATCCCATCATGGTAGGGGAAACAAAGGTGGGAATCCTTGATTGTATCTCCCAATACCTCTACAATTCTAGAGAGGGAAAAGAGACGGCATTATACGGGTATTCGCTTCATGTCGAGGTAACAGGTACCAAGGACGGTCGCAAAGTCGGACACGTCCTGTACCATACACATCCGGCATCTGACGGCTCTGTAGCTGACTGGGCTGGGCTGCGCGCCTATACCCGCAACGTAGGAATCCCGCTGGCGATTGCGACTGAGCAGATCGCAAAAGGAAACGTAAAAGCTGTTGGCGTCATAACACCAGAAGAAGCATTTGATCCGGCTGTGATTTTTCACGAGCTGACAAAACGTCAGATTTACATCCATGGCGAGAAGATCGAAATGACGTAAAGTACGATATAGGGGGACATTCGGCGTGTCGTTGTTCGGGGAAGAGCGGAAGCAAATCATTTTGCAGTTGATCAATTCCAATGGCAAGGTGCGGACCAATGAGTTGGTCGAAAAGCTGCAAGTCTCGTCTGAGTCGATCCGCAGGTATTTGGAAGAGCTAGAGGCGGAGAAAAAACTGAAGCGCGTTTATGGCGGAGCAGTAAAGCTGACAGTGGAGCGCTCTGAGCCTTCTCATTTTGCCCGTGAAGTCTTGCGAGCAGAAGAAAAGAAACGGATTGGGCGGCTGGCGGCGGACTTGGTGCAAGACAGCGATACCATTGTCATTGATGAAGGGACAACGCCTTTGCAAATGATCAGCTTTCTCGAGACGAAAAAAGATTTGACGATCCTCACTAGCTCGATCACGGCGCTGAATCGATTAATCGAGTACCAAAACAATGGAATGCTTGCGGCAGACATCTACTTCCTGGGTGGAAAGGTGAGCGCCAAGCATCATCGGGTAAGCGGGACCTATGCAGAGAAGATGATGAAACAATTTTATGTGGACAAGGCGTTTATTGCGGCTGACGGCATCTTGCTTCAAAAAGGCTTGACTTGCTATGAGCCGGATCGAACGGAACTCGCCCGTTGTTTCATCGAAAATGCCAATGAAAGTATTGTGCTAGCGGACCACTCCAAGATCGGCGTCAGCACATTGTGCAAGATCGCAGACTTGGGAGAGGTCGACATCGTGATCAGCGATATGGCAGCACCAGCAGAATGGAATAAAGGACTCCAAGCAAAAAATGTAGCATGGATGGTAGCAGAGGAGTAGTAGTGAGCAGGCCAGCGATTCCCCACGACAGGGAAGCTGGCCTGTTTGCTTCAGGAAGAATGGCGCAGCAAACGTGGCAGCATATGCAGCAATCTCTCTCTGGTAAGAGCAGCGCCGTAATTCCATTTTTGCGCTTCTACAAAATAGACATAGCCGTTTTGAACGGCAGGCAGACTGTGCCACCTTTCACTTTGGATGAATGCGGTGGTAGCCTGACGCGATTCGGGGTCTTCGGACAGCAGCATAAAGATCCGATCACCTGCGTACAGGGGAATGTCCTCCTCTCGAATTTCGATAAAACCGTAGCCAGCTTGCAGTACTTTTTGAATTTTATCCACAGGAGAAAAACCGTTTGGATGGTAAAGGGCGGAGGAAAGTCCTGAAGTGCCCATTACGAACAGACGCCCACCATGCTCATGGATAAAGACGGATGCCGTCTCACCCGGCACAAGCTCGGAGCGTAGCTGATTCCACATAGTAGTAGCATTCGTGTGGTACTTTCTGAGCCATTCTCGCGCCTCATCCTTTTTCCCCAGCCAATCTCCGAGTGTATGTAACCGTTCCTCCAGCGAAGCAAATGAATGAAAGGAGAGCGTTGGGGCAATCCGGCTCATCTGCTTGTATTTGTCTTCTTCTGCGTTCGCGAAAATGATCAGATCTGGCTTCAATGTCGTCAAATAATCATAGTCAACGGGAAAGGCGATATCCTGCATGTGTCTTACCCTGTCTCGGTAGATCGTTCGTTCCATCCAGGTAAAATTCCCACCGACGATATTTTCCACCTGGAGCGCGAGCAAATCATTAAACGTCTCCCCAATATAAATGATACGTTGTGGCTGAAGGGGGATCTCTACCTCATGACCGGCCCAGTCCTGCACGAGCTCCCTGCGGTGAGTCAGCCTGGAATATTGCCTTGGCGTATAACCGGTCGACTTTCGAAAGCGACGATTGAAATAATACTCATCCGTGAAGCCGACCTGCGAGGCGATGTCCCGTAATGAATCGTTCGAGCTTTTCAAGAGCTTTTTCGCATGATGAATACGCTGCTCGGTCACATATTCCAAAGGCTTTTTACCCGTCAACTGGCGAAAGAGCAGCGTGTACTGCCACGATGGCACATTGGCCAGTTGTGCCAATTGCTTGACCGTTATGTTCTCTTGATAATTTTGCTGGATATAACGAATGCTGTTCTCGACCTCTTTGCTCTTGTTAGGGATAAGGTCAGGAGAGAGATTTTGCTCCAGCAAAAAACCGAGCAGCTTCTGGAACCGCAATTGCTGCCAAAAGCTGTCCATTTCAGATGAAGTGGAACTTCCCAAGAGCAAAGCGTCACACAAGCGCAAAAGCCGGGAAGAGGGGTGAGCGGACAGCTCGATACGGCCATCTAGCAGTGCGTATGGGTAAGAGTGGGGCCTATTGTCTGCATCGAACAAGATGACGGTAAACGAGATTTGGTAGCAATCAATCGTGCTGTCGTACAAGGATTCGATAGCAAAAGGAGTAGACGGTGAAAGCAAAAAACACTTTCCTGCCAAAGGTGAAATCGTTTGGTCGTGGATACGGAGGCTGCCGTAACCTTTTGTGAAGAAGAGCAGGGTATGGAAGGGAGTGGGGGAAGGACTAGCCGTCCGCTCTACTTTACACAACTGAAAATGAAGGGAACCGAGCAGGGGCTGAGGTGGTATAGAGTGAAGCATCGGTTGTACCCTCCTTATTTTGTGAGAATCATTATCATTCGTTCTATCCATCGTATACAAAAGAAAGAAGCTTTTCAATCATTGTTGAAAAGCTTCTCCTATTTCATTCCTTCGCCAGGATTTCAGGAATCTTTTGCAGGAGCCACTCTCTTGTTGTGGCATCACTGCTAGATTTTTCGATGTCGATAAAGTAGACAGATCCGTTTTTCACCGCAGGGAGGTCTCTCCAGATGCGTGATTTTAGCAGCTCCTGCGTTGATTTCTCAGCTTCCTCGCTCGAAGTATTCAGAATGAAAATACGATCTCCCGCTATTTCAGGCAAACGTTCTACAGAGATGAGCTCAAATCCTTTTTGTGCATCGAGTATTTCCTGAATGGGCGCGGTGGGCTTGAATCCGTTTGTATCGTAGAGGACTTGGGAAAGCCCTGTTCTTGCCATGACAAACAGCCGATCACCTGGATAATAGGTAAAGACGGAAGCGGTTTCCCCTTCTTTCATGCTGCCAGACTCCTTCAGCTTCTTCCACATTTCCTCCGATTTGCGCTTGTAATCAGCAAGCCATTTGGTAGCTGCTTCCGGTTCCCCAAGAATATCACCGAGCTGGGTCATCCGTTCTTCCAAAGGCGCGAATGTATCAAAAATGACGGTAGGGGCGATTTTGGCTAGCTGTTCATATTCTTTTTCTTCGGTATTTGCATGGATAATCAGGTCGGGCTGTAATTCCAGAACCTTTTCGAAATTAATGGGAAAACCGACATTCTCGACATCGTGCAGTTGGTCTTCAAAGATTTGGTTGGCGTACCCGAATCCCCCAATCGGCTTTACGCCCAACGCGAGCATATCGCCAAATGTCTCACCGGAATAGATGATTCGTGCAGGGGAGACCGGGATGTTGCCTGCATGCCCGAGATAATCCGTATATGGTCGCGTCTGGTTTTTCTGACTTGCCGCGCTGTTCGCTTCGCTCGTTGTCTGAGAAGCAGATGGACTGCATCCAATGAGCAAGCTGCCAGCCAGTACGAAGATTCCTAGCGTTCCGCTTATACTGCGCATTTGGTTCATTTTCATTTTCCTCCAGTAGTCGTTCGAAACAGTTTGCTTTCAATGATAATCATTATCAGATATAGCTTGCCAGCTCAATGGACAAACGTCAGATACCCATCATTGATTTTGTACAAAGGGAAGGATTTTACATGGACCGTTGTGGAGTTTGGACAAAAAATAATGGAGAAAATGCATTGTCAGATAGAGAGGAAACAAATATGATCAGGATGCAAATAGTGAGAATGAATATCAATTCGATAATCATCAACAGATGCGAGAGAGGGTAGAAAGATGGTCAGAACGGTTCGGAATGCAGGATTGGCAATGATAGCATTAATGTTGATTATGATGCTCGTGTTAACTGCGTGTACAGAAAAAGCAGCGGAGCCAACATCCACTGAGCAGAAAGCATCGACAGAGCAACCAGCATCGACGGAGAACAAGGCTGTGAAAACCAAAGTGGTGAAAGACGCCTATGGCGATGTAGAGATTCCGGTAAAGCCAGAGCGGGTAGCGGCGATTTATCAGGAGGACTTCTTGACAGCACTGGGCGTGACTCCCGTTGTCCAGTGGTATCACCCGGCGTGGGGCAAACAGGATTACCTCGGTCTGGACGTGCCGCTTTTTGATATTACAGGAAGTATGGAAGCGTTACTTGCAGCCAACCCGGATATCATCATTGTGGATGGCTACGCTGATCCCAAGAAATACGAGGAATTCAGCAAGGTAGCACCTACGTACAAGCTACCGGATGAACTCCGTAACGACACGATTGGAAGACTCAAGAAAATCGCCGAGGTCCTAGGTGTTCCAGAAAAAGCAGACGAAGCGATCCAAAAGTACAATGAGAAAATTGCGGATACCAAGGCAAAGCTTGAAAAGGCAATTGGCAACGAAACGGTGGCCGTCATTCGTTTGAACGTGGGAAATAAGCCGAATTTGGCCCTTTTCGGAGATGGCAATGTTTACACAGGCATGCTCTATAAGGAGCTGGGACTTACGCCGTATTCTGCTGCCAAAAATCAAGAAACGCACGTAGTGTTATCAGAAGAAGCTATCCCGGCTATTGATGCAGACCATATCATTGTGTTCCCGTCGAACGGTACGTGGACTTCGGAAGAAAACAAGGATGCGCTCAAGATTTTGGAGAGCCCCATCTGGAAATCTGTTCCTGCTGTGAAAAAAGGTCATGTCTACCCAATGGAGCGGACACATTGGCAATCTGGTGCCATGCTGGCCAATATGAAGAAGGCAGACGACTTGGTCAAAGCGTTTGTAAAGTAATCGAGTTCAAGAGAGAAAGCGCGTCATTTGGGTTGATGCGCTTTCTTTTTCATTTGTGGAGCTTGTCGTCGGGATGTTTACTCATTATAATAGTAAATGATAATCATTCTCACGAAAGGGGTGAGGGAGATGAATAACGAAGCATCCAGGGCCAAGCTATCTCCACCATCATTTTTCGCAATGACGTCCATCCAAAAGGTAAATGTGGAAAGATGGCAGGACTATCAAGAGCCGGAAGACTACGCGATGATTGTAGTAACAGACGGAGAGGGGCTCATTGAAATCGAATCATCAACATATCGGTTCTCTCGGGAGCGTTGCTGGATTGCAGCACCGCGTCAGAACGTTTGGATCAGTTGCACGAGTCACGTTCTCGACTACTATTATCTGACTTTTCGTGTCGTCCACACGGGAGCTCTGATGGAGGAGCAAGCTGCCGAGGCTTTTTTCTGTATGGGGGAGTTGACCTGTACGCCTTTTTCACGTGTCGTTGAATTGATTGCGGAGATTTACAAGCATCGGGATGCCACGGAGGCGCTGCAACGATTTTATAATCACGTGCGGTTTGAGGAATTGCTATGCGTTTTGGCCCTGCAAAATGTACCAGGCAAAACAAGTTTGGACCCGAGGCGGGCTGTTGAACGTTCAATTGCGTATGTAGAGGAGCACTATCAAGAGCCGCTGACCGTAGACCAGCTAGCACAGGAAGCGAATGTTCCACGTTGGCGGTATACGCAACTCTTCAAGGAAATGACGGGAGAAATACCGCTCGATTACATGAATCAACTGCGGATCAATCGGGCGAAGCAACTCTTGCTCATGACAGGTGATCGGATCAACGAGATTGCCCAAAACGTCGGATTCAACAGTGAGTATTACTTCAATCGTCGTTTCAAGCAGCGTGTAGGGCTTGCGCCAGGTAAATATCGCAACATTCATCGGGATGATTTACGAGTCGTCTCTCTTTATATGGAGGATTATTTGCTGGCCCTTGGCATTCGACCCGTCGTTCAATGGGCGCATACATATTGGGGCAAGCAGGACTATTTGGGCCTGCATGATGTACCGACGTACGATGTGCTGACAGATGACGTGCAGCTCTTGTCCAGTCGTGCCCCGGATGTCATTATGCTTCGGGAGTGTACAGGCTGGCAGGCAGATGTGTATGCCAAATGTGCCCGGATTGCCGTTACATGCGTGATTCAGCAGTTCGGTCCTGAGTGGCGAAAAACATTGCGTACCCTCGGTGATCGGTTGGGCCGAAGCGAATTGGCAGAGCAGTCAATCGAACAGTATGAACAAAAAGTAAGAGCTGCCAAAAATGTAATAGGACGCAGTCTCAAAGGGCAGAAAGTAGCCTTTTTGCGCATCTCGGCTGATCAAATCCTCGTGGAGAAAAACTACACATCGCAGGTGTTGTTTCAAGATTTGGAAATGGAGCCGGCTCCTTTCGTAATAAAACAATTTGCCAAGCAGGTGAGAGAAGGGGTATCGTGGGAAGAGCTGTCTACGCTGGATGCTGATCATATTTTTTTCGCCTTTGACAAATGGCATGAGGGAAAATCAGGTGCCGAACAGCTACAGCTCAACCATCCCGTGTGGCAAGCGCTTCCTGCTGTCCAAAGCAATCGGGCGTATCAGGTGGATTTCATGACCTGGATGAATCACGGTGTGATCGCCAACGGAAAAAAGGTCGATGAAGTCCTAAAAGTATTAGCGTAAATGTACAAAGACAAGTTCGCGATTGTCCATTGACACAGTTTTCATGCATCGCCTAAAATTCTTTTATGATAATAAGAATCAATATCACCAAAAGCAACTTAGCTCCAAACTAACGAAAAAAAGGTGGCACGTATGAGTCAACACGCACATTCTCTGAAAGAGGGGAATAACGGAAAGCCGGTTGCGTTTCGCTCTCGCCCTTGGGCAGCGACGCTCATTTTGACTGGCGGGGTTTTCGCATTAATACTGGGGATGTTTTTGTCTGTGTCATTTGGAGCAGCCGACATCCACTTTGCTGTCGTATGGGAAGCTATTTTTCAATTCAATCCTGATATTACGCAACACCAAATTATTCAGGAGATTCGTTTGCCTCGTCTGCTCGGCGGTGCAATGGTCGGGGCCAGCCTCGCTGTTGCAGGTGCGATCATGCAAGGGATGACACGCAACCCGCTGGCAGATTCCGGATTGCTTGGGTTGAACGCAGGGGCCGGATTTGTTTTGGCTCTCTGCTTCGCTTTTTTCCCGGGTCTGCCGTTCATGTACCTGATTCTCTACAGCTTTTTGGGTGCTGGCGTTGGGGCTGGTATGGTTTACGGGATTGGTTCCCTGGCAAAAGGCGGCTTAACTCCGGTGCGCCTCGTTTTGGCGGGAGCCGCATTGACCGCCCTTTTGTCTGCGTTAAGCGAAGGGATTGCCCTTTATTTTAAAATCGGACAAGATTTGGCCTTCTGGTATGCAGGCGGTGTGGCGGGAACCAAGTGGTTTCAGCTTGAAGTCATGTTTCCGTGGATTCTCGCAGCTCTTATTGGAGCGATGATGCTGTCGCGTTCCATTACGATGCTCAGTCTTGGAGAAGATGTAGCGAAAGGATTGGGGCAGCGTACGGCGTTAGTGAAACTGGCAGGCATGATCATCGTCCTGATTTTGGCTGGATCAGCAGTCGCCGTTGTTGGGGCTGTAGGTTTTGTTGGATTGATCGTTCCTCATTTGACCCGCTTTTTGGTTGGGGTCGACTACCGATGGATCATTCCTTGCTCAGCCATTTTAGGCAGCCTGCTCGTTGTTTTCGCCGATTTGGCCGCAAGAATGGTAAATCCGCCGTATGAGACGCCGTTAGGGGCACTTATTGCGCTTATCGGTGTACCGTTCTTCCTTTACTTGGCGCGTAAAGAAAGAAGGGAGATGTAATCATGCAGCATATTGTTTCCCATTACCAAACGCGTAAAAGAAATAGAGCTTTTGCGGTTATGACGATACTCGCTATCCTCATTTTTATCGCGTTTATCATCAGTATGAACACAGGCTACATACGGTTGTCACCAAGCGATCTCCTAATGACGCTAATCGGTTCTGGAACAGACAAACAAAGCTTGATCTTGTTTGAATTCCGCTTGCCGCGGATTGTTATTTCCCTCCTGATCGGGGCAGGACTTGCCGTATCCGGGTGTATTATTCAAGGGATTTCTCGCAACGCGTTGGCCGAACCTGGTATTTTAGGGATCAACGCTGGTGCTGGCTTGATGGTGATGTTGTTCATTTCGTTTTATCCATCAACGTCTGCGGCACCTGTTTTTTTGCTGCCAGTGTTGGCGTTGATTGGAGCCAGCGTGACAGCAGCGCTGATCTTCGCATTGTCCTATAAAAGGCATAAGGGATTGTCTCCAACCCGTATCGTATTAACGGGGATTGCCGTGGCGGCTGGGATGAGTGCTGCGATGATCGTCTTGACGCTGAAGCTGAGTCCGGACAAGTACCAGTTTGTGGCGACTTGGCTCGCGGGTAGTATTTGGGGGACCAACTGGAAGTTCGTTCTTTCGTTGCTGCCTTGGATCGCCATTTTAATCCCCTATGTTTTTTACAAAGCACGTGTTATGAACGTGCTCAATTTGGGAGAAGAGTTGGCGAAAGGCTTGGGTGCACCCGTTGCCAAAGAGCAATTGAAGCTGCTGGCTGCCGCAGTCGGGCTTGCCGCTGCCTGCGTGGCAGTGAGCGGAGGCATCGGTTTTGTCGGGTTGATCGGTCCGCATTTGGCCCGCAGACTAGTGGGGCCAAAGCATGAGATGCTTTTGCCTACATCAGCGCTGACGGGTGCGCTATTGGTCATCGTGGCTGATACTATCGGACGCTGGATCATGCAGCCGTCAGAGATTCCGACTGGTATCGTGGTAGCCGTTATCGGTGCTCCGTATTTCTTGTACTTGCTGGCACGTTCAAAAGCATAGTTTTTGCAAGTTGTGGATTTTGCGAGCGTTTTCCCGTCTAGGTACGAGGAAGACGCTCGTTTTTGTATAGGGAGAAGTGGGGATGAGGCAATTTGGGAATTGAAAAGAGGGAAATGTTGGAGGACAATGGGGAGAAGAAGCAACCGCCTTGTGTTTGCTATAATAACAGCATGAGCATGTATCGGGACGAGAAGGAGTAAAGGCATATGATCGATCGATTAGACCACGTGGTTTTGACGGTAAAAGACATCGAAGCAACCTGTCACTTTTATGAAAAAGTCCTGGGAATGAAGGTTGTAACCTTTGGCGACGGCAGGAAGGCTCTGCACTTCGGCCAGCAAAAAATCAATTTGCATCAACTCGGACAAGAATGGGAGCCAAAAGCGATGCATCCAGTCGCAGGCTCCGCTGATCTTTGTCTTGTCACATCGCTTTCACTGGAGCAAGTCATTCAGCATATTCATGCATGCGGCGTCCATTTGGTGGAAGGACCTGTTCCAAAAACAGGCGCCATTGGGCCGATTCGTTCGGTGTATTTCCGTGATCCGGACCATAATTTGATCGAGGTTTCCCAGTACCTACCACTAGAATCAGGGGCGGCTTCCCTTGCTCCTGCTATCAAGGAGATTTCCAAGAGATTGCAAGAACGTGAACGAGGGACGATCGGCGCATACAGTGTCTTGCTCCCGCTCGTCAACATGGCTGATAACCAGCTAGGCATTTTATTTGAAAAAAGAGCCAGTACCATGCGGCGACAGGCTAATGAGGTATGTTTTCCGGGCGGGCGAGCTGAGAAGAGCGACGAATCTCGTTGGGCGACGGCTGCTCGGGAAACAAGCGAGGAGCTGGGTATTCCACTTGAGCAGATTCATTATGTAGGCGAGCTCGATCAGGTGATTGGGCCAGGCTCCTCTATCATTACGCCTTTTATTGGATACGTGGAAGGAATTCCTGATATGAAGCCGAATCCAGACGAGGTCGGAGAGGTCTTTATCCTTCCACTTGATCGTCTGTTGGCAACGCAGCCAGCGAAGTATCTTTCCTCTGTCATGACCGAGCCCGAAGAGGATTTTCCCTATCATCTGATCCCGGGTGGCAAGCGATATCCGTGGCGAAAAGGGACGGTTGAGCATTTGTTTTACGAGGTGGACGGGCGTGTCATCTGGGGGTTAACCGCCCGGGTGTTGGCTCAGTTTCTTGAATGGATTCGAAGCGACGACCAATCAACTAAGTAAACCAATATAGAGGAGTGAGAAAAACCATGTGGACAAACAATCCTATCACTTCGCGTTTCCATTTGAAATGGCCGATTATTCAGGCGCCAATGGCAGGGGGAGCGACCACACCTGCCCTGGTAGCCGCTGTCTCAGAAGCGGGGGGACTCGGAACGCTCGGTGCCGCATATATGTCTCCTGAGCAGATTCGTGGGGCGATTAAGTCCATTCGGGCGTTAACGGACAAACCGTTTGGCGTGAATTTGTTTATTCCCGAAGATTTCGATGCCGATCAGCCGATCGCAGAAGGCGTTGCCCAGGCCATGAATGATGTGCGAGATCGATTGGGCATCCCGCATAATCCGCAGGTGACGCAATTTACAGAGCCGTTTGCTGAGCAGATGGCTGTCGTCTTGGAGGAACAGCCCGCTGTTTTCAGCTTTACCTTTGGTGTTCTGGATCATCGCTTGATGGCAGAGTTGAAACAGCGGGGAATCACTGTCATCGGAACAGCGACAACCGTTCGCGAAGCGATTGCATTGGAAGTGAGCGGAGTCGATATGATTGTCGCCCAAGGCAGCGAAGCAGGCGGGCACCGAGGGTCCTTTTTGCCGGATTCACCAAGCAATATGATTGGAACAATGGCGCTCGTCCCGCAAATCGTGGATCGGGTCAAGATTCCCGTAATCGCGGCTGGAGGGATCATGGATGGGCGAGGGATCGCAGCAGCACTCGCGCTAGGGGCACAGGCGGCTCAGCTCGGAACGGCTTTTCTGACCTGCAAGGAGAGCGGAGCACATGCCCTGCACAAGAAAGCCATTTTGGAGACGAGAGAAGAGTCCATCGTGATGACACGTGCTTTCTCTGGAAAATGGGCAAGGGGCATTCAAAATGAGTTTATGACAACACTCGCCCCGCTTGATCCTGAGATTCCGACCTATCCGGTACAAAATGCCCTGACCAAAGACATTCGAGCCGCTGCAGGTAAGCAGCAGCAAAGTGCATACATGTCGATGTGGGCGGGGCAGGCAGCTCCACTCAGCCAAGAAATTAGCGCGGGTGAGCTGGTTGAAAAGCTGGCAGCGGAGACGACGAGGATTTGCAGCAATCTGGGGCAACCTCAGTAGAATAAAAACGCGCAAAGAAAGCCACGCGAAAGACGGAGGAAATCAAATTGAATCAGGAATACGCTCTCAAGGGTAACCTTGTCGCAGATGGACAGGAAATGCATAATGGTCTCGTCGTCGTGGGAAATGGAACGATCTCCTATGCTGGCAAGGCCGATGCGTATGGAAAAGCTTTGCCAGATCATGTGGTGACAGTAGAGGATGGCTGGATTTGCCCTGGCTTCGTCGATATGCACATGCATGGGATTGACGGATACGACACGATGGACGGGACGCCGGAATCACTTCAGGCCATCTCGACTGCACTCGCGCGGCATGGGGTGACGTCGTTTTTGGCGACGACGATGACGGCTCCTTATGATCAATTGGAGAAGGTGCTGGTAAACATCGCGCAGAACAGCAGGGAAGGACTTCCGGGGGCACAAGCGATCGGTATCCATCTGGAAGGTCCGTGGATCAATCCTCGTTATAAGGGAGCGCAAAAAGAAGAAAACATCGCGATACCCAAGCTCGATGCAGTGCAAAAGCTTTACGGACTATCAGAAGGTCTGATCAAGGTCGTGACGATTGCGCCTGAACAACCGGAAGCACTTGAAGCGATTGCCTGGTTAAAAGAACGCGATGTCATCGTGTCTGCTGGACATACAGGCGCTACGTTCGCTCAAGCGACGGAAGCGGTAGATGCGGGCGTACGCCATTTTACCCATTGCTTTAATGCCATGACAGGGCTGCATCATCGGGAGCCGGGCGTAGTGGGCGCCGCGATGTATCATGAGCAGTTGAGCACAGAGCTGATCGCAGATGGCATCCATGTGCATCCAGCAGTCATGAAGATTTTGTATCGGGTCAAAACGGCAGAACGTCTCGCCCTCGTCAGCGATTCCATGCGGGCAGCCGCGATGGGCGAAGGGACGTACGACCTCGGTGGACAAGAGGTTCACGTTCAAGACAATCAGGCGAAGCTCGCTGATGGGACGCTTGCCGGAAGCATTTTGACGCTGAATCGGGCGGTCGGCAATATGGTGACGCTGAGTGGTGTCTCTGTGCCAGATGCAGTGGAAATGGCTTCCCTGACACCAGCAAGCATCCTTGGCATCGGTGAGCGAAAAGGACGTCTGACGGCAGGGTATGATGCGGATATTACGGTATTGAATTCACAATTTGACGTGACCATGACGTTTGTTGCGGGTAAAGAAGTCTATCACCAGTCAAAATAGTTTCTAAATAAAAAAGCAGTCCCCGGACGGTTGTGGTCGGGGTGAAGCCCGGTCACATGTTTTCCAGTCGCCTGTATCCTCACTTCGTTCGGGCGGTCTCCTTCCAAACATGTGACCGGACTTCCGTACAGCTTTCGTTTCCTTCCTGGTTTTACCCCATTTTTAGAGGTCAACTCAATCCTTCGAAGAATGGCTTCTAGCATCACCTTTTTTACAAAAGCTGCGTAGGAAGAAGTGCATTTCCAGTCCAAGCGCCTCTGGAGCCCGCCCCAGCGTAGGAAAAAATGGCGGGGAATTTCAGCTTCACCCATGGGCTACTTCCTCGAAACTTCTACGTTTGAAGCGCTCCCGCCATTTTTTCCGAAGCGGACAGTCAATCCCTCTTGCGGGGCGGAGGCCGAAGCGCAGACTGGAAATGCACTTCTTCCCCCTCCACAGCTCCTTTTCACAACTGCTGCTGCAACGCATCCGGTTGAAACCAGATCTTATGAAAGTCCAGCCAGCCCGACGAATTGATCGACACGCCTCGTAGAGACTTGTGGAACGACGTAAGGGTCTTTTTCTGAACCAGATACAAAACAGCATAGTTTTCTTTAATCATGGCCTCAATCCTGGCGAGATGGTGCTCTCGCGCAAGCCTGTCTGGCTCCTGAAACGTCAAGCAAAGCTCCTTGTTGATAGCCAAAGCCAACGATTCATCAAATGCGGGGAGAAAGTAATTTCTTTGCAAATACATCTCCAGCTCGCTAATTTGATCGCTGCTAAACACATTGCCGTACAACTGGCAGTCATGTTCGGGCAAACAGTCGCGATTCGAAAATTCCCATGGTTCTCTCACAGCGACTTCCAGATGAATGCCATACTCACGGCATCGTTGTTGAATCCATAGCGCATCTTCTTCATGGTAGGCTGTTGTCACGAGACGCAATGTCTCTCCCTGATAGTTGCTTTCCTGTAGCAGGGACATGATTTCGGCATGGCAGGGCTGCTCGTTCTCTTTCGCTCTTACCTCCCTTAAAACAGGGTGATACGTGCGGAAGCCTTTTGCCGGATAGATGCGATCACCGCCCAAATCGGCAATCATTTGATCGCGATCAATCAGCTTATCAAGCGCCTGACGGAATTTGAAATGATTGTGTGGACCGCTCTTCCACTGGTTAAAAACAAGCAAATTACAGCACGAAAAAAACGCCTCCGTATCGCACCAGTCCTGACCATCCTGAATGACGGCTTCCTTCAATGCTAGTGCTTTCGACTGGACACCGTGCGACACCATTACAGAGGCCCAATTTGGTTCTTTTAGGCACCCCATGTCCAACTCGGGAAAGATCAAAATTTCCACACGATCCAACTGCGGTCTCCCCAGAAAATGAGCAGGAAATGCCTCTAGAATACAGATCCCCTCGTTAAGTCGGACCAGTTGAAAGGGTCCTGTTCCAATTGGCTTTTCTCCAAAGCCTTTCTCATCCTGCCGAACGATTTCTTCTGGAACAATGCTTGCGGGTATCGTCGCCAACAGCCTCAGAAGCAAGTAATTCGGTTCTTTCAGCAGGATACGCACAGTTCTGTCGTCAATGGCTATAAGCTGATCTATGTCACGAAACATCCAGCTTGCTTCATACGTGTCTGGATGCAAGCGAAGCCGATTCAGGGAAAAAACGACGTCATGAGCAGATAGTTCCCGTCCGTGATGAAACAGCACGTTTTTTTTCAAATAAAAGGTCCATGCCGTGGCATCTGGACTGCTTTCCCAAGAGTGGGCGATGGAAGGTAAAATCGAACGACTATTCAGATCGTAAAGAACGAGCGTATTAAAAATTTGGCCCGCGAGATGTGCATCGAAGTGGTAGTAAACCAGACCAGGGTCCAGCGTCACAATCCTGCGGTAAACGGGAAAGCGCAGGATATCTTGGGAACGGTTCGATACAGAGTCGCTGGAGAAGCCCATTCCTTCCGAGAGCCAATCCATGATCTGGTCTTTGACGGCTGTTTTGCCGTAGCGATTCATGAGCTCCATTGCTTCTTTGATGTCGCCCTTGTCTATTTGCAGCTTGACCTCGGCCAGAAGAATTTCATCGGAATCAGAATGGAGCGTCATGACCGAGACATTCCCTCGCCCGCGTCCCGCCTTCCATTCGGCCCACCCCAGCTCGACTAGCTTACGGACAATCAGCTTGGCGTAGCGAGGCGTACAGTGCCAAATCCCAGCCAGCTTTTCGATAGTGACAGGGAATGGTTTCCCGATTTCTTCTTGATGAAAAAACGAACGAAGCTCTAAAAAATGCAGAACGGTAACCATGCAGGCCCTCATTTCTCAGATAAAAATGCATGCTCGAAAAGGTGATCGGATTCAATCAAATCGAACCCTTTTTCCCCTTTTTCTAGTTCCATATACTGAAGATAACACGAGAGATAACAAACGGGAATGGGAAAGAGAGATGGGGAGAATGAGATTTCATCCAGTAGCATGGGGAGTTATTATCGGAACATTTTTGTCACGCACAGGATTTTTTATGACGCTTCCGTTTTTGGGCATTTATTTAGGAAAAGTAAAAGGAATTGATCCAGCGATCGTTGGCTCGATCCTCGCACTCAGCTTGCTGGTTGGGACGATTAGCAGCTTTGCTGGGGGAGCACTGTCAGACCGATTGGGCAGATATCCTGTGATGATTACTGCGATGGGAGCGTGGAGCATCGTCTTGATCGGGTACGTTTTTGCGACGGAGACGTGGATGTTCTTTGTTTTAAGTGCCTGTAACGGTCTTTTTCGAAACGTATTTGAGCCCACAGCACGCGCCCTGCTGGCGGATGTCACGTCTGATGATCAGCGGGCAGCGGTTTTTAACGCCAGGTATTTTGCGATCAACCTGGGCGGAGCAATCGGTCCGTTAATCGGCTTGCAATTGGGCGCAGGGAGTACGTCCTTGTTACCGTTCCTCGTCACAGCCATCATTTTTGCTGTGTACGCAGTTGTGTTGGTGGTGTTTATGGTCATGTTCAAGGAACAATTGAAGAAGGACGTGGCTGCTGATCCGGTCACTATGAATCAGATGGCACGCATTGTTTTTACAGACAAAGTATTTCTTTACTTGTTGCTCGGGAATTTGTTCGTTGCTGGAGCCTACTCTCATCTGGACACGACACTCTCCCTGTACATTGGGCATGATCGCATAGAGGCGTATTCCTTTTTATTTGTAGTGAATACCATCTCGGTTTTAGCGCTTCAATATCCGCTCGCCAAGTTTATGAAGCGGTACTCATCGATGACCGCGTTGAAGCTGGGTTGTCTCTTGTTTGGATTAGGGCTGTTCGGTTTCGGGCTATTTGCGAATTTGTTTTGGCTGTCCGTGTCGATGGTGGTATTTACGATCGGCGAAATCTTGTGCTTTGTCGTCGGAGATATCCTGATCGGGGAGATCGCTCCCCAGCATTTACGTGGAGCGTATTACGGAGCCAGCGGTTTAGCCTTCCTGGGACAGAGTGTGTGTGCCTGGATCGGCGGGGTGTTGCTCCAGGTACTCGGCTTTGGACAAGGGCCGCTCATTTTCGCAATCCTTATGCTGTTGACCTTTATCGCGCTTCCGTTTTATCAACGCGGCCAGTACTTATGGGAGCAGCGGCAACAGCAAAGAAAAAGCTGTGAAAAGTCTTCCCAAGTTATGATTTGAATAGGGTGCGATCTCTTGTTTTCCATATCCAACTGACTAGTTGTTCTTCTGAATGACGCCCCACATGTTTCCGCTCGGGTCAAAAAACTTGAGCACCCATCCGAAGCCATCGTTTTGGTAGTGGGTAATCGAGACTTCATGGGCCTGCAAATAATCATGGAGTGCATGCACATCGGAAGTAGTGTACAAAAAGACGGGCATGGGTTGATGATCAACGGTAAAGGTTGTGGTCGTCTCTTCATCCGTTTCCCATATCATCAAGGTGGGTCCGGCAGACAGGGCAAGAAAAGCGGAAGTACGATACCGCGCCTGTAAGGAAAAGCCAAGGTGATTGCAGTACCAGACAATGGCCTCATCCAAATTTTTCACGGGAACTTGTACGTGCAACAACGATTCCAAATGTGCCATGATCAATCATTACCCTCTCATCCTTTTTCTTTATATTGCCATAATCCCCCATCATTCGTTATCATTTTTTGAGAGGAAAGATAGGGGAGGCCATGACATGGGACAGGTAGAACGGGAAAGAGGTCTGAAAAAAGGCACGATCCTGCAAAAAGCTTATCGGATCAAAAAGATCATTTCCACAAGTGAGCTGTCGAATGTGTATGTGGTCTACCATATGAAAAGCAAGCGGACACTCATTCTCAAAGAGTTTTTCCCTCAAGCATTGGCGATGCGAGATTTGGATCACGTGAAGGTCATTTGTCGCAGACCATCGTTAAAAACCAAATTCGACATGCTGCTAGACGGCTTTTGGCAAGAGGCGTCCCTACACAAAGAACTGAATCATGAAAATATCATCGGATACATCGATCATTTTGCCGAAAATGGCACAGGTTATCTCGTCGTGGACTATTGCAAAGGGAAGACGCTGGATGCGTATGTATTAGCACAAGCAGAGCTTGATCTGGGAGCATTTTTGCATGAGACGGTACTTCCGATATTTGACGGATTAGACTATTTGCACAAAAAAGGCATCATTCATCGCGATATCAAGCCCCAAAACATCCTGGTTACCGAAGCTGGCCAGCCTGTGCTGATTGATTTTGGCTCGGCGATTTATTTTGTGAGTGATGAACCCAAGCCGATTGTGACGACAGAAGGGTATTCACCGCTTGAGTTTTACTCGGGTCAATCCAAGCAAGGAGTCATCTCGGATATTTACAGCCTGGCTGCCACGCTGTATTACTGTTTGACGAAAGAGCGTCCCGTTGATGTGGCGGCAAGAGTCATTGAGGATCGCTTGCCATCACTTCGAACGATCAACCCTGAGGTTCCGCTGCTGCTGGCGAATGTCATCATGTGGGGATTGGCTGTCGACTCGAAAAAAAGATGCCCCACACTCAAGCTGTTTGCGACAGCAATTCGTGCAGAGCATCTGATTTGGAAGGGAAAGACGCGCTTCTCTCTTAGGAAGCTTCCTCATTAGACGATTTCTTAAAGCGAATTTCGATCTCCGTCATCCGATCCTCGAAGGTCACATACACCTTGTCGTTGTATTGGAGGACGAGCTTTTTATGTCGGGGCATGGTTTCCTTGCCCCGCTCAACTGTGCAGTGACTATGGTTGACCAAGAGTAGCGTCTGATTTTTTCCAGGCTGGAAGTAAATCTTCTGCGCTTCGGGCAAATGCTCATTCACATCCAAGCTGGTAAACAGCTCCTGCAACGTGATTCGCTGTTTCTTGCCAAAGGAGGCGAGAGGCCAAAACTTGACTGGTATGTCGTGACCGCTTGCCGTGTGCAGGAAATACCCCTCCAGACGACCTACAAAGGCTGGTTTGGGACGTGTAAGCAGGTAAACACCGTAGCCGATCGCTGCTACGAGTAACACAATTATGCTGATGGTGATGTAGCGATCCCATACCGAATGCACGGTAATGACGAGCGGGCCTGTGACGCTTGCTCCTTCCGCATCCGTGGCGGTAATGGTGATTTCTGATGTGCCACTTTTCTCTGGTGACAGCTTCAGAGCCGCGTCTTGGATCGTAGCAACAAATCGTTCGTCTGGATCAGCGGTGACTATGGTATAGGTCAGCTTGTCGTTATTGGCATCTGTGAAGAACGAACTCAAATCGATAGCCTGCTCGCCGTTTTCCTTCTCGATTGTCAAGGTATTGACCGAGGCAGCAACTGGCGCGATATTCGTCATATCAAAAACGCTCGAAGCCGTCTCCCGATAAAAGTCCGGGCCGCTCATAAAGATTTTCCACTCGTACTTGCCTGTGTGAGGGAAGACGTAGTCGACCGTAAAGCTATCACCAAGATTCTTCATCGGGACCTTTTCTTCTTTTTTCCCCGCGAGATCGTTTACGATCAGTTCTGCTTGCATGGATGCGTACACATCCTTGTCATCCAGTCGTTTGCCCCCCTCCAGATGGTGGAGATAGGTAGTAAACGTAGCAGGATTCCCCTTGATAACAGGTTCAGGCTTGACCTCTACACCCGCCATCAAGCTGTAATTCCCCAGTAAATTGATTTTCACCAAATCCCCGGGTTTGCCCCTAAATTTAACGAGATAGTTGCCCTTCTTCGGCTTTTCGATTTTCATCAGCGAGTATTTTTTCGATTTCATAAAATGAACATTTTGCGATTGATAGTACACTTGCGATTCCAGCAGCGGATTGTTGGACAACAGGATGATGTTCGCTTCCTGCATGCTGGAGTTAGGAATGGTCACGGTCACTTCCTGCAACCCCCCGGTAGCTGTCATGGCTGCCACCGACACGAGCTGCGATTGAATATGCTTGGCAAAAATCTGATTGAAGATTTCGGGCAGGTCATCCGTACTCTGTGTGACAAAGGAAGTTCCGCCTGTTGCCTCTGCGATTTTTTTCAATTGATCCTTTTGGACGGAGCCATCGCTATTGAGGCCAATCGTATAGATCGGATAGCCTTGCGCTTTTGCTTTCGAGATAGCTGTTTCCGCATCCTTGTTGGATGCTGCCACACTCCTGCCACCCGCATTTTGTCGCAAATCTGTTCCCCCGTCTGAGAGAAGGATCAAAAATGGCTTGCGAGCCGGGTCCTTTGCTTTTTCTATCATCTCTGCCCCTCTGCGCAAACCGAGCCCCAAATCCGAATACCCGGAGTAACGCAACCCTTGAATGGTTCGCTTGAGCTGTTCCCGATTTCTTGCTTCGGCCATGCTCGCAGGAGACTGAGCTTGTACAATCCGATCATTATAGGCGACAAAGCCAATGCGGGTACGCGTGGCCTCGCTCATATCAATGAACATACTCATGACCTCTGCGGCTGTTTTGCCGGGGTCCGTTTTGTTCATGGAATTACTCGTATCAACGACAAAGACCGCGTCTACTCCTGCATCTACTGTTCCATTTGCCCCCGCAGTAAGAGGGGCGGACAAGAAGAGCATGGGGAGAAGCAGTCCGATGACCACCATTCGAAAAAGTGGCGGCAGAGAGAGGGTTGACTGACGATTTTTGTACATACATTCACCTTTTTTCTGAAAAAAATTTTAAAAAGTTCATGACTTACTAAAATGGGACGATTTACCTATAAATGTTTGTTCGTATAAAAGATCGGTTTCCTATTGCCGATGTATATAAAAGTTAATAACACCCATTTTTGTAAATATGAGGTGAATGCATAATTCTCCCCAGCGGCAACTAGGGAGAATTATCTATCAGTCCTTGTGCTTCTTTCCTAGCAAGAGAGGGGACAAGGCGAGGCTTACCCCTACTTTTCCGAAGACCTAGGAAAGGAGACTCGGTGTCTTCAGCATAAAACGGGAATCCAAGAAAAGGAAGATTTGTGGAATAAAATGGGTCTAAATACTGAGAATGGTCGCAGAGGTATAGGAAATTTGTCACAATCGGCGGAATGTTGACAAATAATGCGGGCAAAGTTTAATTTAGAGGCAAGATTTTTTGTTTGTTTTTGGTATAAATGTCACGATTTGTATCTTTATTCGTGCAGTAGGACTCATCATTTATCAAGTAGGACTAAGTGGTTATGCAGACAACAGAAAGGGGCCATTTATGGACATTATTAACCAGACCAACCGAACCATGCTGTTCGAAGAGATCAACCCGGAAAAATTGGACCTCATCACCATTGTTGGAGATGTAAAAGGCATCGACAGTCTCAGCGATGACAAAATCAAGGAGATCAACGAGCATCTCCTCGTGCGCAGCTTCGATGAGTTTTTGGACAAGTTCTCCCCGAGTGTGTATTCGTTCTACAATGCAGCAAACCAAAAAGTGATGTACACCTTGAAAAAGCCTGATGGAATTGCAGAGGATGCGATTTCCGAGATCAAGATCGATCAGAGCAACGACTTCTTGAAAATGCTCTTTACCCTGATTGATACGAAGCGCAGCCAAGGAATCACCAATGTGGATTTCAAATTCGAGAATTTGCTCGATATGATTTCCCCGAAAAAAGTGATGGATGACATCCGTCAGGTGCGCAAAGAGATTCACTACTTGTACGGCCATTACGAAAAACTCGATGATGGCGATCCGAAGAAGCTCGATCTCGGTGACAAGCTGAACACGATGTTCGAGGATGCCAGCAAAAACTACAACAACGTCATGGCAATGCTGCCGCTGGCGATTGAAGATATCAAAACACGCCTGCTCTTGGGCGGCGCACAAGAAGAGAACCAATCAGAAGCGATTCAGATCGGGATGCTGACGATTGGGGAAGACGGAGAACTGAAGATCATCGAGGCACCGAAGAGTGACAGCCGCGAGCTGATGGTTCTCGATGAAAACAGCGGAAACGGACTTATGAACGTTTTCGAAGAGGATTACGAGTCGATTACAGAGACGCCATCCTCCTATGTAAAAGATCTCGTGGTGCGCACCTTCTGCCCGCTGCCGACGGTACATACCGAAGTCAACATTGAGACAGAAGTACAGAACTACAATACGTATCTGGAGTTTTACAAAAACGCCAAGGACGACTTCGTAAAAACAGTGAAGCCTTTGGTTGAGAAGATTTTGGGCGTGAAGATGTTCTTCGATCAGTACGTGACCAAGAACAAAGGCATGCAGCCAGCGATGCTGATCACGAATACGAAGCTCGACATGCTCGTGAAGTCCAGCAACATTCCACGTCTGGAGACTTACCTGAACACGGTTAACGCGAAAAACGATTTCACGGATACAATCTGGTTCGGAATCGTTCCATCGGTTGATATGGATTCCGCCGGAAAAGCACAAGTGACTCGCGAGCGTTTCCGTGGGAACGAAAAAGTCGTCAAGCAGGACGGCAATACGATGGAATCGCTCACCATGCTGCTCCAAGTCGTCAAGGACTTCAAGGTACAAGTGTTCTTCAGCTTCAGTACAGGTGAAGAAACGACCTTCAACAGCATGGCGACAGCGGGCATTGATAAATACATCGACAAGTGCGGAATCCTGGTGCGCAAAGAATTCAGTGAATTCGCTATCCCGTGCATTCCGAACTTCACGATTATTCCGAAAGATAAATCAGGAGTTGTCATCGATAGCAGAATGCTGCAAACCGAAGACGGCGTGAAGCTGTCCCAGGAAAAAGAAGACATCCTGAAGCTGTGGATCGAGGGTGTTTATGTCGGTGCCAGCTATGTAGCTGCTGGTATCGTGGCAGCGTACCAGTGTCCAGAGTACTTGCGCGAGACATTCAAAGTGGTTAGCCGCGAATATCCAGGTGTGCGCTTTGACATCGAAGCAGGTGAAAATGGACTCCGCGCTGTCACCACAATGGCCAAAGAAATCTCTGGCTTTACCAACAACATCAAAGACTCCATCAACCGCAAAAACTTTGGATTCGTCTTCTCTTCGGAAAATGCACAAATCCAAGGCAAAGATATCAAGCGCATTACAGTGTACAAGGCACGCAGCCTCGCTATGGCAGAGGACGGCTTTGATTCCATCTACAAAACACTGGTCAGCACCTATATCGAGCGGATTCTCCGCTTCCAGACGGGTGATTTCAAACACGACAACATCGTGAAGTTCTTCAGTAACAATCCGAGCAGCCAAAAAAGCAAATGGCTGGGCACACGCGGCTTCGTGAACTCCATCATTCACGATGGAGATGACATGAGCTACATCATCGATGACAAGAGCAATCTGTGCCATATCGATCTGGTGTTCAACGGCAATGTGAAAAACCTGGAGGTCACCATCACCAAAGGAACGACTCCGGTCAAAGCATAGCATTGATCCCCTGGAGAGCTGTTTATGAAACTTTTTGACACATTACGCAGGTGGTTAGAGGTGTGTTTCCCAAAACGCACCCTTACACATAAGCCTCGAAGCCAATCAGGTAATTCGAGAGCAAGATTTCATTCCAAGGAGGTTTTATTCATGGGTTTTCGACTCAAAGTAGAAGGTTCTGAAACAATTGAGCTGGGCATGGACAACATTCAGACAGTAAAGTACGACACTGACACGCCAGACGATTCCAACGCGCGTTCCACAGATGTGGGTGCAACACTGAAACTGACTGGCAAAATCATCACTGCAACAGATGGTGACAGTGCGGATGACACCATGAAGCTGGCTCTCTGGTCTTTGGTACCAGCAGAAAAAGCGGATTGCTACCGAAAAGTAACACTGGAAGTAATCGCTGCTGATCAAGTGATCCGCAAAATCTACTTCCCGAACGCATTCGTAGTGGATTACAACGAGAGCTTTGGTGATACCGAGGGTGTAGGAACATTCAGCATCTTCATCAAGCAAAAGAAAGACAAAACCGAACTCACCAAAATCGAAGGCGGCTACGCTGTTTAGGTTTTGCATGAAGTAAGGTAGGAAGAGCCGTATCTCGAAAGCCGTGTTCGAGGTACGGCTCTACAAAATAACCAAAATCATTGCCAGACAGAGGGTGCATGCATGAAAAATTATTACGAGATTCTGGGGCTAACCAAACAAGCTTCCACGAATGACATCAAAAAAGCATACCGTCAACTGGCAAAGCAGCATCATCCGGATGTCAATGCCGGGAGCAGTGAGTCAGAGCGAATCTTTAAAGAAATTACCGAGGCCTATCAGACATTGCAGGACCCTGCCTTGCGCGAGGCGTACGACGCGCGTTACGAAGCTTTTCAGCAGAAGAAGCAACAACAGACTAGTCATACAGGCAGCACAAAACAAGGGCAAAGCAAACAGCAAGCACAGACTGCAACGGGTGTGAACTTCGAAGATTTGGGGAGCACCTTTGAACGATTTTTTGGTTTTCATCCGAAGACAGGCGAGATTAATCCAAACACCATGAAATCCGACAAGAAAAATCCACTGGATACGACGGATATGTTTGAACAGTTTTTCCGCATGAAGAAAAAATAAGAGGGAAAAATCGGGCTTGGATGACAGCTCTTTCATGACATAGAGGTAGTTGCAACCTGCTCCTGTCTTTGGATGGATGTCTATACATACACCATTCGCCCAAAGCTCGGAGCATTTTTCTTAAAAAGGAGTTTAAAAATTCATCTTTTGATCACGAGCATACATAGGTAGTTGATTGGGGGTTAAGACGTGGCGAAGAAAAAAGGGTACCAAAAGTCCATCAGAGTGAAGCTCATAGAGCTGCTGATTTCCATTCTTGTGATTAGTGCACTCATTTATGTCTTTGGTTATACGGACAGCAACACTCTGAAAATTATTACGGGAATTGCCTTCGGACTCTTTTTGTTCGGGGTCATTATCGTCAGATTCGGAAGCCCCGACGAACCGGAGCCAAAGAAAGAGGATGGCGTCACCAAACTGGTTCTGTTAGATGAAGAGGGAGAGAGCGTGAAGGAGTGGTTCATCCAAGGGGAGACATCCCTTTTGATCGGGAAAAGCTCCGCGCAAAACGAGGTCGACATCGACTTGGCCGACGCGGAATATGCTGCCTTGATCAGCAAGCAGCATGCGGTTCTGAATCAAGCGTCTGGGGACTGGTTCATCGAGGATATTCATTCCAAAAACGGCACAGGTATCAAGCAGCCGAACAAACGTGACAAGAGCAAGCTGGAGATTGAACAGCCGCATAAAGTGAAGGCTGGCGACATCATTTACATAGCCAATACCCGCTTGTTGTTGAAATAACAACGGGGTAAACATCACTTTTACACACATACATATCGTCCTTGCACGGAACGAAACGGGGGAGCAGAAGAATGAGTTTGACAAGATGCGCGAATGGTCACATGTTTAGCACCAGAAAACACGGAAGCACCTGCCCTTATTGCAGTATGGTCGTCGAGCCTGGGGCAAAGCCGGACAACAAAGCACCAGCAAGAGTGGCAGACGACGATAAGACGATGCCGTACCTGGGGGAAACGGAAGGGATCGAACCTGTTACCGGATGGCTGGTATGCATTGAGGGGCCGCAACAAGGTCAAGATTACCGCATTATGGCGGAGAAAAACTTCATTGGTCGTGCAGAAGATATGCATATCCGAATCGTCGGAGACAACACGATTTCTCGTCGCAATCATGCGGTGATTGTCTACGATCCGAAAAAACGCAACTTTTACTTGCTCCCGGGCGATGCGTCGGGGCTTGCCTATCATAACAATGAAGCAGTGTATACACCAGTCGAGCTAACCGCGTACGATGTACTCCAGCTCGGAAAGAGTACCTTTATTTTCATCCCGCTGTGCGGTGTTCACTTCGAGTGGGACAACTCCAACAAAGGCAAGGAATGATGAGCATGTTTCAACAGGGCGCAATCCCGTATCTGGTCGTCCTTGGCGTGATCATTGCCATTACTCTTTTGTTTCGTCTGCGTGCAGCTTTGATCCGGCAAGAAAAGAATCCCGTCATACAGATCGGAAATGGCCAGACGATCGGCAGACGAGAAGAACAGGATGATTACTTTTCGACAGCAACATCATCTCATGGGACGATTGCGGTCTTGGCTGATGGAATCAGTGGACTGGCTAACGGCAGACTTGCTTCAACGCTTGCCGTGACTACATTTATCCGCGAGTTTACAAAGCTGGACAACCCGAAGCATACATCCCTCTTCTTTTCACGGGCTGCTTCTCTTGCCAATTCAGAGATTTTGCAGGCACTGAGAGGAAGTCGGGGTGGGACAACACTGGTGGCTGGCGTAATCGTAGAGGACAAGCTGTATTGGGGAGCGGTTGGAGACAGTATCATTACCGTTTTCCGGAATGGAGAATTCATCCCGATCAATCAAAAAGACATTTATGAGTCGGTGCTGGAGGCGCGTTTTCTGTCCGGCGAGATTACGAAGGACGAGGCGTTGGAGCATCCACAGAAAAAACAGCTGATCAACTACTTGGGCTACGAGAGTTTTCAAAATATCGAAATTGGCCGTGAGCCGTTTCCTCTTGAGAAGGGAGACAAGGTCATTCTGTGTAGTGACGGTGTCTACGATACGTTAACCGAGATGGAGCTGGAGCAGATTTTGTTTCAAAATATCGCTGCCCATGACGCGGCTGACCAAATCATTGAAGCGGTGGAAAGCAAGCAAAAAGCCAATCAGGACAACGCAACCATTCTCATCCTGGAAAAAGGCTGGTAACGGGGGAGCGGGTAGTACGAATGAGAAAGGACAACAGTGAATTCATTACCGGGTTTCTATCCGAATCAGGCAGCTTCGTTCGCAACAAGGATTACTTTGCCTACGCCGAGCTGGATGATATCGCGTGCTGGGTAATCGCCCGCGGATTGGACAATGATCAGGAAGTAGAAAGCGCGGAGTTGGCGGCGAAAAGCGTTCTGGGCTACTTTTTGCAGAAGCCGTCCATTTCACGTTATCGCATTCGCCGCTATTTGCAGGAGGCCCATCGTGTCCTGCAAGCGGAGAGCCATCGCGTCAGACTAAAAGCGAGCTTGACCGTAATCGTAACGGACTATGCCAGAGTGAGGTACGGGGTCGCTGGTAACACCCGGCTGTATCAGTTTCGCAATGGCCGATTGCAATGGCAGAGCAAGGATCAGAGTCTCGCCCAACAAATGGTAGATGGGGAGGAAATCGCAGAGGACACGCTTGATCAGCACGAGGAGCGACATAATCTCTTGAGCTATTTGGGGACACCCAATGAATTTCGTCCGTTTGTCTCCAAGAAGCTCCCGCTCTATGACGGTGATGTTTTTCTGCTTGCCACACCAGGTCTGTGGGAGAGGGTAAATCCGGCCGAAATGCAGGACGGGCTTCAAGAGGCGACAGATCCTGAAGCATGGATCGATACGCTGGAGGACGTGCTTTTGAGCAAGCAAGAGCATGTCGTTCAAAACTACACGGCAGCCGCTATTTTTGCGAACAAAATTTTCAAGACAGACCCGCAAAAAAAATGGCGGATTATCAAACGGGTGGCACTCATCCTTCTCGTGCTTGCCTTGGCTGGAGGCGGAGCTCTGCTGTACAAGATGAAGGAAGCAGAGCGCATCGCGGATGCTGCGACAGGGATGTTCGAGCATGAAACAGCCGGAGACGCTTTCATTGCGGAGGGCGATTATCCGAAGGCACTCAAAGCGTACAGCGATGCCCGAAATGCTGCAAATATCGTCAAAAACAAAGTTCAGGCCGCTCTCTTGGCGAAAAAAATTCGCATTACTCAGTTGATCGTAGATGGGGATACGGCTGTAAAAGATGAGCAGTACGCCAAAGCATTGGATAAGTACGACAAGGCGCTCAAAGAAATGAAAGGGCGCGATGATTTTAACGAACCGGAGATTTTGGAGAAAAAAGAAAAGACGCAATCGTATGTGCTCGTCATGCAGTGGAAAAAGGAAGGCGATCTCTTGTTTGAGGCGCAGGATTACGCTGGTGCGGAGGCCTATTACCAAAAGGCTCGCAAGCTGGCATTGGAAACGTCTTTTGTAACAGGAGAAAAGGAGCTTCGCACCAAGCTGGACGAGGTAGCTTCCAAAAAGACCGGCATCGATAAGGAAAAGAAGACGCTCGACGGCGACAAGCTGGAGAAGCAAGGCGACGAGAGCTATGCGGCGCAAGACTTCGAGGGAGCGATCCAATCGTATACGATGGCGCAGGAAATTTATCAGGAGATTGGTGTGCTGGAAAAAGTTTTGGCGATGGAGCGCAAGGTGACAAAGGCAGAGGAGAAGCTGAACCCTCCTGCTGCTCCGCCTTCGGCAGGTGCGCCAGCAGGTCAGCCGCCTGTGCAAGGGACGGGTGCTGCGAGTCAACCACCGGCAGCTCAGGTGAATCAAACGGCCCCGGTTAATCAAACCGCACCAGGTAACCAGACGGCTCCTGTAAATCAGACGGCACCGGTGAACCAAGCGGCCCCGGTTAACCAGTCAGTCCCAGTCAATCCGGTGGCTCCAACGTATCAGCCAGTTCCGGCGCCTCAAGTAGTGCCGACCAATCAAGCAGTTCCGCCAGCCACGACAGCTCCGGCGACTCAGCCAGTTCAGCCACCACAAGCTAATCCACCAGCTACAGCCAATCCGACACAGGAGGAGGCAGCGAAAACGCCATGAAAGAGATCGTACTGGATCGTTTGAACAAAATGGAGGAGCTGGAGCAGCGCAGGTTGCTCAAGCAGATCATGAACGGTGTCTTCCTCAACCTGGTCGAGTATCAGGAGGAGATGCAGAAAAAGCTGGAGGAGCGTGTTTTTACCGAGATCGAGGACAAGGAAGATAAGCATGACATCTACGTGACCCTCTGTCATCGCGATGACTTTGATCCGATCCACGAGTATTTGTACCCGATGATCCCTGGCGATGAGGAAAAGAAGATATGTGATCGCAAAGAGTTGGCGGTCAAGCTCAGCAACCAGGAAGAAGCGGTCATGATGACGATTTTTTTAGAGTGTGAGTACGACAAGATTCAGGCGCTGATGATGAGTAAGCGAACCTTCAAGGGACGTCTGAACACGGCAGGCAACCACTATCCAATCGAAGTGCGCCTTCAACAAAGTCGTGTCTATATGGATGAGCTGGAAAAGCTGTACAACATGTTTCAAAAGAACGGAATGCCGTGGAAAACGGTGAATCACCCTTACGCCAGCAAGTTTTTCGATGTCATACTGGTTGCCTGTGAGGGCACGTTTACAGAAGACGAAGAGATACTGGAAATGTCGATTACTCTCGATGAGTGGGAGCCTTACAAAAAGCTGGATGTTATCCCGTTGTGGAACATCGAGCGTTTGGCTTTAAAAAACGTCGGCTTTCCCGTACCTGCCATTGACCGGGTGAACTTCGAGCATGTCCTGTCGTTACGCAAGACGGGCAGTGAGCACGGATATTTGGTGGATGGAGATGAGGAGCTGATTCGCTACATCAAGCGATCACCGGAAGAGCTGACGATTGTCTCTCCTCAGGAGAAATCGGGAGTTTGGAACGTATGCAAAATCACGCAGCCTGTCACGACCCGAATCGGAAGACTCGACTACGAATTAGTGTCCAATCGACGCAAAAACAGCTTCATCGGGAGCTATGCCCGGAAGCAGGCAATGACCGTACGAGCCAAAGGGGAGATTATCCGAATCGTCCATTCCTTTGAGGCCGCTGAGCAGTTGGAGCTCGTGAATGTAGAAATCCGGGACAGAAACAATCAGCCTCCTGCTACGTACGGCTTGAATCCGTTCATTAGCGATAACGTCCGGGTAGAAAACGATAAGAAGATCATGGCTCTCGGCTTTCGGAGACGTGGGGCGAACAGCTTTCTTCTTCAAGACATGATGAGCTTCCTCGTGTCCGAGGTTCAGATGTATTTTCCGGAATACAAGTGTGAAGGAGAATGGGCTTGAATTACATCTGGGATTTGGTTATTCGTGCAAAACGCGCCGGGATCGCCAAAAAAGACATCCAGTTCAAAGCGGCCAAAGTGTATTCGCCCTACATGGAGCTGAGTCATGAGGCCATTAACGCCAAAACGGTGGACAAGACAGTAGAAGTGAATCCGTACTACCGCTTCGACGATATTTTCCGTGACCTTTTTGACGCCAATTACTCGGATGATGCAGAGCTTCGGCATGCCTTGTTTGATATCATCATCCATTTGCTGGCGGAGATTGATCTGTCGCAAGGGATGAACAAGCGTGAATACCACATCCGCTTTGTGTTGCGCGACTTGGAAGCGGGGCTGTTCGGCAGTCGGGTACAGGAAAATATCCGCCTTTTTACCAAAGAGGAGCGAGAGATTATCGCAGGCAATATTTTGCGCTTGTATGAGACCGGAGAAGCGGTGTACCTGCTCAAGGATACGATGCGCAAAATTTTCTCTCACTCTACCATTTACGCCAA
Organism: Brevibacillus sp. Leaf182; assembly: GCF_001423865.2. Lineage (NCBI taxonomy): Bacteria > Bacillati > Bacillota > Bacilli > Caryophanales > Paenibacillaceae > Brevibacillus > Brevibacillus sp. Leaf182. The sequence goes on along the minus strand of NZ_LMPN02000025.1, from coordinate 23,006 downwards.
TTGCGAAGAAAAAGATGAGCTACTGATTTACGTCGGGCAGTCGGAGAGTGAAACTGCACATGCCAAGCTCGCTTTAATCAAGGATATTTTTCTACCGGTTCGGTTTCATACAGAGATTTATTGGCGAAATCATTTCGGCATCTTGGATGTCGAGGAAACGATGCAAATAGACAGTGTCGCACTGTACTAGAGGTTTGACCGATTGACCCCAACAAAGGTCGGGAGAGAGGAGAGTTGGGATGTCTACCTATTCATATAAGCTTCATCTCCAAAAAGGCAGCGGGGATGGAAATCAACGCAATCATTCAGGCGAAGCGACCTACACACGGGACGAGCTGATGGAGATGACGACCTTTCAGCTCCGCAATATTTGCTACAAGGAAAAGCTGGTTCGCTCTGTCGTGAACAATCTCGATCGGGAAGGACTGCTGCACACGATTCTGCGTTTTCGTGGCGCAGAAGAAAACCTCCTGATTGAGCGTGTTGTTCCAGGTGGTGTTGAACGACTCGAAGCCGTACTCCACAAATATTTAAACACACCGATGCCAGGTGTAGATGCGATCAAAATTCCAGCGAAGATGTGCTTGTACATGGGTCTCGCCATTGACAGGCTGGACAACTATCGCGTCGAATCCTCGCAAGGCTTGTCCGAATCCAATGTGCTTTTGGTGAATGACCATATGGAGCTATGCGGCATTCTGCATCTGCGCAAGGACAAAGACGATAGGAGAGCGGGGCATTTTACGCTGCACGCTCACCAAGATGCTCCATTGAGAAAAACCGTCAATCAAAACTACAGCCTGCTCTTTTTCCGCAAGCAGGATTCGGAGTATCTGTACAAGGCGTATCACCAGGACCATCCGTTGCCGCCTGTCAATCTCCACTACTACAAAGTACCGGTAACTGACCTCGAGATCAGGGAATTGGAAGAAACAGATGCCGTTCTCGCGATTGATTTTGGTACCTCCTCGACGACAGCGGGTGCTTTTCTCGATCATCAGTATGTGAGCTCCCCTTCTAGCAACGACTTGTTGAATGGACGTATACGCTTGAATGCGATCAATTACGTCTCTTTCCCCGATACGACGCAAAAAAACGAGGAATGGATCGAGGTGCTGCCGACGGCTGTCAGCGTGGCGGATTGCTCCTCCCCGCATGACGTTCGCTTTCACATCGGTTATGAAGCACTGCGGCACATGAAAAAGAACGGATACAGCACGAACGCGACGGTGTTTCAAGGCATCAAACGCTGGGTGAACAGCTATCAAAAGATTGAAGAGGTCATGGACAGTCAAGGAAATACTGCGACTGTGAAACGAAGCGACATCCTGCGTCAGTACCTTCTTCACGTTATTCAAATGGCCGAGCATCAGTTCAAATGCCGCTTTCGTCATCTGCATATCACAAGTCCAGTCAAGCTGAAAACGCAGTTTCTTGAGATGTTCACCGAGATTTTGCCTGAGTATCGCATCGAATCAGAGCACGCCCTCGATGAAGGGATGGCCGTCCTGTTTAATACGATTGCGGATCAAATTGACAAAAACAGCTTTCTGGACGGGGAGACGTATCAAGCGCTCGTCATCGATTGCGGCGGAGGAACGACGGATCTGTCATCGTGCCATTTCCGGATAGAGGACGGACATATCTCCTACCGTATCGATATCAATACGACCTATGAAAACGGCGACACCAATTTTGGCGGCAATAACATTACGTATCGCATCATGCAATTTATGAAAATCGTCTTCGCGGACTATTACGGAAAAGGGCGGCAAGTGACCGACATCGACCAGATCATCGACATCCCTGGATCGGAAATTTTCCGGTACGTGGATGAATACGGCGTCGACTCCATCTATGAACGCTTCGAGGCGAGATATCGGGAAGCTGAGGCGATTTTGCCGACTCGCTACAAGGAATACGAGAACAAGAGCCGGGACGAGTATCAGCGTGTCCGCAACAATTTTCACTTTTTATGGGACCTCGCTGACCATATGAAAAAAGAATTTTTCCGCCAGACCGGCATTCTGCGCAATCGCTTCACATCCGATACGGAAAATCGTCAAGAGCCTGATCTAAAGCTGACGGCAGTCGAGCGATGGGTGTTGTCGATACGGGAAGATGGTCGCTTCCGGGATGTGTTTGATTTTCCTGATGTCGTCTTCAACGCCAAAGAGATCAATCACCTGATCAAGGCGGATATTTACGAGATTTTGCGAGACTTCTTGGACGATTTTTACCAACAGGGAAGGCTGGCTGACTTCTCGATCATCAAGCTGACTGGGCAGTCGTGCCGGATTGATGTTTTCCGTGAAGCACTCAAAGAGTTCGTCCCTGGACGCAGTATCGAGTTCCGGCAAAAGTCGGAGGATGCGGGCAAGGTTCCAGACCTGAAGCTGTCTTGCTTGCGTGGAGCACTGCGCTATCAAAGTGCCAAAAAGGCAGGCTTCATCGAAGCGCAGATCACGAATCATGCACCGATCGTCCCGTATTCCGTGACTGCCTTCACTCATAACAAGCAAGAGAGGGTACTCATTCATAGTCAGGAAAAGCTGAGTCTCGTGCATGGCTCTATCTCGCGTCCCTACGGCGTGAGTGAGGTTGAATTTTATCTCAAGGAAAATGATGGCCAACTGCGCCAGCGGTACTTGTACATGGATGATCCTGCTCAATACAAGACGGTGCTGTATGAGGACATTGCGGGCAAGTACGGTACACATATCCCGCAGGATGAGACTGACTCCATTCAAAATGGCGAGTCGAAATACTTCGTTTTTGCGAGTGGCAGCGAGTGGGGATTCCATGTCGTGCCAGTAGCTCGTCTGAATGAACAGCTTGCTTTGGGGAAAAAGGTTTTCTTTGCTTTTGAGAGTGACTTGTCCGAGCTGGATTTCTTTGACGGGATGAAATGAGCAAATAACCAGGCAGCTTAAATGAACAGGAAGGGGGAACAGCGGTGTTTTCCCATCTCTATCCCAATTTTCATAAAGGGCGAATTCTCAAGCGAGAGATGCTTGAAAATCTGCGTGATTACCCGCGACATTTTGTAGATTTATACTTTCAGGATTATACAGACGGCATTGTTTCCGGGGTGGATGTAACGATCGGCGAAGGGCACCTCACTGTCGGCAGAGGGATCGTCAAGCATCAAGGGCGGATTTACTTGTTCGAACGGGAAGAGCGTGTTCCTTATGAGGCCACAGGTATGGAGACGGTACTCAAGATTCGCTTTCAAGAGGAGACTTCGCTGACCGACTATTACGTTTACGAGACGTCATATGTTCTCGATCAGGACATAGAGTCACGACAGGATGAAAGGGAGTTGGGTCGCTTCAAGCTCAAGCAAGGGGCAAGGCTACGCGGCGATTATCAAGACTTAGCCGATATGGCGACTGAATTCAATACATGGAATATCGTGCATGTCGAACATGCTGGGAGAAACGAGCCAACCCTTGCTCCCTACATCCTGCGGTATTTTGCGAATGAAATGCTGAAAACTGTGACCAATCACCCGTATGATCTCGCCTTTGCCATGCAGTGCTTGAATGCAGACAGAGTAGAGCGGGGGCTTATTCTTCATTATATAGGCAACAGACTGGGGACTGGTTACCGCGAGTACACGAACCTGCAGATTCTCAAATACCTCGCACGCATATTGGATGACGCCAAGAGTGGCGGAAAGTCCTCAAAAACGGAGTGGAAAACAGGCGGGCGTCAGCGGGTTATTGTTGATTAACGAGAGGATGGTGAATGGAAATGGCGCGTATGGATGAAAGCATTATCGGCATGTTGAATGAGCTTTCCGGTGAGGATGCACAGCCAGCAGCAATACGTTTTGGTCCAAAGGGCAAAAATCGACTGGATGTAGTGAACAAAACATTTATTACAGTCGGTGAAGAGAGAATTCCCATGGAGGACAAGCGCGTCCTCGACGATCTCGTACAGATTCGACTCCCGAAGACATTTTCCATCATGAGTCCAGAAGTAGCAGCTTTGAAGTATCCATCAGAACGTAGGCCTTCCCTGATTTTTACCAACGAAACAGCGTCAATTAACCTGGCTTTTACTTATACGGAGAGCAAGCTGACCGATTCTCCTGCGCAGTTGAAAGCCTTCATGGATGTCATGAAGCAGGTTTTGCGAAGAACACAGCCGCTCGCTCGTTGGCAGGAGGAAGGAATACGTGAGATTGCCGGGGCCAGTGTTGGATTTTTCGAGTTTGTTGCACCAGCATTGGATACGGACATTTACAACCTGATCAGCTTTGTCTCCCTACAGGGACGCGCTCTTCTCTGCACGTTTAATTGCACGGAGCAGGAGCTGTCAGATTGGAAGCCAGTAGGCTGGGGGATCATGGATTCCCTGACGCTCGTATCCACCAATTCGGATGAAAATGGGAAGGGAGAAGGGAAAATATGAGTCTTCCTGTCATTGCCTACAACAATTTGCAAATCTCTCCTTATCAATTGACGCATCTGGTAGAACTGACGATTACGAAAAAGATTAATGAGCACGCTCGCCTGACATTTACGGGGATCGTACCAGAAGAATTGAAGGACAGCTATGTAGAAATGACAGAAGCACAGACCCCGATCGAAATCAGTCAGGTGGATAACGACGGCAATGCCACGCCGCTTTTTGCGGGGATCGTTCTGGAGATAGGCATCAAAGCCGTCCGAGACGTTTATTATTTGTACGTCGAAGCTGTCTCGCCTACGTACAATCTCGACGTGAAGCGCAAGAGCCGTTCATTCCAAAACAAAGCCATGACCTACGGTGCCCTTTTGAAAACAATCGCAGGAGAATATCCAGGCATGGACATTATGGACATGGCCTCCAATGGTGGGAAGCTTGGTTCCTTTACCATGCAGTATCAGGAGACGGATTGGCAATTTCTCAAGCGGCTTGCTTCGCGTTTTCAGACTGGACTGATGCCAGCATCCGTTTTTGAAAAGCCGAAGTTCAGCTTTGGTGTGCCAGAGGGTGCCTCGAAAGGTAAGCTGGACGATTTTCACTATCGGGTGCGCAAAAATTTGAATGAATACCGCCATTCCTCGGAAAACGGGGTCAAGGGCGTGGACGAAAATGACTACATCTTTTACGAGGTAGAGACGGATCGCGTGCTCGATTTGGGCAACGGTGTGGATTTCAAAGGGAAGAGCCTGTATGTGTATGAGGCCCATACCGAGATGAAGAAAGGCTTGCTGAAGCACAAGTATTTGCTCGCGTCCAAAAAAGGAATGAGCCAAAAGCCGCTCCACAATTCGCTCATCGTAGGGGCATCGGTGCAGGGGAAAGTCATTGAGGTCTCAAAAGACAACGTCAAAATCCACCTCGATATCGATGAGAGCCAGAGTAAGAGCGAAGCGCACTGGTTCCCGTATTCCTCGGTTTATACAGCCGAAGGAAACAGCGGTTGGTATTGCATGCCGGAGCTCGATGACTACGTCCGCGTCTATTTTCCGAGCAACAAGGAAAGTGACGGGATTGCGATCAGCTCTGTCCGGAAAAATTCAGACGAGGGCGAAACGAACAAGCTCGGGAATCCCGATATCAAATACTTCCGGACGGCTAACGGAAAAGAACTGATGTTCAGCCCGTCGGAGGTATTGCTTAGCGCAAAGGACGGGGAAATCCTTATTCGCATGACCGACGCGGACGGCATCCAGATTTTCAGCAAGAAAAATATCAAGGTTGTCTCCGAAAAGGACATTTTGATGGACTCAGCCACGAAGGTGATCATCTCGGCGAAAGAGGAGATCAGTCTCACCTGCAAAGAGAGCAACATCAAGATGGACGGTAATACAAGCATCGTCGGGCAGGAGCTCAAAACCAATTGACACACATGGTTGCCACGCGGGTAACCGTGTGTTTGGTGTATGCAAAAACGGTGAGAAGAAGGGGGGATTGGCATGGATAGAGAGGAAGCCTTGCAGCATTTCAAGGAGCACGAGGTGCCGAAGAGAACCATTGCCAGCCTGCATGCCTTGGATGCGTACTATCAGGCAAATAAAGAAAGGCTCGCAAAAGAATTTCTCCGTTCATTTGAAGCAATATGTCAACGCGTGGTTGATAAGCAGGAGCAAGGGACAAAGGGCAAACTGGCGTACTTGACCTATTCCATGCTGCGGACGGAGCTTCTTGCGGGAAGCAGTCAGTATTTGCTGGAAGCTACGGACAGCAGTTGGTTCTTCGATCCGGTGGAGTGTCAAACCAGCTATGATGCGAGCTGGGCGTACCACTTTTTGGATCGGCTCGCAATCGAATGGAACGAGGCTGCCAAAGAGTACGCCGGACACGTAAGACTTCCCGATATCGAACGGATCAAGCTCGTGGAGGCAGAGAAGTTTCATCAATATGTCGTTCACCTGATCCGTTATGCCATGGTGCAGGCTGTTCAGTTGGAAGTCTTTCAACAGGTGGACAAGGAGCCGGAGATCGAGGTGCGTGTCGGAGAGTATCTGGATCAAAGCGAGATCGTGTACTGTCTGGACACTCGCCCAAAAGATTCCGAGATGATCCGTGCTTGGCTGGAAGAAAAGCAAGAGCTGGAATACGGCTACAAGGTTTTGGCTGGCCTCGATCTGGGACAAGGGCAATTCGATAGTCTGGATCTTCGTTATTCGGACCTCTCTGACAGTCAGTTAATGAAAGCAACCCTTCGCGAAAGTGTTTTGGTCGGAACGAGATGGCATCGTGCCCAGCTAAAAGCGGTTGATTTCGGCGACAGTCTCATTCATGGAGCGGATTTTACCGGAGCGAATCTGTTAGGTGCGAGCTTTCGTGAAGCGTCCGGGCCAAGGGGTCTGTTGGAACCAGATGCGTGGGAGATGCCCGGTTTTGATGGCGTCTTGTTCATCGGAGCGGACTTGACCGGGACTGATTTTACCGGAGCAGATCTGCGCGGAGCAGACTTTACTGATGCGATTTTGACCGGAGCGAATTTTAGCGGAGCGCTTCTCGAGAGAGCTGTATTCTCGGAGGAGGCCAGGGGGTCCATTCTGTTGGACGAACTTCAGGAGCGGCATGTCGTTTGGCGAGAGGGGAGTCGGGCATGAATTATTTCATCTTGTCACAGGACGAGCGAATCGCGAGTGCAGTAGAGCCAACAGGCGTTTTTGACGTCATCCGGAAGGAGTGGCTCACCACAGAATATCAGGAAGAGTTGGACGAGGCCGTCATTCAGTTCGACATCAAGCAAAAGAAAGAAAACGACTACCTGGATTTTCTCGACAGACCGATCCCGCTCTATTCCAACCGTTTAAAGACAATCATCCACAAGTTCGCGCCGAAGCTGTTTGTCAAATCTGTCGTGCTCGTAGACAGGGAGCGGATCAAGCAGGATTTGTACTGGATGATGATCCTGCCGCGCATGAACTGCCTGTCCGAGCAAAGCGAGTTTCACAAGGACGGCTCACTCAAAAGGCTGGTTCTCGATCCAGAAAAGATTGGGCGTCATACGATTTTTCAAATCGAAGGGATTCGTGAGCCGTATATCATCATCGATTTGCGGCTGGCGGAAGCTTTGCTGCGCAGGGACTTTTTCGGTATCCGCTTGAAAAAAGCAGAGCAAGCAGGGAGGAGAATGAGTCATGCCCATGATTGAAGATGTCGATGTTGTAGCTTCGTCGGCTCCGAAGAAAAGCTACGTCGTGGCGGGAGCAATTCTTACGTGCGACTACGGGAGCCAGAAGAACAAGCTGAAAACGCCGTTTAGTCATGGCGTGTACATTCGCAACCAGGCACAAATGAATGTGAATGACTATATGCCGCAAGTGAACATCATGCCGTTTGGCAAATGCAAATGCGAGAAAAATCCAACCGTCGCGGCTGCTACTGCTGCCAACAACGGTGTACTCAAGCCAATGCCATGCGTTCCTGTGGTCACTATGCCCTGGATCGATGGCAAGGCAGATGTACTCGTGGAAAACCATCCCGCCCTGTTAAACACCAGCACGAACATGTGCATATATGGAGGCTGCATTCGCATCGAAGACGACGGACAGGAGCAATAGTGAGGGGGATTGTATGAATACGACAGAGAAGCTGGCTGGATACGAGAATATTCAGTTGGTCTCACCCTTTGAAATCCAAAGCCTACAAGATGTCAGAATCGTGAAGAAAGTCAATGAGCACGCCAGACTGTTCGTCACCGCAATCATCCCGGAGGAAAAAAGCGACCGTTACATTGAGATGGCGACGAGTGAGGATACAGTCGCGCTGAATTTGGTGGAAAACGGTTCGCTTACAAAGACACTGTTCAAAGGACTCGTGGATTCCGTCAGTGTGAACTTCGTTCGAGGTGTGTACCACTTGGAGCTGGAAGCCGTCTCGCATACACAGCGAATGGACGGACAGCGCAAGATGCGCTCCTTTCAGCATAAACAAATGACGTATGCCAGTCTGCTGGATGAAATCACAAAGGACTATCCCGGCTCGGATTATTTGGACCATGCTTCGAACGGAGCGCCGCTTGGAACCATTGCCATCCAGTATCAGGAGACAGATTGGCAATTTTTAAAGCGACTGGCCTCTCGCTTTGGTTCCATTCTCGTCGCCGAGGCTGTCGCGGATAAGCCAAAGTTTTGGTTCGGCTTGCCCGAGGGACGTACTGCCCAATTGACAGACGCCAGCTACACCATCAGTAAAAGGCTGTCGCCCTATATGGAAACGACAGAAAACGGCTACGCGGCAGGTATGTCGGAAAATGATTTTCTCACCTATGAAGTAGAAAGTGGACAGGTTCTCCAGCTCGGGGACCGCGTGAACTACCAAGGTAAAGAGCTGGTCGTCGCCGGGTCAACAACAAGGATCGACCATGCCCTTCTCATTCACACCTATCAGCTCATGCCCGAAGCAGGCATCCGTCAAAACCCTATTCGCAACGATGATATATGCGGCGCTGCTCTGGAGGGCAAGATCATCGACATCCAGAAGGATACCGTCAAGATCCACCTCGACATCGATCCGAAGCAGCCCAAGGCAGAGGCGAGCTGGTTTCCGTATGCTACGGTCTATTCGGCAGAGGGCAACAGCGGTTTTCACTGCATGCCGCAAATGGGCGACTCCGTCAAGCTGTACTTCTCCACGCCAGACGAGGAAGGTGCCATGGCAGTCAGCTCCGTGCGAAAAGGCGGAGGCAGCACCGCAAAGACGGGCAATCCGGGCATCAAGTATTGGGGAACCAACTTCGGCAAAGAGCTGATGATGGGCGGCAAGGAGCTCGTTCTTACTGCCAAGGAGAGCAAGGAAGGCAATATTTTTATCAAGCTGCATGAAGAGGATGGCATCGAGATTCACAGCATGCATCCGATCGTATTTTCCTCGGAAAAGGATATGGAGATTACCTCAGATACGAAGGTCGAGATCAAGGCCAAGGAAGCGATCTACCTCATGTGCAGCACCAGCAGCATGATTTTGGACGGGGAAGTGGATCTCCAAGCGCCGAAGATTGAGATGGTCGGGCTGACGAAGGCGCCTGTGGTTGTGGAGGATTTGCCGCAGGAGGAGGAAGAAGAGGAAGAGGAGCAGCAGGAAGAGGAAGAGTCTGGCTGGGGTGGATTTCTGGATGGTGTACAGCTAGCGCTGGATGTTGTGGGACTCATTCCGGGTCTGGGAGAAGTAGCTGACCTGGCGAATGCGGGTATTTCGCTCGCACGAGGAGACTATGCAGGAGCAGCGTTATCTCTGGCTGCGTGTATTCCTTTTGCTGGTTGGGGAGCAACGGGTGCAAAGCTGGGGATGAAGGCTCAAAAGGCCATCACGAAAGGCAAGAAAGTCGCCAAGGCCACGGAGAATGCGACAAGCTCTACGAAAAAGGCAAAAGCTATCGTGAAGAATAAATCTCCGGGAAATGGCAGGGGAAAAGTGAGAACCGCAGCGCGCAATGCAAAAGAGGACATGAGCGAGCTGGAGGCTGTCCAGAAGATGAAGGATGGCATGCTGGCCAAGGCGATGCAAAAGCCTGTGGTACAGAAATCGATAGAGATTGGAAAAGAAGTTGCTCTGGAAGTGGGCATGGAACTTCTGGACGAGGCAACAGGTGGCGTGGCTTCATTGGCATTTGGAGTTGCAGGATCGCGTAGGGGGAGGAAGACTGGCGGTTCTGCAAGCGGGTCTGGCACGGGTAGATCAGAACCACAAGCAACCCAAAAGGATCGGTCACCCGACAAGGATCAAGCGAATGAACAGAAGTTACGGAAAGTGGCAAATGGAGATTCAGATTATTCCGGGGAAGTTCCGAAAAAAGGGGATACAAGTAAGCAGTTGGGAGGAGGAAATAGCCAACATACGGAGAAACCACCTAGTAAGCCTCCAGAAGGTGGGCGGACGGGTAAAGATAGTGATAAAAATATTACAGGAGAAACAAGTAGCACAAAGGTAGGCAAACAAGTTCATAAGAAAAAAGCTGACGAGCGTCGGAAGAGTGGCGAGTACGATATGGTTAACGAGCCATTCAAAGACAAAGATGGAAATATTATAGAGGTACCAAAACGTATTAATGCCAAGACAGGATTACCGTCTAGGAAAAAACAAAAAGCGATTCCTGATGCGGTGCAAGGACCACCAAAAGGAAGAATTATTGACGATAAACCTGCTGGTCGACCAATATCGAAAGATAAGCAAGAAATTCGCCGATTTATTGATGCATACAAGCAAAAATACGGTGAATCGCCAAAAGAAATTGTTATCGAAAGATATGATCCAAAAACAGGAGATTTAATAGAAAAAGAAAAATTCGACCCTGACGATTTCAGAATACCATAGGAGGTATATATGGTGTATAAGGTTTACAATGAGAATAATGTACTTGTAACAGTGACTGAGGAACAGCTAGAGAATGCCATAGGACAAGATGGGACAGAGTTACCTGTTGAGATCATTAGTGCAATGAGTGAATCAATCGATCCCAGGTTTGCACCTAGTCTTCAGGAAGCTCTATACCATGAAATGCAAAGAGCGAGAATAACAGCAATATACGGATTGTTAAGCCTATTAGATAAAAGATTTATAGGGCTATTTCGCGAAAAGGAACAAAGCATTCCAAAAGATGATTTGAACCAACAAATTAGTGAGAAGGCAATTTTACAAGCGGTTATTATTTTCCTAGAAAACGGAGTCGAAGGGGCAAAAAATGCATTTTTCAAAGGAGAAATTGAACCTAAAATAAAATCTCTCCTTCTATTTAACTACTCTAGCAGTAATTTGCCGCTGACTAAGAAAGACATAGATTTCATAATCTCCGCTTTAGAGGCTTATATAAATAAAAGTGAGCCTTGGATACAAAAAACCAAAAAAGATGATTATGAAGAAGATGTGATAGCTTGTTTAGAATCGTTCCTTAGGGCTTCTGAAACAAGCACAATACTTTGTCAATTAAGAGATGACGTTTATGAAAAGTTGAGTAGTGTTTGTTCAGAGGTATTAAAAATGAAAATTGATCCATATGCAAAAGAGGTCATTGCGACGTTTGCACGTGCTTTACCACCAAAGCACGCATATGCTATGTTAGAACCCATAATGGGTGGACGTGCACGAGGGGACATACGAAAGGAGCTAGAATATTCAATTGAAATACTACGTCAAAAAGAGCAGGAAATGGGGTAAGCTATGGAGCATAAAGCCTTTCTCTTTGACACAAGTGGTTTTGATCGAGAACTTCGTAAGATCATAATCACATCCGGTGAAAACAATGATCCGAATTCATTAATTGAATATATCATGAATAACAAAGGGAAGATTCGTTCGGTGTATACTGGGGAATTATTAGAGATTGATTGGCAAAATGAACTTGAACTAGGGAACGTGCAAGAGCTCGCCGATTTTGCCTTAACAAGATTCTACTCTCCAGAAGATGACAGTGGACTTTCCTATTCATGGGATGGGGTGCTAGAGGCATTAAAGATGCTACCTACAAGGTTTAATCCCGAATATTGTGTTTTGGGTCGCTCTATTGAATCGGAAAAGTTTAGACTTGACCCAGGAGGAATGGGAATGGGAATAGTTCAGTCAGAAGATGTTCCCCTTATTCTTAAAGACTTAATTGATTTGAAAAGTACCTTTATACAAAATGGATTGCCGCCAATAGAGGATTCATTGTATGAATATAATTTACAAGAGTTAAATGAAGCATATAATCAGTTGATTTTACTATATAGAGAAGCTAGAGATAATAACAAAGGATTATTAATGACTTTTTAGTTTTGAAGTAGAGGATTAAATTAAAATTCCCTATTTTAATGTTTACAATCTTATTGTGCTATGCACTTTGACAACATGTTTACCAAGTTAAGCAGGCTTATTCCAACTTGAATGATGAGGAGGAATGAGCCTTTTTGCATGTTCAAAATAACAGGCGGAAAGAAAGCGAAAGGCCGATCCCGAAACAAACGGCCGTCAAGAACTGTGCTTCTCGACTCCAGATGAAAGAAGGTGCCATGACGCTCTGTGCGAAAAAGTGGAGGTAGTACTTAGCGCTGAATGTTGTGGGACTCATTCCGGGTCTGGGAGAAGTAGCTGACCTGGCGAATGCAGGAATCTCGCTCGCACGATGAGACTATGCTGGAGCGGCGCTATCTCTGGCGGCGTGTATCCCCTTTGCAGGCTGGGCGGCAACGGGAGCCAAGGCGCATAAAGAAGAACACAGTGCAAGAAGCAAAAGAAGTATTCAAGTCTGGTGACAAGGAGAAAGCAGCGACATCCTTGCAAGAGGCTGCTGATCTGTTGAAAGAACTGATCGAGGTACAAAGCGAGATTTTGGAGCAAAAGCAAGCGATTTCCGAGATTATTCAATAAGGAACGTCTACGAGAATAGTGACAGCCCGAATCCTGTTATTTACTAGACAGATGTTCCCGCCACATAAGAGACAGAAAGTCCGTTGCACGCCAGCGGGCTTTTTTCATTCCCCAATTCGTCAAATTCCTTTGGAACAACTATATTAAAATAGAAGATAAAGACATAGGGGGAGGAGGAGTTTCGCATGGATATTCTAGAGAGAGCGGGTACGGTTGAGAGTAGGGAGGATATGGTTCAATTCATTTCTCATTTGATTAAGGATTATCAGCAGAATAAAAAAGAGTGGGCGAATATGTCCCTGGAAGAGTTCCTTAGTGGGATGGAGTCATGGATTGAAGATTGTGATAATATGTTAGCTGATCTTGAAGATGTAGACTGGAATTTGTTTGCTACCATTTTAATTGCAGGAAGCCGTTATGAGTAAATAGGAAAGGCCCTTGAACCAAATTCAAGGGCCTTTGACGATATAAGGGTTATCAATTTCTTCCCCGAGATTATCCAAATCTCGCGTAATATTGATGGTAATTAAGTATCTCGACTTGCCTTTATGCTTTCCCAGATCGACAACTTGATGTACCTCAATTACATCGTTTTCATACTCTTTATGAGAGTAGCACATTTCATCTAGCGTGGATGTAAGGTCTGTGTTGTCCCAATTCGCTATCTCCAATTCTACATATAATTGATTTTTCTTTATGTTCACCTAGCTTCTCTCCCTTGTTTGATTTCTATTAATCCCCTTATCATCTTATAAATGGTAACCAAAGTGCAAATAGCAGGAATAGTCGAGGCGAAAAAGCCCCTCTCCATGCGTTAAAATCATATCGTATAGAGCTAAAGACCCATTCGCAAAATCCTAAATAATACCGATTGTAAGATTGTGTGTAAAATAATGGTCTTATTTGGAAGGGTGAATCCATTCACAAGGACAATGTGCGGGCCAAGCTGGACATGGATGATCAGCAGGATCAGAGCACGGCATCGCGATCAGCTCTGTTCTCAAGGAAATCCCGGACGACGGCAAGGGAGACAGAATGAAGGACCCTGCTGTAAAGACGTTTCGTACCAAAGCAGAGCCATCTTCTCTTATGCCGAGGGACAAGGAGTTAGTGCGGACGAGCTGCATCGTGTACCGGGCTTACTCGGTGTCCAATTTGCATATGCTGATTTGGAGCGGATTTTCGCCATTCTCGTCTGTATCATGCGAATTTTCATGGAGCGAATATGCGAAATGCCGTTTTTTCGTGAAGGACCGTGAATGCTTTGCATTGAGTGAAGCACAGAGGCAGCAGATTGAGTGGTAAATGGAATAAAGGAGGCAGGATGACATGCGCGATTATTATTTGTTAGCAGATGACGGTCGAAATGCTCAAAAGGCCGTACCATCGGGTCTAGGGCTGTTAAAAGGAAAACGCCCTCGAGCAACTCCCGCCGATATCCGTTCTCGAGGTCAACGCGGATGGGGCTCATGCCAAGTACCTGCTGTAGATTGCCTTTCCATGGAGACTGCGTTTCATTTGAATGGAACGGTAAAGAAGCTTGTATTAGATACCGATAAGATAAAGGCACATCATTTTTTTAAAGTTCAAGGGATTTTGGAGCCGTATATCGTGGGGAGTCTGGATGCTGCGGAAAGCTTTCTGCGCACGTCAACTCGCTGAAATGGAAGAACAGCAGGTGCCATTGACGCTTGTGGAGTGTCTGGATGGATGCACGGGAGCTTTCATTTTGAGTCTGAGGAAGTGCTCGTGTGGCAGCATATTGGCCCAAGCGTTGATTCGCACGCTGCGGGTAGAGAACATTTGATCATAACAGAACAGGGAGGTTTCCAATTGGAACAGCAGCAACATCAACAGCAATGGCAAGTGAACGTGCCTGAAAACGAACGGGTAATGTCGGTTAAGGAATGGATGATTACTTTTTTAATTATGATGGTGCCCGTGGTCAATCTCGTGATGTATTTTGTTTGGGCATTTGGCAGTGAAGGCAATCTAAACAGAAAGAACTGGGCCAAAGCGAACTTGCTGATCATAGGTGTTTGCATCGGATTGTACTTGAGTGTCTTCTTTTTGATTCTGATCTTGGCATTCATTGGAGCAGCGGTTGAACAATAGCGAGAACGGTGGATTGGCAAAAAACATGGAGGGTGTAGAATGGATCACCAAACGTATGTGGAAGGAAGCGTAGCGGAAAACGAAAAGGTCATGACAATGAAAGATTGGATACTCGTCTCGTTGTTCATGATGATTCCGATCGCGAATATTGTTTTGTTATTTGTCTGGGCTTTTGGTTCAGACGGGAATCTGAATCGTAAAAACTGGTCAAAAGCTACCTTGTTGTTAATGGCCATTCTTTTGGGTTTATACTTCGTCTTTGGGACGATAATCGCCATTATCACGTTTATTTTACTCGCCATGGAAGGGCAATAAGGGACGATGCTAGTACGTCGATCAGGCGTATTCCAACTCGAATTACCGAGGAGGAATATGCCTTGTTTTTTTATACCAGCTTTGCTTTTTTGACGTGCTTTTTCCTCCGTACAAGAATCATTCCTGAAAAATAGAAACCCTCATTTGTTCATCACGTATTACTACAGTGAAATCCAGACCTTACAAGTGAGGTGTCGTACATTGGCAATAGAAATATCGAAAGTAAGTACTTCAAGAGGGAAGATCCAATATCATTGGGGCGGAAACGGCCAACCCAATATCGTTCTCATTAACGGTGGCTCAGGACCCATTGAAGGCTGGATGAAAATACAACCGGATCTTTCTGAGACGTCATCTGTCTTTTCCTATAATCGTCTTGGTGTTTCGGGTAGTGATAAGCCGCAAGAACCCCAGGACGGACTCACGATTGTAGAAACGTTACGGGAGGCATTAACGTTAGTAGGTTTTGAACCCCCATTTTTGCTAGTCGGACATTCATTAGGAGGATTATATGCAAATTTATATGCCCGGAGTCGTCATTGATACGATCAAAGACTGTGTCGAACAAATCCAACAAAAAACGTTGTAGCCCACCTGCCAAGCCGCGCTTTGCTACGCATTCATCAGCCAATTATTACCTATTCTTTGTAGCAAAAGTGTAACGGAGCTTTTCCTCTATTCGTGATATCCTGAAGATAGCAGCAATTCCGATCACACAGAAAGGAAGAGGTCCATGTCAGATGAGAAAGAGTCCCGACTCTGCCAACGCTCCAAACAGATTCATAACCGCACGTTTGTCGTGACCTGCAAAGAGTTTTTGGTGAAGCAAGCAGACTTTCTGTTGGACGTATTCTCCGATGTTGAAGGCGAGATGGGTCCTATCAAGAACGGTGCGAAAATTCAGGTAGGCTGGACCATTCTGCTGGTTTTCGAACGGGATGGGTATATGGAGATCGTCGCACCCAACTACGACACGAATCCTTTTTCCGAAACAACCTCTGACCTGTCTGTGTCCTTGGTCGTGCAAATGGCGCAAAACAACTGTTTAAAAACCGTGCGAGCAGAAGGGGAAGCTGCTTTGTTCCAAGATAAAATTGTGGTGGCAAAAGGTGCATTTGAACAAGAACATGTCTATTTGCAGCGCGCAGAAGATGTTCGAAAAGGTGATTCCGGGTGGTATCTCGGGCCTGTGGAAGGCGAAGTAGATAGTGACCAGCTAGAGTCATACTACGTTTACCAACTGCTAAAGCTACGTCCGTCTCTCTTGCAAGCATTGGCTCTGCCAAGAGGCTACCTTGTCGTTTTCCAAGGAGAGCAGATCGAAGCAGTCTTGGACGAGCACGATGAAAATGTATGGCCGACACTTCATTAGCGGCCGCTATTTAACTCCGCCAATACTTTATTCACGAGCTGATCCGCTTGCCGTGTTGTTTCGGGCAAACGATAATTGGGAGAGAGCTTGGTGATCCAAGCGCATGCAGTTGGCAAAGAAATTCCGTGTCCGATCGAGACGAATATCGGTTTGATATTCGGTTGTGTACGCAAGACTCCACCGATGATTTCACCCTGATCGATCAAAGGGGAATACGCCCCTCTTTCCTGTGCGGGTTCTTCGTATTCACCTAGCAGTCTCGTTTTTCCACAGCCAATGGTAGGAATGTCAAACAGGACGCCCAAATGACTGGCTAGTCCGAATCTTCGCGGGTGAGCGATCCCTTGCCCATCGCAGACGACGAGCTGCGGCGTTGTTTTTAGCTCCTTGAATGCACTCACCAACGGAGGCAGCTCTCGAAAAGAGAACAAGCCGGGAATATACGGGAATTCGACGGTGTCTTGAATGACGACAGACTCGACGACTTGCAGGGACGTGGCGTCGAGGATGACGACACCAGCGACTAACAAATCAGACTCGGCATGATAGGCGACATCGACTCCGGCGATAAAGCGTACGTCCGCTAGTTGATCTTCTTTTTTTACTTGCTGCGCTAGTTGTCGTTGCAAGTTGATGGCGTCTTGCTCATCAATGTTCCAAGGATGGTGGATATTCGGCTCCATCTGTTTACCTCCGGATGATAGAAGATTTGTTCATTATAACCAATGGAAGCATTGCGCTCCAAGTCTTAGGAACAACCCTGAGAAAATACGTTGACTTCTCGGATGAAAAGCACTATTTTGTAACCGACCGAATGATCATGTTCGGGATGGAACGAGGAGGGTTCGTCGTGAAAATCGCAGTAGTAGGAAGCATCAATATGGATCTTGTAACCCATGTACATCATTTGCCCAAAGCAGGAGAAACGATCGCAAGCCATCACTTCGAGCTGATCCCGGGAGGAAAGGGAGCGAATCAGGCAGTAGCCGCGTCTCGCCTGGGTGCACATGTCTCCATGATTGGAATGGTAGGAGAAGATGAGAATGGCCGCGTCATGCTGGAAGGGCTAACGGATGCGCACGTTCACATAGAGGGGATCAAATGCTCGGGTACGACAGGTATGGCTTTTATCAATGTAAGTGATGATGGGGAAAATAACATCGTGCTCGTTCCGGGTGCGAATGGGCTCGTCAGCACCGAGCATCTTGCAGACAATCTGTCTATTTTAAAGGACAGCGACGTCGTATTACTCCAACTGGAAATCCCGATGCACGTCGTGGAATATACAGTCAAAGAGGCTGCTCGACTCGGAAAGCTGGTCATTTTAAATCCGGCACCTGCACGAGAGCTATCCAGTGAGCTATTAATCCATGTACATACCTTAACCCCAAATGAAACAGAGCTTTCTATTCTCACAGGAATGCCTGTATCTACGATAGACGAAGTACATGCGGCAGCCAAAAAGCTATTGTCTGCTGGACCAAAGCGCGTCATCGTGACATTGGGGGAAAAAGGGGCTCTGTTAGTAACCGCCGATGAGGCGACCCATATCCCGGCTTTCCGCGTAGAGCCAGTGGATACAACTGCGGCAGGCGATTCCTTTACAGCAGCTTTTGCCGTTGGAATCACACAAGGAATGACAGAAACCGAAGCGGCCACTTTTGCCAGCAAAGTAGCAGCGATTGTCGTTACAAGGAACGGTGCTCAACCATCCCTGCCTACTTTCGATGAAGTACAAGCATACTCTTTTTAATGGGGGAGAATGATGGAGAAGGTCAATGTAGCTGAAAAGTTTACGTTATTTCATGAGTATTGGAATCCCAAAATTGCAGGCGAAATCAATGACTCCTATGTAAAGCTGGCGAAATTGAAAGGTGAGTTTGTCTGGCATCAGCATGAAAATGAGGATGAGATGTTTTTCGTTGTGAAAGGGAAACTGCTTATTAAGTTTCGCGATAAAGATGTTTGGTTAAACGAAGGCGAATTCCTCATTGTGCCAAAAGGTGTAGAGCATATGCCAGTTGCAGAGGAAGAGGTTCATGTATTATTGCTTGAACCAAAGACGACGCTCAATACTGGAGATCAAGTAAACGAAAAAACAGTAACAGATTTAGAGAGGATATAATCAAAGATCAAGCCTATTTTGAGAGATGATTTTCAAAATGGGCTTTTTCTATAGGCATGGTTTACAGTTGCAGATATTTCATTTATTGACCGAACGGTACATAATGTGTAAGATTTCCATAACAGTTGGAAACGAAAGGAGGATTCCGTTGAGTAAACGTGGCAGACCTCGTGATTTTGATTACACGTCCATCGTAGATGTGGCCATGAAAACGTTTTGGTCAAAAGGCTACAATGGTTGTTCTACGCATGATTTATGCAGTGATACTGGACTAGGGAAAGGCAGCCTGTACAATACGTTTGGCAGCAAACAGGATCTTTATCTAGCGGTGGTGGAACACTATCACGATACTGGGATTCGAGAACAGCGGGCATTATTGGAAAGTCCGGGTTCCGTGAAAGAACGGTTGCAAAACTTTTTAGCGTGGGCATTGGTGGAAGACTTTGAATCAACGAATCCAAAGGGATGTTTGCTGATCAATGCGGGATTGGAACGGGCAAAAGACGATCCCAAGATTGAAGAAATCGTCTCCAGACATGTTGAACTTTTGAAGCAAACGATGGAACAAGTGATGGAGGAAGGCTTGCGAACGGGTGAAATCGCCAAAAAACGATCTGCTGTGGATTTGGCTAGCCTATTTTTAAGTAGTTACTATGGCTTCCGTGTGTTGAATACATCCACACAAAATCGGGCATTGGCTGAACAAATCATGAATGGCACCATGGAATCTATCTTCGGCGCGTAAAGCGCTCTTTTTTTGAGTGATTTTTGTACCGATTGTTACAATAATAAGTGAGGAGTGTTCCTTCATGCCGTCGATGATTTATTTGTTAGCGGTAGCGATTTTTGCGATGACGACTTCTGAATTTATGGTGGCTGGGATGATGAATGAGCTTGCCGAGGATTTCGATGTGACGATCCCATCCATCGGGTATTTTATTACAGCGTATGCAGGAGCAATGGTGATAGGTGGCCCCATCCTTACAGCAACTCTCTTGCACATTCGCCGCAAACAAGCGCTGCTTTCATTGATTGCCGTCTTCTTTTTTGGTCAAGCGTTAGGAGCAATGGCTTGGAATTACGAGTCGATGATGCTTGCGCGTATCCTAACGGGTATTGCTTCATCCGCAGCGTTTGGCATCTCCGTCAGTATTTCAGCCAGCCTGGTTCCCTCTCATTTACGGGGAAAGGCAGCTTCGATTGTTTTAGCAGGCTTAATGATAGCTACTGTCATCGGGCTCCCGCTGACAACCGTGATTGCACAATATTACGGCTGGCGAATGAGCTTTTGGGCTGTTGCCGTTGTCGTATTGCTATCAGGGACCTTGATTCAATGGTTGCTCCCTTCCTCCGCAAAAAAAGACCAAATGAACATAGCGGATGAGCTTGGCAGTTTTCAAAATCGGCATCTTTGGGCCGCGTATGCAACGAGTATGCTGATCATTGGCGGTACCTTCGCAGCGTTTAGTTATTTTACTCCGATTCTTACGGATGTAACGGCATTTTCGGATGCGAGTATCCCGTATTTGCTTGCCCTTTATGGGATCGCGACCGTGATCGGAAATATTGTGATTGGCAGACTTGCTGATCGTTTTACCATGCGAATCCTTGTAACAGGATTAAGCATACTCCTAGCGGCATTGGTTCTGTTTGCCGTAGGAGCCGAAAATACATGGATCGCTGTGCTGTCCATTGTTCTGATTGGGTTGACGGGTGTAGCGATGAATCCGGCCATGATCGCACGAGTTATGAACACCGCAGGCAGTGGGACGATGGTAAACACTGTGCATACTTCCTTTATTACATTGGGTGTTGCGATTGGGTCTTCCTTAGGTGGGATCGGGATCAGCAGTGGCTACGGGCTTGTATCACCATTGTGGGTAGGTGCTTGTTTAGCTGGTATAGGGTTACTTTCGATCGTTCCCTATCTGCGAAAGAGCAAAGTGTAAAAAACCATACAATCCCTCTTGAAAGTCAAAGAAGGTCAAACTATAATAAAGTCATCGAAGGTCAGGAAAGGTCAAAGATCAAAAGACCTTCTGAATTCCAAAACAACGCTTTTGGGGGGATTGAATATGCATTGTGAAATCTGCAAACAACGAGAAGCAACTGTGACTGTTCATATACGCTTACAAAATCAGCAACAGAAATACGATCTGTGCCAAGACTGCCAGACAAAGCTGACCAACAAAATGGGAGTGGGCATGGGCTTTAGTCCTTTCTCCTCCTTCTCTGGATTGGATGAGTTCCTGCAAGGCTTTGCGCAAGGTTCGATGAACCCGGGCAAATCTTCCAGCCAACCGCAGCCACAAGCACCAGAGCGTGGTGGAGGCATTCTCGATGACCTGGGTCGTAATCTAAACGATGCGGCACGTGCCGGACTGATTGACCCTGTGATTGGACGCGAACAGGAAATTGAGCGTGTTATTGAGATTTTGAACCGACGCAACAAAAACAATCCAGTTCTGATCGGAGAGCCAGGAGTCGGGAAGACGGCGATTGCGGAAGGCCTCGCCCTGCGTATTACGGAAGGGCAAGTACCGACCAAGCTGAAAAACAAGCAGGTGTACATTTTAGATGTCGCCTCTCTGGTTGCAGGGACGGGAATTCGCGGACAGTTCGAGGAAAAAATGAAGCAAGTGATTGCCGAGCTGCAAAAACGCAAAAATGTCATCCTGTTTGTGGATGAGATTCATCTCTTGGTGGGAGCAGGCTCTGCGGAGGGGTCCATGGATGCAGGGAACATTCTGAAGCCTGCGCTAGCTCGCGGTGAGTTGCAACTGGTTGGGGCAACAACGTTAAAAGAGTATCGTGTGATTGAAAAAGACGCTGCTCTGGAGCGCCGCTTGCAGCCAGTTATGGTCAAGGAACCAACCGTAGAACAAGCCATCGAGATTTTAAAAGGATTGCGTCCGAAATACGAAGCATTCCACCAAGTTGCTTACTCGGATGATGTCATTCGTGCCTCCGTGGAATACTCCCATCGTTACATCCAGGATCGATTCTTGCCTGACAAGGCGATTGATCTCATGGATGAAGTGGGCTCTCGCTTGAACCTGAGATCCTCCGTGGTTGATACGGCAGAGCTGCATGAGCGGCTGGCACAAATCAATCAGGAGAAAAAGGAAGCGACGGAGCAAGAGGCATACGAACGAGCTGCCCGTCTGAGAGACGAGGAAGCGGGCATTTTAGAGAAGCTGGATCAAATCGAGGGCAAGGAGCAACGCGTTCAGGTTGAGGTCACGGATATCCAAGCCTTGATCGAGCAAAAGACTGGGATTCCGGTTACCAAGCTGCAAAGTGATGAGCAGATGAAAATGAAAAACCTGGCCGCTCATTTGGAAGCAAAAGTCATTGGTCAATCCGAGGCGGTCACTCAAGTAGCGAAGGCGATTCGACGCAGTCGGGCAGGTCTGAAACCGAAAAACAGACCGATTGCTTCCTTCCTGTTCGTCGGTCCAACTGGCGTAGGGAAGACAGAGCTGTCCAAAGCATTGGCAGAGGAGCTGTTTGGTACCCGCGATTCCATGATCCGCCTCGATATGAGCGAGTACATGGAGAAGCACTCGGTATCCAAATTGATCGGTTCTCCTCCTGGCTACGTCGGTCATGAAGAAGCAGGTCAGTTGACAGAGCGCGTACGCCGCAACCCGTACAGCATTATCCTGCTGGATGAGATCGAAAAAGCACACCCGGACGTGATGCACATGTTCCTGCAAATTCTGGAGGATGGTCATCTGACAGACAGTCAGGGTCGTACGGTGAATTTTAAGGAGACGGTCATCATTGCTACGAGCAATGCCGGTGTGAGCGAGCGAAAAATCTCCGTCGGCTTTGGAGCTAAAGCGCCCGAGCCTGCTACTCTGCTGGATTCTCTCGGAGCGTACTTCAAGCCGGAGTTCCTGAACCGTTTCGACTCGATCATTTCCTTTGCCCATCTGGAAAAACAGGATTTGGTCAAAATTGTCGATCTGCTGCTGCAAGATGTGAGGGGCAATCTGTCTGAGCAAGGAATGGAGATCACCGTGACAGATGCCGCAAAAGAAAAGTTGGCTGAGCTGGGCTACAACCCTTCCTTCGGGGCACGTCCATTGCGACGCGTGATTCAGCAATATGTCGAGGATGGCATTGCGGATCTGGTGATGGAAGAAGACGATGTGACAGCTATGGTCATTGATGTCGAGGATGATGTCATTCGAGTGAAAAAAGGATAACCGTCGTAAAAAAAGAAACCCCGATCTGATATGATCCCCTCATAGTGGACAGAAAAAAGTAAGCACCTTA
>NZ_LMPN02000009.1:0-2122 GCF_001423865.2 Brevibacillus sp. Leaf182 | reverse complement strand
CTAAATTCAAAGCCTGTGAAAGCTTTACAGACGGTTACAGCAACCGTAGAGAAGACACAGACAATTACTCGGGGAAATGTGGCAGGAACCTCAGACCTTTTACCAATGACACCTGTTGTAGATATTGTTTCGATACAGGCCGGCAGTACAAGTTATGTCAAAGGGACAGACTTTCAACTCTCAGGTGATGCCGTAGACTGGTCATTGGCAGGTGCCGAGCCATCAGGTGGGACGTCGTATACAGTCACGTATCGCTATACAAAACTGATGGTTATTGGGACAGATGTAACGTTGGATAACAACGGGGTAAAATGGCTTGGAAGTGATAGGCCTGTACCGAACTCGACTTTCCAGACGACCTATGAATTTTTTCTCGGGCGGAAAGATGTTTACTACCTTACTTATCAAGGAGAAGTTCATGTCATACATGGTCAGTCGGACATGAATCCTTACCCTCCTTCTTCACCACCCGATGTCTTAGAACTAGGAGAGCTTTATCTACCTCCAAATTCAGATGCTGTTGTAGTTTCGAATCGGAAACCTAAACGATTGACGATGCTCGAGCTGCGTTCTCTCCTTGATCGTTTAGAACGTGCAGAGTACAACCAAGCGTTGGCAGACCTGGATCGGGCGGCGCAAAACTCTGATCCGTCACTAGCGAAAAAGGGTGTTTTTACAGATAACTTCACCAATTTTGAACGCTCCGACGTTACCCATCCTGACTTTAACGCAATGATTAACCCGCGTGAAAAAACGGTACAGTTAGCAGTTGAGAATAGCTTTATAGAGATGCAAGTAAATCAAGCAGCATCTACCGTGCGATTCCATGAGCGGTTAATTACCTTGCCATATACCGAAGAGGTACTCATTGATCAACCTTTTGCAACAGAAACCATGAATGTAAATCCATATCAAGTGTTCGGGAATTTGGCCACAATTCGTTTGACCCCTTCTCATGATACCTGGGTGGAGACGTCAACAGTTACACAATCCGTTTGGGGATGGTGGGCGGATTGGAGATCGACGGGAACGACTCGGACTGAAACAAAGGTCATTTTAGATGAACAAGTTCCATTCATACGGCAGCGTGAGGTAACAGTGGTCGGGGAAGGTTTTGAACCGAACAGTGACAATATCAAGGCGACATTTGATGGCATCCCGGTAAACCTTACTCCGATAAACGGATCGGCAGCCGGTACGCTGCCCAACACAGTGAGAGCGAATGCTCAAGGACGATTCAGTTGCACATTTATAATCCCAGCTAATGTACGCACAGGAACCCGTGAAGTCTATTTCTGGAACGAGGTGTAAGGATGGTTACCAAACAAAATGAAGCGAAAGCGTCTTATGTAGGGACTGGTAGGAAGCAGGTGGTCGAGCAGACGTTTTGGCAGATTCCATCTTGGCGACTGACTGATCCACTTGCACAGACCTTTATGCTCACAGATGAGCGGTTTGTGACATCAGTTGATTTGTACTTGGGTTCGAAGGACCCGGTAGCGGACTTAACGGTACAACTTCGCACAGTAGTGAATGGTTATCCTTCCATGACGATCTTATCTTCAGTAGCGATCAATTCTTCTCAGGTGAACGTATCCAATGATAGTAGTAGGGCAACAAAGGTAAGGTTTCCTGAGCCGATCTTACTACAGGCGAATACGGAGTATGCGATCGTGCTTCTGACGCCTTCTAGTCAATATAGAGCGTTTGTAGCGCGAATGAGTGCACAAGACCTCCTATCTAGGAAAACTGTTTCACGCCAGCCATATGACGTGGGTGTACTGTTTTCAAGCTCCAACGGTTCGGCATGGACAGCACACCAAGACTCCGATTTAAAGTTTAAGCTTTACGGAGCAAAATTCATGAACGACGCAAAACTCCAATTTAATCCGGTGTCTGCCAACCAAGTGACTCAACTTGTCCTTTCAGCAAGTCAACTTGTACCTCGAAATTCGGCGCTGTTGTGGCAATACTCCATAGATGAGCAAAATTGGTATGCACTTGATGATCTGGATGTGACATGGTTAACGCAGCCAACGAACAAGGTGCATGTGCGGGCTTTATTTAAGACATCTGGTTCGTCACCAGTCGTCCAGTCAAGTGTAAGTCTAATCCCGATGGC
>NZ_LMPN02000006.1:0-2122 GCF_001423865.2 Brevibacillus sp. Leaf182 | reverse complement strand
CTAAATTCAAAGCCTGTGAAAGCTTTACAGACGGTTACAGCAACAGTAGAGAAAACACAGACAATTACTCGGGGAAATGTGGCAGGAACCTCAGACCTTTTACCAATGACACCTGTTGTAGATATTGTCTCGATACAGGCGGGCAGCACAAGTTATGTCAAAGGGACAGACTTTCAACTCTCAGGCGATGCCGTAGACTGGTCATTGGCAGGTGCTGAACCCTCAGGTGGGACGTCGTATACAGTCACGTATCGCTATACAAAACTTATGGTTATTGGGACAGATGTAACGTTGGATAACAACGGGGTAAAGTGGCTTGGTAGTGATCGGCCTGTACCGAACTCGACTTTCCAGACGACCTATGAGTTTTTTCTCGGGCGGAAAGATGTTTACTACCTTACTTACCAAGGCGAAGTTCATGTCATACATGGTCAGTCAGACATGAATCCTTACCCTCCTTCTTCACCACCTGATGTCTTAGAACTTGGAGAGCTTTATCTACCCCCAAATTCAAGCGCTGTTGTGGTTTCGAATCGGAAACCCAAACGATTGACGATGCTCGAGCTACGTTCTCTCCTTGAGCGTTTAGAACGTGCAGAGTACAACCAAGCTTTGGCAGACCTTGACCGGGCGGCGCAAAACTCTGATCCGTCACTAGCGAAAAAGGGTGTTTTTACAGACAACTTTACCAATTTTGAACGCTCCGATGTTACTCATCCTGACTTTGATGCCATGATTAACCCGCGTGAAAAAACGGTACAGTTAGCCGTTGAGAATAGTTTTATAGAAATGCAAGTAAATCAGGCTGCATCTACCGTGCGATTCCATGAGCGGTTAATTACCTTGCCATATACCGAAGAGGTGCTTATTGATCAACCTTTTGCAACAGAAACCATGAATGTGAATCCCTATCAAGTCTTCGGGAATTTGGCCACAATTCGATTAACGCCTTCTCATGATACCTGGGTGGAGACGTCAACTGTTACACAATCCGTTTGGGGATGGTGGGCGGATTGGAGATCGACGGGAACGACTCGGACTGAAACAAAAGTCATTTTAGATGAACAAGTTCCATTCATACGGCAGCGTGAGGTAACAGTGGTCGGGGAAGGTTTTGAACCGAACAGTGACAATATCAAGGCGACATTTGATGGCATCCCGGTAAACCTTACTCCGATAAACGGATCGGCAGCCGGCACGCTGCCCAACACAGTGAGAGCGAATGCTCAAGGACGATTCAGTTGCACATTTATGATCCCAGCGAATGTACGTACAGGAACCCGCGAAGTCTATTTCTGGAACGAGGTGTAAGGATGGCTACCAAACAAAATGAAGCGAAAGCGTCTTATGTAGGGACTGGTAGGAAGCAGGTGGTCGAGCAGACATTTTGGCAGATTCCATCTTGGCGACTGACTGATCCACTTGCACAAACCTTTATGCTTACAGATGAGCGGTTTGTGACATCCGTTGATTTGTACTTGGGCACGAAGGACCATGTAGCGGACTTAACGGTACAACTTCGCACAGTAGTGAATGGTTATCCTTCTATGACGATCTTATCTTCAGTGGCGATCAATTCTTCTCAGGTGAACGTATCCAATGATAGTAGTAGGGCAACAAAGGTAAGGTTTCCTGAGCCGATCTTACTACAGGCGAATACGGAGTATGCGATCGTGCTTCTGACACCTTCTAGTCAATATAGAGCATTTGTAGCGCGAATGAGTGCACAAGACCTCCTATCTAGGAAAACTGTTTCACGCCAGCCATATGACGTGGGTGTCCTGTTTTCAAGCTCCAACGGTTCGGCATGGACAGCACATCAGGACTCCGACTTGAAGTTTAAGCTTTACGGAGCCAAATTTATGAACGATGCAAAGCTCCAATTTAATCCTGTATCTGCCAACCAAGTGACTCAACTTGTCCTTTCAGCAAGTCAACTTGTACCTCGAAATTCGGCGCTGTTGTGGCAATACTCCATAGATGAGCGAAATTGGTATGCACTTGATGATCTGGATGTGACATGGTTAACACAACCTACAAACAAGGTGCATGTGCGGGCTTTATTTAAGACATCTGGATCGTCACCAGTCGTCCAGTCAAGTGTAAGTCTAATCCCGATGGC
>NZ_LMPN02000038.1:0-1833 GCF_001423865.2 Brevibacillus sp. Leaf182 | reverse complement strand
TGCCAAAAAGAAATCCCCCAAAAGGGGGTTTCTCTTCAGTCTGACTCCTGAAATCATCAGGAGTTTTTTGCGTTGAGGAAAAGGAATCAAATGACTTCTGGCAACTGAATGTCGTCCATCGTAACTACACATTCAAATTGATTGGGGGAGTCGTGGTGAACATGCTCCTTGAGAATCCCCATTTTCACGAAAAAGCGCAGGCTGGTGTAGACGGTTGAGAGTGTGATGTTTGGCATCTCGTTTTTCAAAGCATGGTATACGTCTTTGGCTGTATAGTATTTCCGAGTGGTAAGCATAAGAAGGAGTACGGCTCTTCTTTGGATGGTTAATCTTTTTCCTAGATGCTTTACTTGTTGTGTGACACTGACAATATGATGGTCCATTACAGGTCACCTCGTTCTTAGATTATAATAATTACTATATTGTAATTATCCTTTTTATTTTGTGTATAGTCAACTTTTTCTTTTCATATCTTATCCAGCTCATGGCTTGCGTGTGCATGTTTCTGGGGGAAGCGTAAATCTTACATAAGAGGGAGAATGAAATAGGGGTTTTCTTTTCGACCAAAACATGGTAGTGTATGTGCGGATTTTGCTTACGTGATAATGTCAGGAGTGGAACCATGTGGCACGAAAAAGACGAACCGCAATCCAGATGAACAGTCCGCAGCGAAAAGTGCTCGAATATGGCATGCTGGTTCTAGGATCGCTAGTATTGGCAACTAGTTTCAATCTGTTTTTGAATCCAAACCAAATTGCTTCTGGAGGCGTTTCTGGGCTGTCTACGATTTTGCACAACTTGTTTGGCTTTTCTCCGGCAGTGGTGCAATGGGCAATGAATATTCCTTTGTTTCTATTAGGATTCAAACTTCTCGATCGGCAATACAGTTTGAAGGCGGCAGTTGGTTCGATTGTTCTCCCTTTGTGTGTCATGCTGACCAGTCACCTACAGCCGTTAACCACGAATCTCCTGCTGGCAAGTATTTATGGGGGAATCGGGGTAGGACTTGGGATTGGTATCGTGTTTCGGGGGAGAGGATCGACGGGCGGTTTTTCAATTGCATCACAAATCCTCCACAAATATTCAGGAATTAGCTTGGGTGCATGTGTAGCTGTGTTTGATGGACTAGTGATCTTGTTTGCAGGGATTGTATTCGATCCGGAAAAAGCATTGTATGCACTTATCGCGTTGTTTGTGACCAGCAAGACGATTGATATTGTTCAGATGGGCTGGAATACCTCCAAAGTCGCTTACATCATTTCGAATGAAACAGATACGCTGAGGGAAACCATCTTGTATGATTTGGACAGAGGTGTCACTTTGTTGGATGGTGCTGGTGGATATACCGGAGACGCGCGTAAGGTGCTCATGGCAGTTGTCAGCCAAAGTGAAGTGAGTAAACTGAAAATCATGGTGCGTTCCGTGGACCCAGATGCATTCATTATTTTGTGCCCTGCTCAGGAAGTGTTGGGAGAGGGGTTTCGAGCGGGATAATATTATATAGAAGAAAAGAGCGGTGGGGAGTCGTTCCATTGCTCTTTTTTTGTTCGATTTTTATTTTGAATGAAATTATTTTAGATTTTCTATTGCATTTAAAATTTATACGTGCTATATTAAATCTCGTGAGCGGGACACACACGAAACGCACACAACGAAAAATAAATTAAATGCCGGTGTAGCTCAATTGGTAGAGCACCTGACTTGTAATCAGGGGGTTGTGGGTTCAAGTCCTATCGCCGGCACCACTACTTAATCTGTAGTAGGGAAATGAAATGGAGCGCTTGATAGCGCGAAAATGCTCTTTGAAAACTGAACAGCGAAAGCGTTAATGAG
>NZ_LMPN02000004.1:0-1423 GCF_001423865.2 Brevibacillus sp. Leaf182 | reverse complement strand
TCAGACTGAAGAGAAACCCCCTTTTGGGGGATTTCTTTTTGGCATTGTTCCAGCACGAAGTGCTGAAAAAAAGGATAGCCTGCACCTAACTTGCTTTCGCTAGGTGTAGCGCTATCCTTTTAATGTTTTGTACTGTTGCTGTCATCAATACCTGCTCTTGGACATTTTCACGTCCGCGTAACCTACAATAGCGAAGCCCATGCAGTTCTTTAGCATCTGCAAAGCTTCGCTCTATGGTTTGGTATCTTAATCTATATAAATATTTCCCCGATTTACTTAAACGGTTCTGTCGAACCCATTCCTTACTCTCTTCCCAAACGTGCCTGCTTATCACCTTTTGGTGATTTTTAGATCGGGTACACTCAGAAAGCCTTGGACAAGTTTTACATATTTCTTTATTGGACTTATACATCCTGTATCCGTTTCGATCGGTAGTCGAATAAGTAAGTGTATGTTTTTGAGGACATGTGTACACATCGCACTCCAGATCATATTTAAAGCGCCATTTAGCAAAAAGACCTTTGACAGGTGTAAAGGCACGATGACCGATGACAGCAAATACATTTATATCGTGAAGTGCCTTGCAGATTGGAGTAGTTAAATAACCAGCATCTAATGCAATAGCTTCAATTGTATCCTTAAACCCAAACTTCTCGATTTGGAGATTCAGCCTATCTATGTAAGGAACGGAATCATGGACATTGCCAGCAGTGACATGGACATCGGTAATAATATTGTACTTATGATCGACAGTCCGGTGATCGAGATAGAAAAAGCCTTCGGGCTTGCTGTCTCGAACCATGTAGCCACTTTCCGGATCAGTGGTACTCATCTTGATTTCCTTTTCTTCCTTCACGCCCTCTCTAGGCTTCAATCCTTTTTTCCATGTACCTCACGGTCTTCATTAATTGCTACCTCTAAATCTTTGAGATAGGCACGACTCGTTTTCTCGATGACATGCTTCTTAAATTTTCGTTTATTCGCATTTGCTTTAAGATGCGTAGAATCACTTATCAATACACGTCCAGCGACCATTCGATGCTGAATCGCCAAGCGCACAATTTCATCAAAAATCTCCTGAAAAACATTTGTATTTTTAAAACGGGTTCGACGATTCCAACTGATTGTTGTGTGATCTGGAACTCGATCTGTTAAAGAAAGGCCAAGAAACCAACGATAGGCGATATTAGTCTGGATTTCTTTTTCGAGCTGCCTCTCTGAGCGGATACCGTAAAGGTATCCAATGAAAATCATTTTAAATAAAACAATAGGATCAATCGACGGTCTACCGTTATCCTCGCAATAATATTGACGTACTTTTTTTTTTTTTTTTTTTTTTTTTTTTTTTTTTTTTTTTTTTTTTTTTTTTTTTTTTTTTTTTTTTTTTTTTTTATTTTTTTTATTTTTTTTTTTTTTTTTTTTT
>NZ_LMPN02000013.1:0-8301 GCF_001423865.2 Brevibacillus sp. Leaf182 | reverse complement strand
GGTGATAGGTTCGGTGTGGAAGCGCGGTAACGCGTGGAGCTGACGAATACTAATCGGTCGAGGACTTATCCACACACTTAGCAACTGATCATGCAGATCCAGTTTTCAGGGAATAAAAGAAGCCATCCAGCTTGGATGGTTTTTTTGTACTATTTGAAAACTGAAATTTCTGACGTATTTTTTAAAAAAGGAGTCATGTCATTATGAAACAAGCTTCTTCGAGTCGGCTCCACTATGCTTGGATCATTGCCGGTGTCACCTTTTTTATCCTTTTGATCGGTGCTGGAATTCGCTCTGCTCCCGGTGTATTTATGGTTCCTGTTGAACAAGAATTTGGCTGGAGTCGTTCTTCTATCTCCATAGCGCTGTCCATTAATCTATTGCTATACGGATTGGTAGGCCCGTTTGCAGCAGCAGTCATGGATCGATTCGGAATAAGGCGAATCACGATCATTGCTCTTATCCTGTTAGCATTGGGTTCCTCTCTCACTACTTGGATGCAGGCCTCTTGGCAACTGACTGTACTTTGGGGAGTCGTTGTTGGACTGGGTTCAGGATGCACGGCTTCCGTATTGGGAGCGATGGTTGCAAATCGCTGGTTTGTGAAGCAACGCGGATTGGTTATGGGTATATTAACAGCAAGCGGTGCAACAGGACAGTTGGTATTTCTTCCTCTTCTCGCAAGCTTGGCTGAATCAGATGGCTGGCGTACGGCATCGTGGGTGATTGCAACAGCAGCGCTAATCTTGGTTCCGATTGTGGCAATCTTCATGCGTGATCGACCAAGTGAAAAGGGACTTCAGGCATTTGGCGCGACAGAAGCTGATCAGGAAATAGAAGACATCAAGCAAAACCCTTTTCGTGCAGCTGTTGATGGTTTAGTAAGAGGGGCTCGTTCCTTTGATTTTTGGTTGTTGGCTGGCAGCTTTTTTATTTGCGGTCTCTCTACAAATGGTTTAATCGGTACTCATTTTATAGCTGCTTGTATGGAGTACGGCATTCCAGCGGTAACGGCTGCAAGTTTACTCGCTCTCATAGGGATATTTGATATTATCGGCACCACGTTGTCGGGATGGCTATCGGATCGCTTTAACAATCGTTGGCTCTTGTTTTGGTATTACGGTTTACGGGGATTTTCGTTAATGCTGCTTCCAGCAGCGCTTTCCTCTTCTACGTTTACCCTGGGCTTGTTCATCGTTTTCTATGGCTTAGATTGGGTAGCCACTGTTCCTCCGACACTTAAGTTGACAACCGATATTTTTGGAAAACAGCAATCAGGAATTGTGTTTGGGTGGATACTGGCTGCACATCAATTAGGTGCTGCTGTGGCAGCTTACGGTGGAGGAGTCATTTATACCGTGTCGAATAGTTACTTTCTCATGTTTATCATTGCGGGAATATTTTGCTTGATCGCGTCTGTCATGGTTATGCGTATTGGCAGGAACGCGCTCACGGCGAAAATTTCCGGGAACATGTAGCGGTAAAGATATCGATTGAAAGAAAAACACCCGAGTAGACACTAGATACTCGGGTGTTAGTTAGTTTTCAGGCTGCGGATAAAAGGGAAGGATAATGCGGAAAACAGCGCCGTGGAGTGGACCATTTTCTGCTTGGAGACGACCGTGCGAACGTTCAATAATTGCTCGAGAAATAGCTAGCCCCAGTCCGACATCACCATTTTTTCCTTTCACAAAACGATGAAATAAATGAGGGAGAAGCTCTTCCGGGATGCCCTCACCATCATCTTGTACTTCTATTTGGAGCTGGCGTTTGCCTGGATTGATTTCGATCGTGATCTGATCCTTGGCATGACGCAAAGCATTTCCAATGATATTCAACAAGGCTTGAAGAAACTTTCCTTCATCGACGTACACTACGTCATTGGTTTTAGTCGAACGTACTGAAATCGTTACATTGTTTTGGAACTGCAAAGGGTGTAAGCGTTCAATGGCCCGATTCACTAGGTCAGTAGCGGAATGCCATGAGGGATCAAACAAATTCTCTTCGCCTTCAAGCTTGGCCAACAATATAATTTCAGTCACAATATGCTTCAATCGATTGGTTTCCTCTACGATGACATGAAAACCTTTTTCAGCAGCATCATCAACAAAAACGCCATCGCGAATTCCCTCGGCATATCCCTGAATGGACATGAGAGGGGTTTTTAGCTCGTGGGAAGCATTCTGTAAAAATTGCCGCTGGATTTCATGAAAACGATCGAGTTCTTGTGCCATGGAGTAAACACTATTCGAGACTTCAGCAATCTCACCGCGAGCAGGAATGAGCTGGACTTCGGAAAAACGCCGCGATTGAACCTTTTTAATTTCTCTCGTCAATTTATGCAGTGGCTTCACCATACTACGCGTAATAAAAAAGCTGAGCAAAATCGTGGATACGGCTCCAATCAAAACGATGAACAATATGTTATTCGTCATCTCCATACGAATCTCTTTTAGTCCACGGACAGGAGAGGCAAGAATCAGTCGTTGCTTTTCGTCGTTTTTAAAAGCCAAGTTAACGACCACGTAATCATCGCTACCGACCATCCATATGTTTCGATTTTGCCTTTTCTCCGCTTTCCGTTCAAGGGCATCCATCCATTCATTCAAATTGGAAGAAGGCAGGGACGTATAGAGTACTTTTTTCTTTTTGCCTAAGAGCAAAACTTCTATCTTGCGATTGGAAACGAGAAGCTTTTCGAGTTCTGCGACTCCCTCAGTTTCAATCTTTACTTTCGATTCGTCCATTTTTTCAATCCAGAATCGCCCTTTTAGGTTTAATTCATTCTTTTGCTGTTCGATTAAATTATCCAGCAAAAACGAATTGATCAGAACAGCGGATACCCCCATGACAAGACAGAGAAGAAGAGCGAACATCAACGTAATGCGAAATTGGATACTCATTCACCCTTGGTTCCTTCCAAAGTTCGCAGGCGATACCCAAAGCCCCAGACGGTTTCGAGAGGGATCTTGTCCAGCTTTTTTCGGATACGACGAATGAGATCATCAACCACTCGATCACTTCCAAAATAATCATATCCCCATATAAGAGAAAGCAGCTCATCTCGGGAAAAAGCCCGATTCGGATGCTCCGATAAAAGACTGAGCACCTGAAACTCTTTTGAGGTCACCTCTACTTCCTCCCCAAAAGAATATACCAGACGTTTTTCCTTATCTAATACAAGAGCGTTGTTAGCGGCCTCTTCCGGGTTACTGTCTTTCGCAGTGAAAGGGGATTCTTCCGCATGGGATTTCATCTGTTTCCAACGTTGGACTGCCCGATTCACACGTGCCACTAATTCACGAGGGCTAAAAGGTTTGGTGAGATAATCGTCACTTCCTAGCTCTAATCCTAGAATTTTGTCTACTTCTTCGTCGCGAGCAGAAACCATGATGATAGGCGTCTCTGATCCAGCACGAATACGTCGGCAAAACTCATAGCCATTCATACCGGGCAACATGATGTCCAATACCCATAGATCGGGGGGATTCTCTTGCTCTAAAGTAATAGCCTCTTCGGCTGATTCAACTGCAGTTGTAACATAGCCTTCCTTTTGCAGATAGGCTTCGACGATCTGACGAATATTGATGTCATCGTCTACGATAGCAATGTGAAAGGTCTTCATAGGATTCCTCCGTGAACCTTTAGATTCTCACTTTATTGTACATCGTCAAACGGACTTAAGCAGTTGTTGAAGGCATTTCCCACACTTTTCCCATACTTCCTGCATTTCTTACAAGAGTGTAAGGAAATTGAAACCCAAATCGATAGGACTAGGTTTTCATTCCCTGTAAAATCAAAGTACATTCAAAAAACGGAGGGATACACCATGAGAAAACTACTACAGATGATCGCGATTACGTTCGGATTGTTAATCGATACGAAGACAATGATTCACTCCTCCGAATTGGAAATGGTCGTGAAGCTGTAAAGATGATCATAAATACACGTGAAAAAACATGAACTTCTAGGCGCCAGAATGTAGGGGCCTTTTTTGTTTTGTGTGATGAACCAGTGTGAAACAGAGTTGGAATATTTAGGGATAATCCGAAATTCGTGAGTGCGCAGCCAAAATGTGTGGAAAATCTTGTGGAAATGGATTGATTCAACTGGATTTTTTGGACGTGTCCTCTCTCTATATGGTATAATGAAGTATTGTGATAACCAGTTGGAGGTTTACCCTTTATGGCAGAAGAAACTGCTCGGTTTCCAAAAGTCGATATTAGCCACGAAATGAGAGAATCGTTCATTAGCTATGCGATGAGCGTTATCGTCAGTCGGGCTTTGCCTGACGTTCGCGATGGTTTGAAGCCTGTACACAGGCGTATTTTGTATGCCATGCACGATATGGGTCTTACTCCTGACAAGCCGTTCCGTAAATCGGCAAACGTTGTCGGGGAAGTAATGGCGAACTACCATCCGCATGGTGACTCTTCCATCTATGAAGCGATGGTACGTATGGCCCAAGATTTTAACATGCGCTACATGCTGGTTGAAGGGCAAGGGAACTTCGGTTCTGTAGACGGCGACCCGGCAGCGGCGATGCGTTATACGGAGTCGCGTTTTTCCAAGCTCGCGCTGGAGCTTTTGCGCGATATTGATAAAGAAACGGTCGATTTCACTCCTAACTACGACGGACGCAAAGAAGAGCCGGTTGTATTGCCTTCTCGTTTCCCGAACCTGCTACTGAATGGTGCATCAGGGATTGCTGTAGGTATGGCTACCAATATTCCGCCGCATAACTTGACGGAAGTTGTTGATGGCGTCATTGCCATGATTGATAATCCTGATATTACGATTCAAGATTTGATGAAAATTATCAAGGGACCTGACTTCCCTACAGCGGGGGAAATTCTCGGTTACAGTGGAATTCGTCGTGCCTATGAAACAGGCCGTGGTTCCATTATTATGCGTGCCAAAACCCAGATTGAAGAGGATGGGAAAGGAAAACCGCGCATCATTGTAACAGAGATCCCTTATCAGGTGAACAAGGCTAGACTCGTGGAAAAAATTGCGGAACTAGTGCGCGAGAAAAAAATCGAAGGCATTACCGACCTTCGTGATGAGTCTGACCGCAAAGGTATGCGTATCGTTATGGAATTGCGCCGTGACGTCATTCCAAAGGTTGTATTGAACAATCTGTTTAAGCATACCCAAATGCAGTCTACATTTGGTGTGAATATGCTGGCACTCGTTGACAGTCGTCCGCGTGTATTGAATCTGCGTGACATGCTCTTTTACTATTTGGAGCACCAACGCGTTATTATCCGCAGAAGGACCGAATACGATCTCAAGCAAGCAGAAGCCCGTGCGCATATCCTGGAAGGCTTGCGCATTGCGTTGGATCATATTGACGAGATTATCAGCTTGATTCGATCTTCCCAAACCACAGAAGAAGCTCGCACAGGACTCATGGAAAATTACTCCTTGTCCTACGAGCAGGCACAGGCCATTCTCGATATGCGTCTGCAACGCCTGACTGGTTTGGAACGAGAAAAAATCGAGAACGAATACCAAGAGCTCATGGTGAAAATCGCTGAATTGCGTTCTATTCTTGCAGACGAAGCCAAAATCTACGCGATCATCCGCGAAGAGCTGGGTGAGATCAAAGAGAAGTTTGGTGATGCAAGACGCACGGAAATTACTTTCGATGAGAATCATATCGAAGATGCTGATTTGATCCCAGAGGAAGATGTCGTAATCACCCTGACGCATGACGGTTATATTAAGCGTCTGCCTGTTTCCACCTACCGTTCGCAAAAACGTGGTGGACGTGGCGTGCAGGGGTTGGGAACCAAGGATGACGATTTTGTCGAGCATCTGTACATTACCAACTCGCATGATTACATCATGTTCTTCACGAGCAAAGGGAAGGTTTATCGCCTAAAAGGATTCGAGATTCCTGACCTGAGCCGGACAGCGAAAGGTACCCCAATCATCAATCTCATTCAGATTGAAAAAGGGGAGCGGGTAAGTGCGGTAATCCCTGTGAAGGAGTTTGATCAAGAACATTTCCTGTTCTTTGCGACCAAGAAGGGGATTATTAAGAAAACCACGCTGGAGTCCTATGAAAATATTCGTAAAGGTGGACTGATTGCGGTTAACCTGCGCGAAGATGATGAGTTGATTGGTGTTCGTCTGACGGATGGCCAACAAGAAATCATCATGGGTACTCACAAAGGCATGTCTGTCCGTTTCAATGAGGGAGACGTACGCACGATGGGACGTAACGCCACCGGTGTGAAGGGGATTACCCTTGACGACGATGATGATGTCATCGATATGGACGTTATTAAACCAAATGCAGAAGTACTCATTGTAACGGCTAATGGTTACGGAAAACGGACGCCTGTTGATGAATACCGCATTCAATCTCGTGGCGGTAAAGGAATTAAGACACACAATGTAACCGATCGAAGCGGTCCGGTCGTTGGGCTGAAAGTGGTTGAGCCTGAAGAAGATCTGATGATTATTACCACTTCCGGTATCATCATTCGCACAGAAATGAAAGGTATTTCTGTGATGGGGCGTTACACGCAAGGTGTGAAACTGATCCGTTTATCTGAAAATGAGCAAGTAGGATCAGTCGCTAAGTGTCCTCCAACTGAGGATGAGGATATGTCGGATGAAGATGCGGAAGAGAGAATCGAAGATCTGCAAGACGGAGAGACTGTCGAAGCAACCGAGCCTACCGAACCTACTGAACCGACAGAGGAATAAAGAAAATCACGACGAAAGCGTCCCGCATAATGTGGGGCGTTTTTTCGTGTAAGTGCTGAAAGTTTGCCCTGCCCAGTGCTTTTTTCCTGCAAATGGTTTGGGTTTAGAGTAAAATTGGGAAATGGATACTATATCATTAACAAGTTGGATCGGGTGGTGAGCAGGTTGCCCAATGTGGAAGTGAAACAACTGACTCTTGGAGCGAAATTGGCTGAAGATGTATTTACAGCATTGGGAGGCATTCTTTTTGCAAAAGGAACCCCTCTCTATGAAAGAGAAGTTCAATTCTTAGAAGCGTTCATGATCAAGCAGGTACAAGTAGAGGATTCAGGAGGGGCTGTGACTGACCAAGGTGAACCCACTAAGGTAGATACGCCAGAAGCTTCTGAGAAGTTTACCCAAACGAAACCTGTGTTTCAGGAGTCATTTGATAAAGCAGTGTCTACACTAAAAAATTTGATGACCCGCGTACAAGGCGGCAATAACATACCAGTTATGGAAGTCAGGGAAGTTGTTACGCCGATTATTACGGAGTTTCAGCAGCAACCACAAGTTATTCTCTCCCTTCGGCACTTTGCAAGGATGGATAGCTATGCCTACGAGCATGCCATAGCGGTTGGGATTATTTCTTATATGATTGCAAAATGGGTCAAGGTGCCTGAAAAGGAATGGATGCAGGTCGCATTGGCGGGTACGTTGCTCGATATAGGAAAAACGAAAATTGATCGGCGGATTTTGCAAAAACCAGGGAAGCTTACGCCAGACGAATTCGAAGAGATGAAGAAGCATACCGTGTATGGCTACCAAATTATTAAGTCATCCCACGGTTTAAGTGAAGGTGTAGCATTAGCGGCTTTGCAACATCATGAGCGAGAAGATGGTTCAGGCTATCCACTAGGTTTGCCTGGTTCTAAACTGCATTTATACAGTAAAATCGTCGCTGTGGCCGATGTGTATCACGCAATGAGCTCGGATCGTGTGCACCAAAAGGCGTTGTCTCCCTATCAAGTGGTGGAGCAATTAGTGCAGGATAGCTTCGGGAAACTTGATCCTACCATTGTTCGGACATTTGTGGAGGGGATCACTCAATTCGCTGTAGGAACGCTCGTTGAATTAAGTGATGGGACCATTGGGAAGATCGTATTTACAGATCGAAATCACCCAACGAGACCACTGGTCGAAACAGGTGGAAAAATCGTAAACTTAGTCGAAGCTCGACATTTATCTATTGTGAGAGTAATGGAACAGTAACAGAGAGAGGCGAGTGATTCGCCTCTCTTTTAATGTGATTTAAAGAAATTCAATTTTATTATAAAAACCTCTTGTGTTGTTTAAAAATACGTGATAAGATACTTCTTGTCGCTTCGGTTGAAGCAACACTTCAAGAAGAAATGTTACGAAAGCTATTTACTTCTTGAGCATTGTTTGATAAAGTATTGAATTGTCGCGCTAAGCGGAACAAGATTTTTTGAAAAAACATCTTGCAAAAGCCTAGACGGTATGATAAGATAGAAAAGTCGCCTCGAGAGAGAACGACAAAATGCTCTTTGAAAACTGAACAGCGAAAGCGTTAATGAGTCT
>NZ_LMPN02000028.1:0-15979 GCF_001423865.2 Brevibacillus sp. Leaf182 | reverse complement strand
ACGTCATACATTGCCAGTAACCCTATTCGCTATTCTGCCAATGAGGCAGGGACGGACGTGGAAGAATACGTTAAAAAGCTGCAAGCTGTCCTGATGGCTAACGATGAAGAGAGCTTGTCTTATGACATTATCGAAGACGGTTCAATTGACGGAGAGGTTTTCGAATACTACTACTTCGACGAGGACGGTCAGATTTGTATTGCCGGGTTCAAAGCGGACGAGTGTATCGCTGTGTATGATACGACGGTTAAAGCCAAACTGATTGCTGTTATTCGGTACTATACAATGACGGATGTTAGCAGAAGCACCAAAACCATGATAGTTGAAGTATACGACGAGGAAGAGATTACATATCTTCGTCAGGAGGGTTCAGCGATTGTATTGGACACGAGCCGTGAAAAGAATCCTGTTTTACACAACATCACTGTCCGCATGAAGGATCAGGATGGTAAGTTTCAGGAGAAGCCCGTTGTCCCTTGGACACATTACGTGAATCGCCGTCGGAAGCATCAAGAGAATCGCGATGACGGGATGGTAGAGGGGATGGGTGATCTATCAGACCTGAAACGACTTATGGACGCAATCAATAAGGCTGTTACTGGCAAGGTAGATGTGCAGGAATATTTCAAGAATCCGAAAGTGCTGTTTGAGGACCTTGATTTGGACGATTTGATTCTTTACGATTCGGAAGGGAATTTGATCACCGATGTGGAGAAGAAAAAGCAATATCTAGCGAAAATGTGGTCAACCTCGCAAATTCTTGTTGGTGGTAAGGCGGTGCCGATCACTTGGGATTTGCAGGACCAGCACGAAGAAAACACAATCAATCGACTAATTGAATCCTTACTGGATCAAACAGGAACACCACACCTGCGCCCTGATCAAGTGGGGAATGCTCCGTCAGGAATCGCGTTGAAAATCATCTTTTACCATGCAGATATTAAGGCTGGTATGAAAATCCGCCATTACGGAAAGGGGTTCCGCAACCGAATCCGAATTATTACTGGGATGCTGAATCGTAAACACAAAAAACAGTGGGATTATCAAGCTGTCGATGTGAAATTCAGCAAGAACATGCCAGTGAATTTGGTGGAAATGGTGGAGATCGTAACAAAACTGGTTGGTCAGTTGTCCCATGAGGAAAGGCTGGCGCTGCTACCGTTTGTGGATGATCCGCGGGCATCTCGTGAAAAACTGCTGAAAGAACAAGACGAAGAGGCCGAACGCAGAATGAAGATACTCGACCCCGACGCATTGGAGGACAAGGAGCCGACAGATGATGACGCGCCCCCTGACGATGAAAACAGTCCAGACGGTGACGCTGCATGAGCAGAGAGGAACGCTATCAAGAGGAATTGGAAGCGAGAATCGAAAAGCATGGGGTCAAATTAAAAAAGCTGTTCTCCAAAGCCAATAAAAGCATTGTACAAGAAATCACTGACCTCTACGCCCGATTTGCTGAAAGCGGAGAAGAGTTAGTGTCTTTAATTTATAACGCCGCACGGCTCGACCTCATCATGACAAGCATAAAAACCATCTTGCACACCCTCCGCATGGAAGAAGAGCAGCAGCTAAGAATCACATGGGCGGAAGAGTATAAGCTCAGCCTGTTCCATCATCTCTATTTTCTTGAACAGGATGCACAAGTAGAAGTTCGGCTTCCGCAGATCAATATCGGGATGGTGCTTGCTTCATTGGAGCGGCCATGGCAAGGCAGGCATTTTTCCAAACGGATTCGCATGCGTACTGACCTGTTGGCGGCAGCAATGGAGGATGTAATCACCCAGGGCGCAGCTCAGGGATGGGGTGTGACCCGAACAGCCAAGGAAATTACAAAAAGGACAACGGAGAGCTGGGCAAATGCGAAACGACTGGCTCGGACTGAATTAAACCGGGCTGCAGCCCAAGGGCAAACGATGGCTTACCAAGCAAATTCAGATATTGTGAGTGAAAAGGAATTTTGTGCAACATTGGACAAGCGTACTTCTTCTGAGTGCCGTAAGCTGGACGGCAAAAGATATCCGCTTGATTACGATACAGCCAACAATCCAGGGCGTGAGGGTGAGCGCATACCCAATCACCCCAATTGCCGATCGTACTGGCGGCCAGTAATGAAATCAAAGGTCTTGGAGAAGCTGGAACGCGAACGCTCCTACCGGATTGATCAGGAGAGAGGCTACACTTCAGCACGCACCTATAAAGAATGGGCAGAGGCAAAAGGATTGCCCCAGTAGCATCACGTTGAAATCGTGGTGTTTTTTTATTGCCTGAAAGGAGGCGAGATCGATGTGATCAAGATTCAAGCATTTCTGGACAACGGTGAAATGAAAATCCATGCTATTGGTCATGCGAATTATGCCGAGCATGGAAAGGACATTGTTTGCGCCGGGGTTTCTACCATAATCCAAACAGCATTACTTGGTATTCAAGCGATTGCCCAGCAATACCCGGATTACGTGTCTTTAGAAATTCAAAATCAGGAAGGAGAAGGTACGAAGTGAAAAAGTCACAATGGTTATTTCGCTTGCAACGATTCAATGATGGAGGAGGGGAAGGTGGGCAAGGTGGTAATGATGGAGGCGGTTCCGGTGGAACTTCTGGGGCATCTGACGGAGGCGCACAGCAAAATGGTGGCGGTGATAAAGGCGGGGAGAGTAAGCCTGCGGTAGCGTTTGGTTCTAAAGAGGAATACGATTCCGCACTACAAGGCGCGGTCACCGACTTCTTAAAAGGGCTGGGGATTGAAAAGGCAGATGACTTAAAAGGAATCGTTGATTCCCATAAGCAAAAGCAAGAGGCTGAAAAAACTGCTGAACAAAAGCTCTTAGAGCGGGAAACTGACCTGAAGAACGCCAATGGTACAATTCAATCCCTCCGGATTGAAAATGCCTTCACTTTGGAGGCAATAAAGCAGGGGATTGACCCAGATAAATTGTCGGATGCGATTCGTCTGGCTGATCTGTCTAAGGTGGAAGTGACGGATGCAGGCAAGGTTAAAAACATCGATAAGCATGTTACTGAGTTAATCACATCTAAACCATGGTTGAAGGCAGATGAAACACCGCGGGGAACTACTCCTGGAGCAAAGCCATCAGCCAATCAAAAGTCTACCATTCCAAATATCTCAGACCTACGCAAATTGCAGCGCATCTAAAAGGGGGCAATCATTCATGAATAGCATGGCACTGGTAAAACAAGCACCACTTCATTTCGATTTGCAAAGATTCAATGAGGGAGTAACGTTCAGCAGCAGCCTTAGCGGATTGATTCCGGAAGAGACATCACAAGAGATCATCAAAGATGTAGTCCGCGGTTCGGCTATTTTGAAACTTTCCGAACTGGAACCAATGACAACAGCAACAAAAAAGATTCCAGTATTTCTAGATAAGCCTGGAGCTTACTGGGTAGGGGAGGGAGAACGTATCAAAACCTCGACAGCTTCCTGGACACAGGTTACATTGACCGCTAAGAAGCTGGCTGTCATCATTCCAATGACAAAGGAAGCACTGGATCGCTCACGAATCGATGTGTTTGAAGAACTGAAGCCGTACATTGTTGAAGCATTCCATACTAAATTGGATGCAGCTACGATCATGGGGACGGAGTCTCCGTTTACTTCTAACATCTTGGGGGCAGCTATCAATGTGGGGAACAGCTTTACTCGCGGTTCTGTCGCGGGTCAGAATCTGGCCGATGATGTAAACAGTGTCATGGCACTGATTGAAGCTGATGACCAAGAGCCACGAGCGTTTGTTGGGCATACCGGATTAAAGACATCCTTGCGCGGATTGAAAAATAGCCAAGGTGACCCTCTTTACCTTTCATCTGTACGTGAAGGAGTAGCTGAAGATTCACTGTATTCGCTGCCGATTGAGTACAGCAGAAATGGTGCTTGGGACAAAACAAAAGCTGACTTGATTGCTGGTGACTTCAAAAAGGCCAAGACAGGCATTCTTAAAAATATTGAGTATGAAATCTTGCGTGAGGCGACTCTTCACTCCATTACTGGAGCAGATGGGAAGCCTCTTTCTCTTGCCGAGCAAGACATGGTTGCATTGAAAGCTACGTTCCAAGTTGCGTTCCTTGTAATCAAAGAGGGGGCATTTGCTGTCCTGCGTCCTACCGGATTTGTACAAACACCTTAATTATTGACAGGAGCGATCGTTCATGAAAAAACCAAATGATATGCTGACAATCACTGGTGGTAAGGACAAGAAAAAAATAAAAGTGACACGAAAAGCTTTTGAAGTCGTGTATGAACCATTGGGATACAAGCTGGAAGATGACCCTGTTGCAAATGAAGAGACGCCGGTGAATACCGATGGCAATTCTGACAAGTAGTGAGCTGATCGGTTTTTATGCTGAATTTGCTTCGTGGGAGTCTAGTCGACTTGATCCAGTCATTCTTCGGGCGAATGTTTATGTAGTCGGACAGGTGACGGTACCTGATCCTGTTCCTCTTGAATTGAAACTGGCCGTTGCAATGGTGGTCAAAGACATGGCCCAAGATCGACGATTGAGCAGTACCAAGCAAGGGGATTATCAGGAGACGTTTTCTTATGTGAGCAATGACCCCAAAGTCGAAGGAATCCTCAAAAAATATAGCAAGAACAGGGGGCAAAAGTTGTGGATGATCTAACCGAATATAAGCGGCTTCTGTGCCACTCTTT
The DNA here is from genome assembly GCF_001423865.2 of Brevibacillus sp. Leaf182. Classification (NCBI taxonomy): domain Bacteria; kingdom Bacillati; phylum Bacillota; class Bacilli; order Caryophanales; family Paenibacillaceae; genus Brevibacillus; species Brevibacillus sp. Leaf182. The sequence goes on along the minus strand of NZ_LMPN02000028.1, from coordinate 11,309 downwards.
TACCCTTCTGGATGTCGGAGGGGAACCTGATCCTTTCACTGGGGGAAAAGACCGCTCAGAATGGCTCCCTGTGGCTCAGAATGTGCCATGTAGGGTGTCAGGTTCCCCCGGTCGCATTCAGCAGCTTACAGGGCGACAGGCGACGCCTCAGGACTTCCTCATGCACACCCTGTACGCAGATTTGAAGGCAGGCATGCGGCTCAAGATTGAGCAACCTGAATTCGCAGGCAATCTGTATGAAGTCAGTCTCCCTTATCCGGTCTATGGCGCTGAAAGCTTACATCATTACGAAGTAGTGATTACAATGATCGATCCTGTCACGGGAGAAGAACCGGAAATCTAATGGCAAAGGTAGATAAGAGAGACCTGGAGCGTATGTACAAACGTTTGAAAAAGCATAACAAACGTGAAGTACAGGTTTCTATGGATCGTGTTGCCCGTATGGCTGGTATGCAGGTGTTACGGGGAGCTCAAGATAGGGTTCCAGTACGGGACGGGATTCTTCGTGCCTCTCTGGTTATTGGTCACAAGGAAAATGTATTTGATTTGGTCCTAAGTGGGCTTCGAGCTGAAATCACAGTAGGCACCAACCTGTCATATGCGCGTTACGTGGAAGAAGGGTTCACTCAGAGGAAAGGGCAATTTGTGCCGGGGTACTGGGATCGAGAAAAATTCATTTATGTCCCTGATCATCCAGACGGCATGATCTTGAAAGGGAAGCGCGTTCCTGGCGTGCACTATCTTGCGAGATCGACAGCAGAGGTTGAGTCAATCATGGACGAGTTGGTAAAAGAAGAGCTAGATGATTTAGCAAGGAGGCTGTTTCCAGATGGGGGATGATGTGCTGTCTGTACGCCACTGGCTATTTTCTTTGACAGGAATCCAAACAGAGAACCTTTCTGTACCCAAGGACTTTAAACGGCCCATGTGGTTTGTTGAAGAGCCATTTCGTATTCCGGAACCACGGCGTGCTGATGCCTACCGAGAGAAAGGGACAATGAACTTTGTTCTGATGGCAAAGGATATAGAGCAACTTACGAGGTTATCTTTGGCTGTCAGGCAGGACCTTGCGGATCGGAGCTGGATTCTTCCACTCTACGGCCCGGACAAGAAGCAAGTGGGATATCTACGAGAGTGTCGTTTGACCATGAGCAAGCCAGATAACTTAGACCGATCGTTTGAATTGAAGTACACCGTTTATATCCCTTATACTCCGGTGGTTTACGACCCGTTAGAAGTGATTCATAGACGCTACGATGAATCGCTGAGGAAAGGAGACAAACGTTATGGCTCGCAAACAGGAGCAGGATAAACCAGCTTATAAAAAAGAGCAAATATTGCAGGTAGCAGAGCAGAAGTTCGGGTTAAACCGAACCGAAGCAATTGCTACCTTTTTTGATGCCCCAGACGAGATGACAGTCGATCAGGCAGAGGAATTCGTGAAGAAATTCAAGGAAAGGACGGTGAAGTAAATGGCCGGACAATATCAGTTGGGAGAAAACAAGGTCTTATCCGGTGTCTACTCCTTTTTGAAGTCATTCATCAAAGAGCAAACAACAATCGGCAATCGTGGAAAGCTTGCATTACCAATCGTAGCGGATTGGGGACCGATCGGGGAATTTGTAACAGTCCGATCCAAGGTTTCCGCAGAGAAAATCTTCGGAGTCACAGAAGCATTTAATCTGATTTGGGCTGCTAATCCTTATCCAACAGAGGTCTTGCTGTACCGCGTGGCGGGGGATAGTGCGGCTGTCGCAAGTGTGTCTTTGAAGAGTGCTGCAACCGAAGTTTTACTTGTGGAAGCCAAGTACAAAGGCGAGACAGGCAATCATTTGAAAGTCGTAGTGCAGCCAAGCTTGTTGGATGCTACCAAAACAGAGTTGCTGATCTATCGGGGAGCGGAGCTGGTGGACAGTCGGGCAGCGAAAACGGTGGATGATCTGGTTCAGGCTTTCAGTGATAGTGAGTTTGTTGTCTTGAGAAAGATAGCCGATACACTTCCTGATACTACGGCGGGTGTAAGCCTGACTGGAGGTAACAGCGGAACAAGCGTAGAGGCGACCAAATACACCGCTTACCAAAGCGCGCTGGCTACTCAGAAAGGCAAGTACGGTGTATTTACTCTTGGAATTGCTGATCCTGCCCTAAATGCGGCAGCAGAAGACTGGACTAAACAGCAAAATGCGATAGGTAATTTCATCAAGTTTGTTTTCGGCGGCGATGAAACAAGGGATAAAAACAAGCAAACCATCATGAAGGCGTCTACCGATGTGAACCACATGGCTGTGGTCAATGTAGGAAGTGGAGCACGTTGGAAAGGCAACGCCTATGCGAGTTCAAAAGTGGCAATTTACATTGCATCCCTGATGGCTTCCCTGCCGCTTAATTACACGATGGCATTATATATTACTCCATTCGAATCCCTAACACATGAGTGGGACCCGGATACGGATTTAATTGAAATGGTGCAAGCTGGTGTACTCATGCTGAACATGGACAATCGGCAGGTTATCATCCAGGAGCCTGTAAATACCCTGACTATTCCGGGGCCTGATCAGTCAAAAGACTACGGCAAGATTCGGGTGGCTGACACCTTCCACACCATCCTCCATGCAGAAGAGGAAGCAGGAAAGGAGTGGATTCGTCAGCAGCCAAACAGCAACAGCCCTGCTCGCCGCGCTGCCTTTTGCCAGATGATGAAGCAAGAGGTATTCAGACCCCTTGCTACGCTGGAAGTAATCGCGAATGATTACGAATTCATTGAAGACCCCGAATATCACGGGGAGGACCCGATTTACACGCCAGCTCGTAATGCGGGCCATTTCATTGCTGGCTTCCGCCATCAAGATGCTCTCGAAAAAATTTATATCTACAACAAATCAAAGTGAGGTGATACAGCATGAAAGAAACGTATTCCGGTACCCATGGGCATTTTTATGACCAGAATGGAAGGGAACTCCCCGAGTGCATTGGCTTTGAGCTCTCTGAGGAATTTGAGAAGGGTGAAAGTAAGAGGGCTGGGAAGCTTCGGAAAAGACATCGTGTGCTGGCATCATCTGTTAGCATGACAGCTACGTTTGAACGTACATCGGATATCCAGCAGCTCATCATGGAAATCTCGGCAAACCCCGAAAAGAAAGTGAATTTCATTGGGGAACTCGACGACAAAATTGCTGGCAAGTATCGCGTCGCAGTGACTGGTTTTTGTCCCGACTCTCTGTCATTAGCAAAATGGAGTCACGGTGAACTGGATGAGGATACAACCCTCGAAGGTACAGTTGACGACTACGAGTTTATTTAAATATACCAAGGCTATCCCAAGGAGGAATATCAGATGAGTCAGTTTTTGACGATGGAAGACTTTTTGAGCATGAATACAGAAGAAGTCGTAAAGGACGTATGGGATTGGAAGAAGAAAGGCGTTAAGCTACCGATCCGTTCGGTCTCCGGGGAAGTTTATTTCAAGGCAAGAAAGGCAGCATTGAAAGTTTCTGTCTCCGGTAAGAAGAGTAAAGCAGAACGGAAAGTGGAGTTTGATGACTTGCGTTTGAAAGCAGAGATCATCATTGCAGGTATCGATACGGATCGTACAGATTTTCGCATCGATTCTCAACAAGTGCTTGCGAAGTTCGGTAAGATTGCTGCTGTGGATGTAGTCCCTTGCATTTTCAGCCCGAATGAAATTGATGCACTACATGAGGCTATCTCAAAGATCAGCGATTTCACGGATGATGAGGAGGCTGAGGAAGAGGTAAAAAACTCATAAAAGAGAGTCCTGAGTTGGCTCTCTTTTCTTATATCTGGCAAGAAAAAAACAAGCTGCCAACAGAAATTCTTTGCCTATCAGAACGCGAAAAACAGTTCGTCTTGGTTTCCACGGCGATGGAAATGGAGCGTAAAGCAGAGCAGGCAAAGAAACTAGAACGACAAAAGGGTCGGCGGGTAAAGGGGAGGAGGAGATAACCAATGGCAGCGACAACAACTCTTGCATTTGAAGACAAGATAAGTCGGCAACTCACCTCTCTCCTGCGTTTGCTCGGCAAAACCCTAGATGCTTTCGATGATGTGGAAGATGCTGCAAGTGATGTGGAAGATGCGATTGAAAACATGGATGACGGCGCGATCAGGGAAATGGAACGTGCCTTGGATGACGCTTACCAGCAAGCAACAAGACTGTCCCGAGAACTTTCTGATGTAGATCAAGAAGCCAGTGCCGTTGATGGTAAAGGGGCCTCGAGGCTGGAAAGGGCTCTGCGTGAAGCTGCAAAAGCTGGTGATGAAGCAGCAGCATCACTTGAGCATGTAGATGCCGTTGCAGGACATCTTGAGGAAATTGGCGGGCTGGCAACAGCAGGAGGCGCGGTCGTTACAGCAGGATTGTCGACTGCTGCTATCACCGCACATGACATGGATCAGGCTTTAGGTGTTCTACAGGCGAATGTGGGTGCTACTGATGCTCAAATGACAAGTCTATCCGAGTCTGCAAAAGGACTGTTTGCGACAGGCTTGGTCGAAACCCCTATGGAAGCAGCAGAGGCATATGGTCGGCTGCGTCAGTTACTTGAAGGTACTGACGAACAGATTGGGAAAGTAGCTGAGGGAGCTCTGGCTCTTGAAAAGGCTTCCTTTGGTAACCTCGATCAAGCAAGCATTGCAAAAGTTTTGAATGTAATGCAAGGGCAGTGGGCTACCGACCCAATTAAAGGGCTGGACATGATTACAGCAGCTTACCAAAGGGTAGGGGACAAGGCTGACGATCTGCTCGATACCATTTGGGAATACTCGCCGCAGTTCAAAGAGGCTGGTTTGAGTGCAGAGCAGATGATGGGCATGTTAGTAGCTGGAGCTGAGGCAGGTGCATTCAATTTTGATAAGCTTGGGGATGCATTCAAAGAATCGTTCGGTATTCGGTTGAACAAGGCGATGGATGAGAAAGCCTTGGGTGCGCTTGAGGGTATTTTCGGTGAGGATAAACTGTTCAAAATGCTCGATCAGATCAAAGCTGGTGGAAAAGAGGCAGAAAATGCCATCATGACGATCACGGCAGGGATTGCTTCTATCAAGGATCAGAAGTTACAAGATGACGTCTTGGGAAACGTCTTTGGAACTCAGTATGAAGATGTTGGACGGAAGGCTTTAATGTCCATGCTTAATGCTGGCCCACTTGAAGATTTTGCAGCAAAAACAACCGAAATTGTCGGTCAGGTATCGAATGAGTGGCAGGCAATGGCAAACGAAATGAAGTTGGCAATTGATCCGATAGGCGACTCCGTATTAGAAGTGGCAAAACCAATTGTTGGTCTTCTTGCGAAAATTGCTAAAGGGATTGGGACTTTTACAGAAGAGCATCCATTTATCACGAAGGTAGCCGTTTCGTTTTTAATGGTGGTAGCTGCACTGGGTTTATTGGTAGGTCCATTGATCTTCCTAGCTGGCATATGGATGCCAGTATCAGCAGGCTTTGCAACAATGACTGGGGCAATGGCTGGGTTTGGAATCGCATCAATAAGTGCGTTGTGGCCTATTCTTCTAGTAATAGCAGCAGTGATAGCATTGATTGCCGTTGGCTGGTGGCTCTATGAAAACTGGGACATGGTCAGTGCCTATTTGGTAGCAGGGTGGGAATGGGTAAAATCAGTGGGTATGGCAGCCTGGGAAGGACTCTTTGCGTACTTTGGAATGGTCATTGATTTTTGGAAAGGACTGTTCACTGCATTTATCCGGTTCCTCACAGGTGACTGGTCAGGGGCATGGGAGACAATTAAGGAAACTTTTTTCAACGCCTTTACTACGATCGACGGCTGGTTTGATGGGTGGATAAGTGGCTTGTTTGATAGCGGCAAAAAAATCATACTGACAATCGTTGACGGGATCTTATCTGTTAAGGAAGAAGTAGCAAATGCTATTGCCAGTGCATTAGAATGGGCTGATCAATTCCTACCGCATTCGGATGCTGAGCTTGGCCCTTTTTCTCGCTTAACAGATAGTGGGATGGCTATTCCTGAAACTATGGCAATCGGTGTTGAAGCCTCAGGTGATTCATTAGCTGCAGCGCTGGATAGTACTTTTAGTCAGGTTCCAAGTTATACACCTTCTATAACAAGTGGAACTCAGGCACAGTATACAAGTCCAAGTGAGCAGCCAACTTCTTTTTATATTGACTTCCGTCCCACTATTCAATTGACTGTGCAATCAACAATAGAGAATTCTGAGGAAGAATTAGAGAGCTTATGTGAGAAGATGGCCGATTTGCTTGCAGAAAAAATCGGACACGTATTAGCCGGTACAGGTTCTATCGTGCTTGAATAAGAGGAAATATATTCTCGTACGGAAGCTTTCACGTGTTATAATCTCCCATATACAACAGAATCGGCTCCTCAAGGGTGGTCGGCTCATCTCCCATGTCGGAAACGGGGGGAGGTGACGCCTGTGACAGTGTTCCAAGCATTGACGTTGATGATTTCATTCGCAATGCTCGTGGTAGCGATCCTGTCTTTCCCCAAAAAGAAATAGACCTCCCTTGGGTCCAAATCAGGAGAGGTCTATCTCTAGTTAATCCTTGAGCCGCCCCCATGTAGGGAACGTCTGTTGTATAGGCCGTAGGTGCTGGAACACCTGCGGTCATTTTTAGTGTAATCCAGTTATATAACTTATATTACTGGATTTTTTCCATTACAGCAATTGTCAATCAAGAATAGGCGTTTCCACTTAAAAAGCCTAGGAGATTAATAAAGTAGAAGCACACTCAAACGGGTGTGCTTTTTATGTTGAGAGGAGAGATATAGAAACAAGTGAAATACAAGCACCTTGAGTTCTGGCTAACCTGGAACAATAACGTTGAAAAGCTTCGTCTTCCTGTCATTCCACCCAAAATAGCAGTAAAGATTGGGCATAGCTACATCGATATTGACCTGGTTGCCATTGGGGAAGCGACTATCATCGGTGAGTCGACATTGGAAGAGTATTCTTTTTCTACGTTTTGGCCTGAGACATATGATCCGGGGTTTTGTGAATACGACGGTTTTCCGTCTCCCGAAGAATTCGTGGAGACTTTGAAACGGTGGAAAAATTCGGGCTACCCCATTCGGTTTACGGTGACAGGTAGTGAAATCAATGCTGCTGTGACCATACGTGATTTTTCTTATGAATGGGACGGGTTTGACATAGATTTCAAGTTGGCACTGAAAGAGTATCGGTTCGTGACCATTGAGAGTACTGAAGTGAGCATTCCTTTCCAAACAACGGGTAAAGGGAAGCGACCGGATACACGAAAAGCGAAGGTGTCAGCCACCAAGAAAAAAGAAGAAAAAAAATCATTGGTTGACAAGTATAATTCACGATGAATCTTGGGCGGAAAGGTGGGAGATTGATGCTGCCAAAATATCATTACGAGGTTCGATTTCAAAAGCCGGGTAAGCAAGCGATGCTCCTTCCCTTTTCAGAAGCAACATGGTCCGGAAGTCGTCAGGAAGCAAAGCGTTCTCTGGCTGTTAAAACCAACAATGGTCGGGATCGCTTTTGGCCTGATGTGAATGTAGAAGAAGGCGACCTGATAGAGTTGATTTCCTTTATGTCCGGCACTCCACGCTCACTTTTCACAGGTATGATTGTTGACTTAGGAAGGACAGCAAAAGGAGATATCAACGCAGTAGCATATGATTTCGGCTTTTATTTACTCAATAACGATGTAGCTGTGGTTTCAACAGATGAGGCTGCCGATCAGCTTTTAAAGCGCATTTTCGCGCAGCATGGCATTCCTGTTGGGGGCATAGGAGCAATGCCTGCCGTGGAAAAACAAGTCATTCGCGGAAAGAGTGTATGGGATGCAGTTGTAGACGTCCTCAATCAAGTGTTTCGCTCTACTGGTGTTCGGTATTGGTGCTGGATTGACCAAGGGAAGATTTATGTGGGAACACAGCGAGGGCAAACAATTCAGTGGAAAGTCCAGCAGGGAAGCAATCTATTAAACGCGGAACGTAAACGATCAATTGCAGAAATGAGAACAGTTGTAAGAGTGGTCGGGAGCGACAGTGAATACATTTCTGTTTTACATGATGAAGTTGATTCTACCAACGCTAAACGGTACGGCCATCTTGTTAAGGTGATAGAAATACAAGATGAAGACCGGGGAAACAAAATTGAAGTGGCTAAGCAAGAATTGCAGAATCTAAGCCGGGTCAAGGAGCAGGCATCCATTACTTCCTTGGGAATCGATGACGTCATTGCTGGGACGAAAATTGAAGTCTACGAGGAGATCATGAAACTTCAAGGGGTGTTTACTGTTTTCGGCGACAGCCATACGATACGACCTGGTTACCATGAAATGAAACTCGATTTGCAGATGGAGGTGAATGGAAGGTGAATGGCTTTCAAAAGCTTGCTCACGTACTTTCAGGTGCCAATCAAAAACAAGGAACTGGTGGGACAAATCCACCCCCAAAGGATATACGGATAGAGTTGGCAACTGTCATTAAGCCACCACCAGATTTGAAAATCTTGATAGATGGTATGACAGAACCAATTGGGAAAGAGTTTATTACTGTCTTAGAACACTTGACGAGACATACACGAATTGTCACGATTACCCATCAAGAAAAAGCAGAGCGTGATCTGGGTGACATGAAAAAGGAAGATTTTTTAGACACGGATGACGTGGCTGCACCGTTTACCTCGTTCAAACATAACTATTTGTTACTGCAATTTGAGGACGTTTTGAAATTGAACGATAAAGTACACGTGTTATCTGTGGACTCTGCCTATTACATCCTAGATAGGGTGAAACGCCCATGAGTATTTTTCCGGTTTTCCCAGTGATAGATGATAGCCCAGCACAGGAACTACGACCCATTAAAAATGTTCTCAGAACGTATAAGTTTGATTTCGAAACAGGACAGTTTGCCGTTCGACCTGACGGCAAGTCAATCATGATTGATGGAGAAGAGGCACTACTCCAAAAAGCCACAAAAGCATTACGAACTGATCGCTATATGTTTTCAATTTATTCCTCAGATTATGGGAATGAACTGAAAGAACTGATTAGGAGTGATGGAACGAGAGCGTGGAAGCAGGCAGAGGCTAAGCGGTTGGTTCAGGAGGCTTTGGAATATTTGTATGGGATAGAACGTTGCGAGAATTTCTCTTTTGAGTGGGTAGGTAACACCATGAAAATATCCTTTTTGATGGTTACTGAGGAAGGGGTCTTGGAGATGAGTATCAATGTCTGAAACTGATCTTAGCTTTCTGGAAAGCTCAACCTTCCAGCAAATTTTATATGAAATGCTTCTCACCGTCCCAGAAGATCTGGACAGAAGTGAAGGTTCAATTATTTACGATGCTCTTGCTCCGATTGCACTAGCCTTATTCAAACATCATAAAGAACGTGGCAAGATCATCGAACAAGCATTTGCTGTAACTGCAACGAGGAAGTACCTAGAGCTCATGGCAATAGATTACGGGTTAGCACTAGATAAAAACGAGCCAACGGAGGATTTACGCAACCGAATATTGCGCCATAAACGTAATCCTGAGCGTGGTGGAGCGTTATCTGACTATGAGCGCTGGGCGCTGTCAATACCTGGTGTAAACTACGCAAGGGGACTGAACTTGATAAGAGGGATCGGCACGGTTGACTTGGTTGTTGGCGGTACGATCCCTAATTTATTGGAGACGGTTCGCGAATTAATCGATCGTCGCAAAACTCCGGGGCTTGATCTTGTCGTTAGGCACGTCAGTAGACAAACTGTACCTATTGAAGTTGTGGTAATAGGAATAGACAAAGAAAAAGCCAGACAAACAATATTGGCATATACCAATTCGATTGGAGTCGGAGGAACGCTATTTTTAGCGCAGATATTTGCTGTATTAGTTGGGGCTGGCGCAACGGATGCCAAGATTTTAGTACCAACAACGAGCATTACACTAAAGCCAGATGCACAAATCGATCCGGTGGTGACGATCACATGAACGAAGATCAGGTTAATGCACTGATGGCGGAGCTATCTAGTGACTATAAAAAAAGTCGGCATATGCGTGCGATTATGAGTGCGGCTTCCGGTTATTTGCCAGTAGATAGCGACATGTGGAAAGCGTTTTTTCTCCATCTCATGCACAAGGAATCATTAGAACTTTGGAGGCGTGAACTAGACGCTGCCGATGATGAGGACCTGCTTGCAAAGCTGAGAGCAACCAATGGCAGGATGACAGTAGAGTCCATTCTCTCACAAGGATATGGCTTACAAGAATCTTATCGCCTCATGCCTGAGGATGGTGTTGAACTCTCTGAGTTTGGAGTGATGGCAGATGGTTGGGAATTTGCCCCGTTAACAGCAGTCATCTTCACAACGCCTGAGACACTTGGTGTAGCACAAGGAATTGTCAAATTAATGGGACCAGCAGGCTTTCGATATTTATTTTCGATTGCGTTATCTCACAAGATCGAGTATGAACGAGGATCAGCAAGTCAAAGTATGGATAGATATGGGGCAATTCTTACCACTGACCATGGGGATGATGAGCTGAGCGGTAAGGAAAAAATGACAAACCACTCGCGAACTCAGTATTCGTTTCAAAGCATAAAGCATGATCGCATGAGTTGGTGGTCACCGAATGTATTTTTTACGGATGACGTAACGTTTGTTGACGAAGTGTTCTATATTCAACAATCAAAGGTTACGAAAACAAATTAGGGGGTGTAGGAGTTGCCTTCAAAAACAAGTGATGTAAAAGGCATGAAAACGTATCAGACCTTTAATCTGTACAGGGACAAGAATGTGTTTATCGCTGTGGGAAAAACATCTCCGTGGAACCCTGAAAACTCCGAGAAGGTTCCAGATGTCTCCTATGGTCAGACGATGACAGAGATTGTTGCGTTGAAGCGAGCTGACCAAGTGAGGTTTGTAACGCCAGATGATACAAATGGAACGATCATACAACGTGGCCAGAAGTGGCGCCTCATTGAGGAAGTTGAAGCGCGGGCAATTGATTGCCGTTGGCTATATGTACAGGCTTGGTTGAGGTATGACGAGTTTCCAATATGTAATTATCGTCAAACAGGAGTATATGCGGGCACGATCTTGGTAGATGGGTCACCGGTAAATAAACAGGTAGTCAAACCGGATGAAGTGAAGGATATAGGTTTCTTGTTAGCTGTGACGAATCAGTCGCCACTGCAACGGGAAGTCACCCATCGCGAAAGCATTGAGTATATCTTGGAGCTGTAAGGAGGGTAACGATGGCAAAGGAAGTATACAACCGATTCGATCCTATGAATAGATGGAAGTCTGTTGATTTTGTCGGCGGTCGCCGGGTTC
>NZ_LMPN02000011.1:0-42144 GCF_001423865.2 Brevibacillus sp. Leaf182 | reverse complement strand
TCCACACATTCTTAGCAATCATGCGTATTCAGTTTTGAAGGAATGAGACGAAAAGCTGTATTCCCGATTACTTGTAAAAGTAATGGAGAATGCAGCTTTTTTTGTGTAATAGGTGTAACCGTGCAGAACGAATGCACGGTTTTTTTGTTTTCTTTTTTTGTCCCTCTATTCTCCCCTACGCTAGAAAAAATGGAGAGGAGGGAGAGAATGTCTATACATCCGCTACGACTATTGGCTATATTGCTTTTCGCTACATGTATAGGTGTAGCGACTTACATCATTTTGAAGCCGCATCAAGTGACCTATATACAATTGCGATCAACAGTGGAAAAAGAAAGTGGCCAATTACTTGAGGCGAGGGATATGGAGCCATTGACACTGAGACTGGGAGGGATCTTTCAACAACCCATTGCCCCAATTCCAGGCTTGATTCCATGGGAAGAAGGACAGAGTCTTGTCGGTTTAGCATTCACGCGTCAAGTAAAGGGAGGCCGACCGTTATTGCAAAGTGATTTGGAGCAAAAAAGCAAGGCGCAAGGCAGCGGAGAGATATCAGAAAAAATGACAGGTATGAGCATTCCCGTAGACAATGTAGCAGGAGTTTCACCGCATGTATCAAGCGGAGAAAGGGTACACGTCTATGCTTCCTTTGAAGATGAGACAGGAGCACATTCTGGACTCCTATTGCAAAACATGCCGATCATTGGCATTCAACGTGAAATGGAAGGTGATCATCCCAATTTGGTAGCTGTTACACTTTCCCTGACACGTGATGAGGCTGTTCTGCTAACACACGCACTTCATTATGGAAAAATCAGATTGGGCTTGGCGGCAGTGAAGGATGGGGGAAATCCGGGAATAGGAGACGCAAAATTCGCTGCAGAGTTAATGAAGACGAAAACACGCTGGGGAATTCAAAAGGAGGAGCAGGAGTGAAAAGGCGTTTGCTCATAGTAGATGATGATCGAGATTCAGTTCGCTTGTTAAAGGATCAACTTATAAACAGCAGATGGATAGAAGTGTGCGGGGAAGCATTCGGAGTGGAAGAGGCATGGGCAAAATTACAGGCTAACCAACCCCATTTGGTGTTGCTGGGTGGTATTAAGGGAACGGAAAGAGGGGTGTTGTGTCAGCAGTTTCGGCTAGCCTTTCCTCATCTTTCATTTATTGCTGCTTGCTCAAGTAATGAACTGATGTGGGAGCCCTTTTTCCGGAACTTAGGCTTATGGGTTATTGCCAAGCCCATTGAATCAGGGCAAATCGAAGCGTTAGCCATGATGATACAACCTTCAGGCATGGTAGCAGAAGCTGTGCCACAACAACAGCAGTATGTCATCCAGGAACAAACCAAGAGCTATTCGAGCCAACCGCCGTCATTCCCCGAGCCGATCACAGAAAGTCAAGTTCCTGAAATAGCTCGTCCCAAACAGCTTATTACTGTTTACGGTCCAAAGGGTGGCGTGGGAAAAACATTTATTTCTCGAGAGTTAGCGATTTTCTTTTCCATGCAAAAAAACGAAGGTCTCCCATTGCGGGTAATCGCTGTTGACTTCAATCTTGATCTCGGAACATTTGCGACTACCTTGAATCTCCCTCGTACCCCTAATCTTTTTACGTGGGTAAAGGATCTTGATGCTCAGTTGCATGCCCTTATACAGAGTCAAGGAAAAGACCCGTATTCCATTAGCAGTGAGGAATGGCAGCAATACGCACAAGCCTTGCCGTTATCTCCACAACAAATCGAGAAATATGTGGTTGCTCATCCTGATACGGGACTGCATGTACTTACCTCCCCCCGTGATATTCGGCAAAGCTTTGAAATCCGTGACTATCATTTATATCTGATTCTCGAGACGTTAAAACAAAGCAACTACGACGTCATCCTAATCGATACGGCTCCTGATACAACAGATGCAACGATTCAAGCGCTGTTTTTTGCAGAACATGTCGTGATGGTGGGAAATCCGGTGGTAGATTCCATTGAAAATATTCAACGATTGCTGAAACTGTTGAGAGAAGCAGAGTACCCTGAAGAACGCATTCAAATTTGTATGAATCGCTTGCAGCGGAAAGAAATGTTTACCTTAGAAGAAATTCGTGCCTATTTCCAACTTCACCCTAGCAAAAAAATCTTCTCAATACCTGATGATGTGGAAGTAAAAAAATCGATTAACACCGGAACGCCAGTCATGCTCCAGACAGGGAGAATTCCGGCCAAGGAAGCCATTGAAACATTAGGAAAAGCACTGTTCCCCGTAGATGGGGAGCAAATGAAGGCTGCTGGAAAAGAGAAACAAAAAGAGAAAACATCTCTCTTCAAGTGGTTATGGGGATAAGGGAGGGTGTCATGTTCGATAAAAAGCACTTACTAGGCATCTCTAATCAAGTCCGACCTGCGCAAGAATTACGATCAACGGGCAGGGGAATGGCGGGAGTTCCTTCAACGCTTCACGAAAAAATGCAAGCCCCCGACCACGAGCGGACGAATGAAAAATGGGTCGGGACAGATAGAGAAACATCGATACGCACCCAGATTGTCGAGAAATACGGAAAACGATTATGGGAAGAAAAGCAGTCCCCACTCTTTTTAGATGAGCTGACGGCAGATATTCGAATGCTGTTGGAGTCGCAAACCACCCTGACTTCCATACAAAGGGAAGCAGAAGTAAAACGATTACTGCATTCTTTGACCGGTTGGGGGCCATTAGACGCTTTATTAGAGGATAACGACATCACGGAGATTCTTTTTCACCGCTATAACTATCTCGTCATTGAAAGAAAAAGTACTGGTCGCCTTGAATCGCCGGACATTGCTGTTTTTCGCGATGAGGAGGAGCTGCTGCGCTTATTGGAACAAATTGCAGCGACAATGGGGCGTGAGTTTAATGAAACAAAAGCAGAGCTACATACACAGCTTCCAGACGGTTCCCGGGTTGCTGCTACACATCGCTCTATTTCTCCCGATGGTCATATGCTCACGATCAGAAAACACCGTGAGTTACTCAGCGAGTTTGACTACTTGCGGTATGGTTCCATTTGCGAGCCGATGCTTCTCTTTTTAAACAGAGCCGTCCGTTTATCTCGTGCATCTGGCATTGTCAGTGGAGGAACAGGCTCAGGCAAGACACACATGCTCAACCTTATCTCCCAATATGTTCCTGATCATTTAAGTATTATTACGATCGAGGACGTTTTGGAGATGAAGCTTCAGCATCCTTTTGTTCGCAGGTTTTTAGCGAAACCTGCGAATTATGAGGGCAAGGGTGGGTTTTCGATCAAGGATTGTGTTCGTTTGTCCTTAAGAAAAAGGCCGGATGTCATTATGGTCGGCGAGACACGAGGTGGTGAAATCGTAGATATGCTTTGGGCGATGAATACAGATCACCCTGGTAGCTGGAGCACAGCGCATGCAAACTCACCGCGAGCTTTGGTCGATTCAACATTGCCCATTTTATTTGGAAAAGCAGATGAAGGGTATAGTGCTGAGGAGCGCAATTTAATGATCGGTTCAGCACTAGATCTGATTGTTCAAGTAAAACGTTTTGAAGAAGATGGCAGTCGTAAGGTGGTTGCAATAACGGAGGTAGTGGGGACGGGTCAATCGCATGAAGAATGGATAAAACGGGCTTGCAACATTAAACAGGTTCTCCCTGATCGGGTGTATTTGCAGGATATTTATGTGTACGAAGCAACTGCGGTGGAGAATGGGAGAGTAAAGGGTCACTTCAAATGGACAGGCTATCGCCCAGAGCGGCTAATTAAGCGATGGCTAGAGAAAGGGCTGTCGCGAGAGGAGATTGAGCAAGTCTTTTTCACCACACCAATACCGCTATAGGAGGAGAAGGCATGGATATTAGCTTACCTGTTGCGATAGGGATGGGAATGGCCATCCTGTTATTGATCATGCCCAACAAATTTTACATGCGGGAACCGACGGGGAAGCACGAAATCGTAGAAGTGCTGCAACAGGACAGAAAAACGATTTGGAAGCAGTTTGAGGAGAGGTTGGCGAAATCGCGCTCAGGGTGGGGGGTAAACCAGTATGTCACCCTCTCTTTTTTATTGGGGATCGCGTCCTTTGGTGTGAGTAGTCAGATCTTGCAGTCTTGGTGGATGGCATTGCCTGCTTTGCCGACAGGGATTATGTTTACCGAACGGTTAGTGAGTGTATGGGGGGCTCGTCGAAAGGACGATTTCGAAGCAGGTAATGTAAAAGCGATTCGTCTTATGGCCAGTTCCTTACGTACCTCTCCATCGTATTTACATGCGTTTGAACAGGTAGCAGCTAGTCCATTTTTATCAGAAATTGTATTAGAGGAGTACAGGCGTATTGTAGAGCTATTGCGGGCACAAGTCCCGTTGGAGCACGTAATGAATCGATTCTTTGAACGTACAGGATCAGCAGATGTCAAATATTTAGCGACCATTGTTCAGATTCAACGTGAGATGGGCGGAGATATGGCCAAAACGCTCGATTTGGCTGCTTCATCGATATTGCGGCGCAGACAGTCACTCCGTAGACAAAAAGCAGCTATGGCTCAGATCGTTGCACAAGTGAATTTACTAAGTGTCATGCCGTTTGTTTTTGTCATTGCGTTGTATGTGAATAATCCCAATCATTTCGACCCACTAACGGCAACAATGGGGGGACGGTTGCTTATTTTGGGTAGCTTGGCTTCTATTTTGATTGGGGGAGAAACAATTCGTTATGTTGCGCATAAAAGCATAAGCAGGGGAGCATAGGAGAGGGTGCAATGTTCGTTCTCGTTATAAGTATCATGGTGAGTGTTGCTATATTTCTGTACGGCTTGCCGTCTTGTGTGAGTAAGGGAGAACCATTCTCCTCCACACTTTTGGGCAGGATTGATGTTGAGAAGCAGGCAAAGCTTGAGCAAGCGTTTCAAAAAGGACGAAAAAGGTGGTCACTGATTCGAGGCTTGGAGAAAAACCAGGTACTGCTACAGCATTTCTACAAATGGACGGGTGTCGATAAGAAAAAAATAGAGGAAACATTGGCGCGTCTGGAGATTGATATAAGCCTGACAGAGATTGTCTTGTTCCGGCTTATCAGTATGTGTTTCATTGCTTCATCTCTAGCTTCATTGGCAATGACCATGGTTAACGGTGAGCAAATCGGTATGGTGACTGGGCTTCCCTTAACGTTTAGCTTATTTTTGTACTTGCTACCCAATATGCTGCTAGATTGGGTGGACAAGCGGGCAAAAGCTGAAATTCGTGAGCAGGTCCCTATCTTTTTCAGCATTGTGCAATCACTTGTGGAAGCAGGCATGCCATTGCAGCAGGCTGTTAAGCAGACAGCGAGACGTTTTGATGCAAGACTGGGCAGAGAGCTCGCGAGCCTAGAAATGGGAGAAAAAAGGCATGGGAACTGGAGAAAGGCGCTTGAAGAGCTGGCATTTCGGTGGGAGGTAGATTCGTTGACTACCATCGCGTTGGAGATGAACGAAGCGATGAAAAAAGGGGTTAGCATATCACAAATGTTGTCTGTCCAAGTAGAGGAGCAAGTGAGACAACAAGAAGACGAGGCTGCTACCCATATGAATCGGTTAAATATCAGGTTATTGCCTTTTGTCATTTTGTTAATGGGTCTACCGCTGTTGTTCTTGGTGATGGGCCCTGCATTCATCGGTATCGGAGAAAGCTTGTAGAAAAATAAGTTCGTGTAAATATTTTTGCGAGAGGCACTGTCTTTTGGCAGAGTGAAAATAGAACCAAAATCTCAATGAGGAGTGAATGGAATGGGAGCCATCGCAGATTACGTCAAGCGTTTTTGGTACGAGGAGGACGGTGTTACGATCGTGGAAATGGTCATTATCATTGCCGTCATCTTGATTGTGCTTATTCCGACACTGACACAACTAGGCACTGCCGAAGACGAGAAGCTGAAGGAACTGCAAGAAAAGATAAGCAAATGACAAACGTAGTCTTGCTTGGCGTGTTAGGAGCGGCAGCATGGATGGATTGGAGACAAAGAAAGATACCGAATACTCTTGTTTTTCCAGCGATTGCTGTCGGCTTATGGTATCAGTGGGAAGGTGAATTATTAGCTGGAGCATTGTTAGGTGTGGCAGGAGCCTTTTTGTTGACAGTTGGTCCTGTATTCTTAAAAGGGATGGGGATGGGCGATCAAAAGCTGCTGATGGCTGTTGGTGCTTGGACTAGCTGGAGTGTGGTGTACTCTTTGTTTTTGCATTCCATCGTTTTGTGCTTGATTGTTATGGTGTTCTATCCGCAAAATTGGGCTCGTCTACGCAACAATCTTCAAATCATAGCAGCCGGATGGTCGGCTCATCGACAAGTATGGCTTCCAGGCAGGGAAAAAACAGCCTTTTCATTCCCCTACGCGGTATATTTGCTGGGTGCTTTTGTGTTCCAATCCGTACGAAATGTCATCGGAGCAAGCGGATGATCACACGAATGGGACGAGTGATACGTGCGAGGGCGAAAGATGAGCGAGGCAGCCAAATGATTGAGTTTATTTTGGTGTTTCCTTTAGTTTGGATCTTGATTGTATTCTCCTTTGACCAATTCAGCATGATGTACAACAAGCAAAAGGCATTGGCAGCTGCGTATGAGGCAGGGAGAATTGCTGCAGTGCAGCCCAATTTCGGTTTGGCCAAATTCCATGCGAAAGAGCGAGGCACATCGGAATTAGCACAAGGTATCGGAGTCCTTCATAAAGATGTGCAGTTGGAGCTTGATGGGAACGGCTGGAGAAAAGGCAGTCATGTAAAAGCTGAAGCAACAGTTTCATTTCGGCTTCTCGCTACGGGGGAATTATACGAGATAACCGAAAGCTATCACATGATGGTTGAAAATGCGGAGGAGAAGCAATGAATGATTTGTTGCATCATTTTTTGATTCGAGTGAAGGAAGAGCGCGGGGCAACAATGATTACTGTGCTCTTCTTTCTCTTCTGCTTGGGCAGTCTGCTCTCTATCCTGTTATTTTTGGAGCAGACAGATTATCTAAAAATGAAGATGCAACATACAGCAGATCTGATTACCAAAGGATCGCGTGCGGCTGGAAAATGGGAGTACGTAGATTCAAACGGTGATAAGCAAATCAGATTGTTTGCGACAACAGAAGAAGCTGATCGGCGTGATGCGGATATCATTCGCGGGGCACGTGAAGAAGCGGAGATTCTTTGGAGATTAAATAGGTCGAATCTAGAGGGGACAAGTGATGAAGTCTCTGTCACTCACCAAAAAGGTGAACGGCCTTATCTGTACTTGCAAGGAATCTATCATCTAGAAGTAAAGGTTGAAAAGAATATACCTGTATTTTGGGATGAGCTTTTTGTAAAAATGAATAGAGTCTCCCAGTCTGGGGTATATGAATAAAGTCACAATTTTGAATGAAGTTACTGTTATTTTTGTCCTATTCCCGCATGGTAATTTAGTAGCATATTCCAAAAATGGGGATAGGAGTGAGATGACAGTGCCCTCAAAAATAGTCGATAGGTACAAACGAATTCTTAACGGAGAGCAAAAACGTTTTTCCCCGTATGAGTTCGAAGATGTGCAGTACCGTAAGCAAAAAGTCCAATTAGTTGTCAGATATGCGATTGAAAATGTAAAAAGATGGACGCCAGAGCAAGCGCGACGTGAATTGAGCTTGCAAGATGTCAAAGAACTGAAGCTGCATTTAGTGAGAGAATTTATTGAGCCGCCTATTGAGGCAAAGGCTGAGGATGTGTATTACTTCGTCGAATTTGCTTATCCGTATTTACCTCGGCTTTCAGAAGAGCAACGAGTGCTATGGGTTTATCAGGAAGTGCTTTCAGGCATAAGACGCCATTTCCCCCCCGGTTATTTTCAGAGCATAAAGGGTGAGGAACGGGCAAAAATATGCGTCGATTATATGTGCGAGCATCTACTAAAGCTGGCAGATTTGCGTCAACTGCCAAGTATCTTCAGCAAAACAGAGAGAGCGTATACGCTCCTGAAAACATATAAACTCAAGATTCTAGTCGATACACTCTACTTTTCACCATTTGATATGGTCACTGAAATGTATCCCGAACTTAGTGATCCCTCTTATTGGGAAGAGTTATAAAAATATTTGCACAACCCTGCTGTCTTTTTTTACGGTAGAGATAGTTTCATAGGCTTATAAGCAGATGAAACGGCCGTACTCTACAGGTGAGAGAAGGAGGCGTTGCGTATGGCAACAGTAGAGGCTCACCAGAAATGCTCTGCATCCGTGGAGCTGCTTCTAGGGCGAAAAGTACGCTACCAGAAGCACAAACCCGGCAGGTATCTTTCAGTGGAAAGAGTTCCGCAGGGAGCGTTCCAGATCGAATCCGTACATCGATTTGGAGACAGAGTAGTACTCAATGACGGACTGATTGTAATGGAGAATGCTCCAACCGTCATGGAGCGCGGGGGAAGGATCGCTCTTCTTTTCGCGACCGGAGAAGAACTTTACTTTGTAACGCAGTAGGTTCTCTTAATCGCCTTGCACGGGTGCGTGTGAGGCGACCAATAAAGCGAAATGCCTGGTTTATCAGGCTAAATAAGATTCGATGAGCCGAGAATGCTCTTGGAGTATAGCTATCGCTCTATAAAAAGGAAAATGGGGGTATTTTCACGTGTTGGCAAAGAGTGCAATCGAATTAGTCAACCGCTGCTATGAGGAGACAAACAAGCTGACATTGTTGTCATTGGAAGAGTTTAAAGAATCCTTTATTGCTTTTGTTTTTGGAGATTACCAGGAAGAGTTTACGGTTCAGTATGATCTGGAAGAGTTTTATGAGCATCTGAATCAGCTTCAGTTATCGAATTGCCGGAGAGATTTTGATCGAGCAGTTGAGGAATGGTACATCACAGAGTATGGAAGCGGGAATAAAGGCGTCAATTATCATGACATTTTGTTTACGCTAGTAAAGGAAGCAGTCGTTCAATACCAATCTCCAAATCGGATAGCACTCATCCGAGACGTAACCAAGCTCCTAACTATGCCAAATGGATTCCTTGCCCGTTGGCAAAATGGGCAGATACGTGAGCGTCCCATCCCCACATATTTTAAATACTTGATGAAGCTCGGGGTACGTACACATGAAGATATTGAAATGTTGGTAGACATGTGGCTGGTAGAGTACCCAAACGCATTTAATAAAAAGCAGCAGGAGCTATTTGCCAATCCACCGAGAAGAGGAAGACCTAACAACGTCGAGCTCGCTCTGTTAATCGAGCTAGCCATGAAAGTGAGACCAGAAATGACAGCTCAGGAACGGGAGCGACTGCGCAAAATATACTATTATCATCGCAAGTCCCTCACTGTTCGAGAGATGGTTGAGAAATTTGAGAAATACATTGCCAGTAAAAATAAATCAAATGATTCCCAGGTGGGATAATCATGTTTTGCCAAATGAGCCGCTTTGTCTCCAGGTTCCGTGATTTGGAGCAGCAAGAGTTTTCACAGTCTATTGAGGAAGAGCGGCAATGGAGAGTGCTTAAAGAAAAGCTTGCGTCGTCACCAATAGTTGAGCAACAGGAGTCGTATCAACGTAAATGTATTGCTGTTATGAGTTTGTACGAACAGGCTGGAGCTAGTTTTCTTGCAAGTAACCTAGCGTATGCATGGTCAGGAAAAGGCATTCTAGTCACCCTTTGCGAGTTACCAAAAGTGACTTCCTATTATTATTTTGCACTTGATTTTGAACGTAGAGTTCGACAACAAGTAAGAGATTCGCTTACACCATCGCTCCTCATGCAGAATAACCATCTTCGCATCCAGATAGAATCCCCAGCACAATTTCAGCACGAATCTTCACAAACAGATATAGCCAACTGGTTACTACGGATTTGTAAGGATAGTCCCATTGTTGTCATTGATGTTTCTTCCTACTGGAATGATATCCACTCCAAACAAATTTTTGAGCATGCCGACGAAATATGGGTAGTATTTGATGCAGATTTGGCAAGACTTACCCGTTTGTTCCTAGTAGGTCCAGCCCCTGCCTGGTGGAAGACAGAAAGAAGGAAAATAAAATTGATAGCAAACAAGTGGAATAGCCAATTGTCTCGGACAAGCATCATGAAAAAATTGGAAGGAACGCTCTCACTATGGGATCAGCAGCCTGGAGCTACACGGGTAACTGACATGATTCCGTTGATGGATGGAGAGAAAACAGCAATGGCAAGCGCCAAAGCCAATCTACTATTGGAGCTTTTCCCGGAGGAAGAGATTGAGTTCCAGTCATTGATTCATGCTTATAAAGGAAGGATGTTATGAAGAAGCAAACATTACTTGTCATTTGTTTAATCTCATTTCTGTTAGCAGGGTCGTCCTTTTATGCAGCGACTCAATATATTGATGCGATGGCAGCGGAAAAGCTGTTTGCCCCAGTTGTAAAGGTTGCTACAGGAAAAGAAATATCAGCCTTCGAGCCGATTACACAAGATGATGTGATACTTGTACAGGAAGAAGTGGATGAAATTCTTCCAGATTCAGCGCGTGATTTGGATACTGTTCTGGGGAAAAGGAGCACGCAGACTATATACGAAGGCGAGCAATTATTAGTAGAAAAGCTGACAGATTCGCAGCTTTTACCGGAAAAAGGGGAGGCGCGCTACGAGTTCCCCCTACTATCCATTCATCCTTTAACGGAATTACGCAAAGGGGATCATGTGAAAATTTGGGTCAAATACAAGAGTCTCTCGGAGCTGCAAGATTATCCTACACCACTGCATTTTCGAAAAACCAATGATACGGCAGATTTGCTATTTGAAAGTCAGCTTGCAAGCGTGAGGGACAGTAATGGTATTGAGATCTATACATTAAAGCCGAGCTTGTTGCCATCGCCTGATCAGATGGATTCCATCTTTCATGGATCAAAAGAAAAGCCGTTGCAGAATGGCGAAAAACGATACCGTGACTACCGGGTCCAGCCAACAGCACTACCTGCTTTTATCGGCTTTAATTTGACAGACGAGGAGTATGTGATAGTAAGCGAGGCAATGTCATATGGAATGCTTCAGGTAGGTCATGTCATGGGTTCAAAGGAGCAAGCATCATGAAAATTTTAGTTTGTTATCCGATGAAGTCACTCGCCAAGACATATATGCCTGAGTATAGTGATGTGCTGGTAGCAGAGTCGGCGGAGGAGTTTTCACGGCTTGTACAGCTTTATATGCCAGAGGCTACCGTGATCTTTTCCGAAATGTTCAACGCTCCCGTTTGGGAATGGCTTCCTGCCCTGAAAGGACAACTCCCGCCAAACTCACCGTTAATTATTGTTCCTCTCTATCGGGATGAGAAGATGATTGAGAAGGTAGCGGAGGAGTCCGGGCTAGAGCGTGTATACCTGTTATCAGCCCATTTATCACAAGAAGAAATACGCCATCAAATCAGTCTGATTCTTGGCTTCGTGCAAGAGTGCCCAGATATTGGGTCGTCAAAAGAAAAGGGGCTCGTATACGCTTTGTTGAGCTACGGAGCTTCTGGCATTACTACCTTTTGTATTAATTATCCTGTCATACTAGCGAGGCAACATCCTGAAAAGCGAATTGTCGTACTTGATATGAATGAAGCCAAGCCGGATCTAACACGTTTCTTCAAGCTCCAACGCCATCAATTATCTTTATTTCGTCCTGATTTTATCGATATACAAAAAACTGCCAAGCGTAACTGGAGCAATGTCTGCAAACAGAGCGATCACTTGCCTAATCTGTATTACGCACATGCTGCTAGCAAATGGAAAAGCTCAGAATTAAGCAATCTAATTCGTGTGTTTCGCATGCAATTTGACTATGTATACGTAGATTGGGGTTACTGCTTTCCTGAGTCTGAGACTCTACAGCGGTTGCTTCATATCGTTGACCGCAATCTTTTATTCGTGAGAGCTGATCCCTTTAGTATCGATAGTGCCAGAGAGTGGTTGCACAAATGGAGAGAAAGAGGAGTGAAATGCGAGGTTTTACTCAGTCATTTAGATCCTGGGCAACCCTTTCGAATCGGGGAGGATGTTTCGGTTTATGGTGTAGTACCACGCATTTCGGAGAGTAGGCTCAATCAATCTCATCAGAGCTGCAGTGTATTAATAGAAGAGTTTTTCCCTCCCAAATCGTACATCAGCAGTTTGAAGGAGATTGCTAAGGCACAATATATGGATAAAAGTGCGGTGTTTTACTGATGAGAGGGATAGAACGAGAACAACCAATTAGATCGGACATTCAAACCATTGAGGACATTAAACAAGCCGCAAGAGATTATTTAAATCATTTTGGCAAAACTCGAGAAGAGAAGCTAGAGATGCAACGAATTCTCGCTTTGGCAGAACAGGGAGATCGTGATAGTCACAACCATATTATTCTTCGCTTGCAGCATTATTTTGAAGAAGTCCTCCAACGACCAGTAACCGAACAAATTTTGCCGCATGTTAACGGTTACGAAGGTCTCACCTTTTCTACATACGGGTGGGGCATACTCGATGCCGTTCTCCATTTGTCTCCGTGGGTAGAGGAAGTGCGAATTTCTGCAAACCGCAACATTGCGTACTTGGAGCAAGGGGTCAAAAAATTTCTCCCTTACACACCGAGCTGGAAAGAGGTTGAAACCCTCCAACAAAAGTTGACCAATACAGCCGGTCTATCTTTTAACGAGAAAAAACCTAGATTGAGCGGATACTTACATTCACTAAAAGCGAGACTGACCATGTTCACTTTCCCTTATTCCAGAGTACCGACCATTCTGGTTAGACGATTTACTACGCCTACTTTTTCGCTCGACCAACTCCGTACACAACAACAGCCAGCTTTCGACGAAAGAATTCAATGGCTAATGGAACAGCAAGTGTACGGACGCAGCAATGTACTGGTTATTGGACCGATGGCTGCTGGGAAAACAACGTTGATGATGTGTATGATGAAGCTGAAGGACCCTCGGACAGAATATATCACGATCTTTGAAAGTGAACACGAAATGCGATTCGGTGATATTTGGCCAGGTGAAGTGATTGAACTCCAAAACGTGGAGGAAATCGGCATTGAATTAGGGTATTGCTTCAAAGACATGTATCGATCGACCGCAAATACGATTTTAATTGGAGAAATTCGTGAGCCTATAGAAGCGTACCATTTTATAAATGCCGGAATTAGAGGGACGGACGCTACAATCGGTGCGATGCACGAACGATTTGCTCATAGAGCGTTACATGATTTGACTGATCTTGTGTATCAATACGGAGGGCGGAGTGTCGAGCTGACTCAGGAGCGGATTAGCAGGGCAGTCAATTTTGTTAATTCACTTACATACCGCAACAGTGGTCACCGTTTTATTGATGCCATTCATACAACGGAGTGGAATTCATCTTTTAACCGAGTCGAATCTATTCCCCTCGTAGATCGCAACATGCAGACGGGAGCTTATGAATGGACGGGAAATCAACTGAGCCCACATTTAGTTGAATACATGTGTTACGTCGGCAAAGCAGACATTGAAGTGTTGAAAGAGCTACGTCTTACCGATATAGGTAGGCAGCTATGATTTACACATTACTTTTCCCGGTGTTTCTATGTCTCTTCTCTGGCTTTCTGTTTCTCGGATTACACCTGTATAAGGGATGGAGAAGTCCACGCGTATTCTTCCCGCGTACAGTTGAGGTATGGAGAGAGAAATTTTTAAGGCATTCTACCCGGCGCATGATGTATGAACGCTTTGAACGTTGGTGTCAAATCGTGGGGGGGACACCAGAAGGGTACTTAATTCTATCCATGATTGGCGGGGTAGCGGGATTCATCTCGGGTATTTTGTTAGGAAATATGATTGTATCCTTGTCGCTTTTTCTCTTATTCCTCTTGCTGCCAACACTGATTCTATACGCACGCTATACCGTACAAATGAATAAAAAAATCAGCTCATTCTGTCGTTTCGTCGAGTTGTTTGCCCGTTATTATAACAGTCGCAAAAACATTGTCCTTACCTTTCGCGAAATGATAGAGGAATGCCCCAAAGAGTTATTGCCTGACCTTCTTCTGCTGAACAATAGCCTTTCGGATGGGGGAAACTCGGTTGCGGCAGTAGAACAATTTGCGCAGAGACTGGACCATCCGTGGGCTTTTGATTTTGCAACGTATATTTCCAGTGGTTTGGAAGGAGAAACAGAAGATATTCAATCACCTCTAAATCGGTTAACGAATGAGATGTTTGTACAACAAGATGAAAAGCATGAGCGTGATAGTGAAATATACTCCATTTGGATCAGCCTGCTTATCGTCATAGCGATTTGCATTTGTTTGATCCCTTACAATCAAGGGTTGCTTCAAGATTCCTATCGTCTCTATTTCTACACGCCAGATGGACAAGCCATATTGGCAATTGCGGCGACTGTTTGGACTTTTTCGATCCTATTGGCGTTTATTTGGGGAAGGAGATATCGCTAATGCCAATGCTAATCATGTATACCTACCTTGGATTAGGCGCTCTATTTGTTTTTAGTGCAACGTTTATGATCGGGAAGTATTTGTTTCACAAGCAAAAGCCGAAGCTGTTTGTTTCCGGGGTGTGGTGGGGAAAGTGGGAGCAGGCACTCAAGCCTGGCGAAGACGACAAATGGGAGCAGTTACTATCACGAGCAGGAAGACCTTTTGGGTGGGGAAAACCGGAGTGGGTGTTTCTGCAATTGTTGACTGGAAGTACCGTTTGCATCCTTATTCTTATGTGGGTCGTCGTAAGTCGAATGGAATCATTTCCACTTCTGTCGATGTGCCTGGCATCTACAGGGAGTTACATGCTTCCGTACATGGGCTTGAAGATGTGGGCAAATCACAGGGAGGATATGCTGAGCACAGACATCGCCAGATTTATCAATCGCTATGTGACCCTTCTAGAAAATCAGGTGCCCATTTACAATGCCATGGTCAAGGCAGCAAGACCGACTAGAAAGCTAAAAAAGTATATCCCTACTTTATCTGAGTGGAACAGAGACCCTAATGAGGCACTTGAGAGCTTTAAACGCAAAATTGGTGTCGACGACGGAATCATTCTCGTATCGAGCATGCGTACAATTGAGACGCTGAGCGAAGGACAAGTAAGTACAACTATGCAACGAATGGAGTGGGCTGTCGATCACCGAAGAATGTTCCGTCATCGAAAAAAGATAAAGTCTTTAGGGATTGGCTACACGGTCATTGTCTACCCGGCATTTTATATGGGGTTATTGGTAGCCATGTTTCCTTGGTATAAGCTGCTTACAGAAATTCTGGATAAATATTTGACCTGAGGAGGAGCAACTATGACCAAGCTATTATCTATCATCATGTGCATCGTGTTCTCTTTAGGAATAATCGTTTCTAGCTTGTCCGAAATAAACACATCGGTAGTGAGAGAAGACGGGCTGAGAGATCGAGCAGTTGGATGGATCGACAAAGCTATACCTTAAATCACGTATGAGAAAAGGGGAAATTCGAGATGTCGAAAATGTTTTTTATATTTTTAGCATGTGTCATGGTGTTAGGGATCGGTGTCAGTAGTTATGGTAATGAGTTAAGCCCTGCGGCAAACGATTCTGCCGAGAGCATTAACCAATCTATCACATCGCTGAATTACGATACCCGAAATGAAAACATCAACTTTAGGATGCAAAACGGGACATCCTATACGTCGTCAAAATGATGCTGCACATACACGTTCTTCTCATCATTTCGATTATGGTAGGGAGCTTATGCGCGGTGCTTTGGAATCTCCAGCCAGAGGAGCAGCTTAAACAGACGCAACAAGAAAGGGTATATCGAGCAGCGACAGTCATCTTCCATTAAAGAGGAGCTGGCTAAAAGATGGTGAAAGCAAAGGTCTTTCTTATTTGTCTATTGGTCCTTCTGTTGGTTACTTCTGCATTGGGAGCTTACCACTTGTACGCAATGGAAAGGGCGATTGCCCGTGGAATCTATGCTGACTTATTGGATGATATGCAGGACATCGGGTATTTGGAGCCTACGTTAGCAGATTACTATCTCCTTAAAATGAAAGAACTAGGTTGGGAAGTGACAGGGGATGCGTTTGCTGGGAGCTGGCCTCGAACCGAGAGCGAGCGAGCTCGCAAAGAGCGGCAGGAGGCGATTACCTTGTCGGTTACCATCCAGCCTTCAAAAGTGACCCAATGGCTGCACAAATTTGTGGAGGGGGATACATCCTTTTCCTTTACGGGAAGCCGGCCGTCCGAATACTTTGATCCAGGGTGGTAGTGCATGAATAAAATGATTAGCATTTTGGCTGTAATGGCTATTGTATTGCCTTTGACGGTAGGTTTGCTTCTCACCGGTCCGCAAAATCTCCTTTCGGCATGCACGCAGTTTTTCGGTGATTTGCTCGCTGAAGTAACGCGTTTTGGTACAGGCTAATGGGTCAATTAATCGCTGTGATTCTGAACATTATGGTTATGCTACTCGTTCCATTAGGACTTTTACAGGTACATACGGTTGTTCAGGCCAGAAACGAATTATTGGAAGTGAGCGTGGCTGCTACGAAATACGTCAGCAACCACGGGGGGACGAGTGAAGCCAACTTAGAACAAGAGGTTCGGGCATTGATCGCTCGGGAGCTGAGGGAGAAAAAGTTTTCCGTTCCAGATCAAGACCTGTTTGTCAGTATCACTCGCACTCGTTCACTCGATCCCGTCCTGTGGAGCCACGAAGATGAATTTGTCGTGGAGCTGGCAATCCCATACCCTCGCTTTACTTCATGGATTCCAATGCCGGCTGATTCCTTGCAAGTCCAAAGAATAGGTACCGTTAACATCATGGACTACGATCTGTAAAAGCTCCCGTTAGGAGGCTATCGTTACGGGTATAAACATCTTATCCATTTCTACAATGCTGTTTTTTTTGCTGGTAGGTATGTTTATTGTAGATGCAGACCTCGCCATGCAGAAAAAGACAGAAGTGAAGATACTCCTGGAGTTGTCTAATCATCACGCCACCTTCGCTGTTGATCCTGTATTGAAAACAGAGGGTGTGATTGATCTGCTGGAAGACGAGGCTCTTAAACGTTTTGATGACAGAATGTACGAGAATGGAGGATACCATCGAGAGCAAGCCATGTTCATCCCTCAAGCAGACAGTGTGACCACTGATCCCATTCCTTTCTCACGCTATTATGTGGATTTCCGATCGTGGCGCAATGACCTCCAATTACGCCTACAGTACAATGGGACGACCCTCGTGACAGAGCGGGCAACGAAAGGCCCAGCTCGTCCGGGAGGCGGAATGCTGCAAATTACCGTAGTAACCGAGCGTGGCGAAGTACTACAGCTCGCACCGAAAATAATGGTCGGTCCATCCCATGTCGTAGTTGCCTACATCGACGAGCGACCGTTTCTGCCGATGCTGCCGTCACATTCGTTTCCAGTCGTATCTGTAGAAGAACTGAAAGATTAGTCAGACTTATTTACAAATTGCGAATTCTTCTGGTACTATGTAGGAAAGTGCTTACCCAGCTTGCGATTGTGAGGAAGTCGCTCTCCGAACATCCCGTTTGCCGGTCCGTTAAGCATAGTAAAAGTGGGGTTATGGATTTGTTTGATAAAGATACCATTTATATCGTAGGCGATGCACAATCCTCTTCGAACAATCCGATTACACAGCAATTCAGTGCTTTTTTTATCGGATTGGTTGTCGATACTTCCAACGACAAGATCGTAGATGCGGCCTGTTCCTCCACTGTCCAACTGACGTCTGACTTTGCTCGGTCGATCTTTATCGGTCATTCGATTATGGCGTCGGAGGAAATTGGCGAAGAGATTCGCTATCGGTATTTTGGATCTTCCCAAAAAACATTGATCGCAGCGTTCAAGGACGCGCAAAAGAAGTACAAACAAGCAGTTTCCACGAGAAATAAAGCCACAGTCACCAAATGAATACACCCGCTGCTTTATTTATTCGTATGCACGGCATACACGTAAGTAAAACCCAGCAAATGCCATGATCGCGTGCATTTGCTGGGTTTTTTGCTTATCACGAGAGATCAGTTTTTGATGAAAAGGAGGAGAGTCCTTGCTATCTTTTGTTTTCCGCAGATTTATCTCCATGATCGTGACGTTATGGCTCATCATTACCCTCACCTTTTTCCTGATGCATGCCGTTCCAGGATCTCCTTTTGAAAGAGAAGGAAAGGCATTAGACCCAGCGGTGGAAGCTAACCTCAATGCCTACTACAACCTGGATAAGCCGCTACTGGTCCAATACGGGCTGTACTTACAAAAGCTGGTACAATTTGACCTCGGGCCATCTCTTGCCAACAGCTCGGATACAGTCAACAAAATGATCGCCCGTGGATTCCCCGTTTCTTTTCAACTCGGTCTGATTTCTGTCGTCTTTGCGATTGTCACCGGTATCGCGCTTGGTGTGATCGCCGCGCTACGACATAACCGTCTTATTGATTACCTTGCCATGATTATTGCTGTTATCGGGATATCTGTTCCCAGCTTTGTTGTCGCATCCTTATTAATCAAATATTTGGCGGTCGAATGGAAGTTGTTGCCGACCGCAACATGGGGGACTTGGCAGCATGTGATTATGCCAGCGCTTGCATTGGCGTTTGGTCCGATTGCGATTATTGCTCGTTTGACCCGTACCAACATGCTGGAAGTGTTGACTCAGGAATACATTGAAACCGCTCGAGCAAAAGGGCTGTCTCCGGCGACGATTGTATTGAAGCACGCACTGCGTAATGCGATTTTGCCTGTCGTCACGCTTTTAGGCGCTCTGATTGCCAACGTTTTAACGGGAAGCTTTGTAATCGAAAAAATATTTGCGATTCCTGGCATGGGGAAATATTTCGTCGCTGGCATTAATAACCGTGATTATTCCGTCATTATGGGAACGACAGTTTTCTATAGCGCACTTTTGATTTTTCTGATGTTTGTCGTCGATGTACTATACGGCATCATTGATCCACGAATTAAGCTGCATCGAAAGGAGAGCGAAGGATGATCGTTTCTGATGATTTATTTATCCCGATGCGTAAAGACAACCTCAATGCGGAAGCGATTGTGCGACCTCAATTGACGTTTTGGCAAGAAGCTTGGCTTCGCCTCCGAGGAAACAAGCTGGCCCTGATGGGGTTGGTGGTTATTATCTTGCTTGGGGTTATGGCTACGATTGGACCGATGATCTCTGGTCATGAATACGCCAAACAGTCGATTATTATGAAAAACAAGCCGCCGTCGGAAGTGAACTGGTTCGGAACTGATGATTTTGGCCGCGATGTGTTCACGCGTGTTTGGTATGGTGCGCGTATTTCCCTGTTTGTCGGTTTGACGGCAGCACTTATCGATTTTTTCATTGGTGTCTTGTATGGAGGAATTGCCGGATATTTGGGCGGTCGAATCGATAATATCATGATGCGCTTCGTGGACATTTTGTACGGCCTTCCTTATTTGTTGGTGGTGATTTTGCTAATGGTCGTCATGGGGCCCGGACTTTTAACCATTATTATCGCCTTAAGTGCGACCGGTTGGATCGGGATGGCCCGGACTGTGCGTGGTCAGGTCCTGCAAATGAAAAACTCAGAGTACGTACTGGCAGCAAAAACAATGGGGGCAAAGCCTTTCTACATCATTCGTAAACATCTGCTGCCCAACACAATTGGCATCATCATTGTATATGTCACGTTATCTGTTCCATCTGCGATTTTTTCAGAGGCGTTTCTGAGTTTTCTCGGTCTCGGTATTCAGGCGCCAATGGCTAGCTGGGGAGTGATGGCGAACGATGGACTCCCCACCATTTTGTCCGGTCATTGGTGGCGGCTCTTTTTCCCTGCTTTCCTCATCTCGCTGACGATGCTCGCGTTCAACGTGCTCGGTGATGGCTTGCGCGATGCGTTCGATCCGAAGTCAAGGAGGTAGGCATCATGGATAAAACGGAAAAGCTGCTGGAGGTCAGTGGGCTTCGGGTCACATTCAAGACGCATGGTGGTGAAGTGAACGCTGTCCGGGACGTGAACTTTACCTTGAACAAAGGGGAGACACTGGCGATTGTTGGTGAATCGGGATGTGGGAAAAGCGTGACTGCAAGGAGTATCATGCGCCTGATCCCGGAGCATATCGGAAAAATCGCGGGTGGAAGCATTCATTTTAAAGGGCAGGACCTGGCAAAGCTACCGGAAAAGCAAATGCGCGAGCTGCGTGGGAAAGAAATCTCCATGATCTTTCAAGATGCGATGACGTCGCTCAACCCGACCATCACCATTGGTGAGCAGATAATGGAAGGAATCATTCGCCATCAAAAGGTCGCCAGAAGCGAAGCCAAGCGGCAAGCGATTGAAATTCTCAACTTGGTCGGGATCGCCAATCCAGAAAGTCGTCTCAAGCAGTACCTCCATCAGTTTAGTGGCGGGATGCGCCAACGGATCATGATTGCAATTGCGCTTGTCTGTAAGCCGTCCATTCTGATTGCGGATGAGCCTACGACAGCGTTGGACGTAACGATTCAGGCACAAATCATCGAGCTGTTCAAAAGCATTCAACAAAAGACGGGAGTCTCGATTATTATTATCACGCATGATTTGGGAGTCGTCGCCAAGGTTGCGGATCGGGTCAATGTCATGTATGCCGGAAAAGTGGTAGAGTCCGGACCTGTTCGCGACATTTTTTACAATCCGCAGCATCCGTACACCAAAGGCTTGCTGGCGTCGATGCCTCGTTTGGATGCCGATCGCTCCATTCCGCTCAGCCCAATACCTGGAACACCCCCGGATTTGTTCAGCCCGCCAATTGGCTGTGCATTCGCTGCGCGCTGTGACTACGCGTTAGAAGTATGTCGGAATTACCAGCCAGCGGAGACCCATGTCCATAGCAAACACGCGGTTTCCTGTTGGTTGCAGGACCCGCGGGCGAAGAAGTTGTTGGCGTCGATGCAACCGCCAACGGGGACCTGATTCATAGCTGTCGAGGGCAGTGGTCAAGCCCGGCTTCATTCGTGTAAAAGAGGGTGTCGTCTGACGGCGCTATCCTTTTACGTCATACAAAAACAAAGAAATAAGGGGGACGAAACAGTGAAAAAACTATCAACATTGTTGCTGTCGGCTACGCTGGGTGTGTCTATGCTCATGGCTGGATGTACATCGGCTCAACCAGCTGCACCAAGTGAGCCTGCACCAGGCAACACGGCTCAGCCAAACGCTCCGACGCCGGGCGATCAAGCGGCAAAGCTTCTGTTGCTGAACAATATCAAGGAACCGACGTCATTGGACCCGCCGATTGGCTTCGATGAGCCGTCTTATAACATTTTGAACAACTTGATGGAAGGCTTGACTCGCCTGGACGAAAATCAAAAGCCTCAACCAGCGGCCGCTTCCGAATGGACAGTCTCTGTAGATGGAAAAACCTACACATTTACCCTTCGTGACAACAAATGGTCCAATGGTGAACCAGTAAAGGCTCAGGATTTCGAATTCGCGTGGAAACGCATGCTTGATCCTGCACTGGCATCTCCGGCGGCATCCCTCGCGTACATTATCGAGGGAGCGGAGGCATATAACAGCGGTAAAGGACCGGCGGATGGCGTAAAAGTAAAAGCGGTGGACGACAAAACACTAGAGGTCGTTCTTGCTCAACCAGCATCCTGGACGCTTCTATTGGCATCCAACCCAGCTTTCTTCCCTGTACACAAAGCAACTGTAGAAAAAGATCCGAAATGGGCAGCAGAAGCAGCAAGCTTTGTCGGAAACGGGCCATTCAAGCTGACAGAATGGGCGCATGACAGTGAACTGAAAATAATGAAGAGCGATACGTACTGGGATGCAGCAAACGTAACTCTGCCTGGTGCTGTTTGGAAAATGATTGATGACGAGAATACCGAGTATCAAATGTTTACGAACGAAGAGCTGCACAGAACGACAACTGTTCCTGCGGACATGGCAGACCAATTGTTCAAAGACGGCAAAGTATTCGTGCGTGATGGAGCAGGTACAGAGTTTTATCGTTTCAACGTAACGAAGGAGCCATTTGATAACGCCAATATTCGTAAAGCCTTTAGCTTGGCGATTGACCGTCAAACGCTGGTCGACCTGGTGCTGATGCGTCAGCAAAAACCGGGAACAGGTTTTGTATCTTATGGTTTGCCTGATGCCAACGGTGAAGGACAATTCCGTGAGGTAGGCGGAGAATTGGTGAACTTCAACCCAGATGAAGCGAAGAAGCTCCTGGAGCAAGGAATGAAAGAAAAAGGCTACACAAAGCTGCCAGAGGTTACACTCACGTACCGCAGCGGAACGGCTAACGAAAAAACGGCACAAGCCGCGCAAGAAATGTGGAAGCAGACGCTGGGCGTTGATGTGAAGTTGCAAAAAGTAGAAGGAAAAGTTTTGACGGATATGCAAAAGCAATTGCAGTATCAAATTGCTCGTTCTTCCTGGTTGCCTGACTTCGGTGATGCGATCAACTTCCTTGATATTTTCCAATCGAAGGCAGCAAGCAATCGTACGGGCTGGAGCAATGTGCAATTCGATAAGCTGATCCAAGATGCATACAAGGAGCCAGACGATGCGAAACGTCTGAAGCTACTGCATGATGCAGAAAAAATCTTGTTGGATGAAGCGCCAATCGCACCGCTGTATTTTTACAACACTTCCTTGCTCTCAAGCGACAAAGTGAGTGGTGTACAAAGCTCTTCACTTAGCTACACAGACCTGAGAAAAGCTGTCGTGAAGTAAGAAAAAATGAGTTGGGAGAAGTCATTTCAGGCGGATGGAATGACTCTCCCCCCTTTTTTGCTAGAATTTTTAATAGTGCTATAATTTAGTATGTCTATTAGAAAAAACACAGCTAAAGAAAGCACGAGTGCTGGAGAAGATGGAGGAAAACATGATTATTCAAGCCATCGAAGTAAAACGAATATCTGTTCCATTGAAAAAGCCTTTTAAAACTGCTTTGCGTACGGTGCATAGTCTGGAATCGATTCTGGTGAAAATCACCTGCGACAACGGTATGGTCGGGTGGGGCGAAGCTTCGGCTACCGTCGTCATTACCGGAGACAGCATCGAGAGCATCGAGTCGGCGATTATGAATACGATGAGACCTCAGCTCATCGGCTTGAATTTGCTTGCCTATGAACGAGTTTTCCAAACCTTGCATCAATCCATGGTAGGAAATACGAGTGCGAGGGCAGCGGTAGACATTGCGTTGTATGATCTCATTTCTCAACGCGCAGGAATGCCGTTGTATCAATTCCTGGGTGGCTACCGTGACCAATTGGAGACTGACTATACTGTCAGCGTGAACTCTCCGAAAGAAATGGGCGAGGATGCGGCTGCCTATCTCAAGCAAGGCTTTCACGTACTGAAAATCAAGGTTGGAAAGGACAATATCGAGGATGACATTTTGCGCATCCAGGAAATTCGCAAATCTGTGGGCAATCAGGTGAAGATTCGTCTTGATGCCAACCAGGGATGGAATGTAAAAGAAGCGGTGCAATCCATTCGCAAAATGGAGGACATGGGTCTTGGCATCGAACTCATTGAGCAGCCTGTAAAAGCGCATGATCTGGAAGGGTTGAAGCGGGTAACAGATTCGGTCGATACGCCAATCATGGCTGACGAGAGTGTGTTTTCACCAGCGCAGGCCTTGCAGGTTTTGCAAAACCGTGCGGCTGACATGATTAATATCAAGCTGATGAAGGCTGGCGGCATTTACAAAGCACAATTGATCAACCAATTGGCTGAAGAGTACGGTATTCCATGCATGGTTGGCAGCATGATCGAATCGCGACTGGCTGTATCAGCAGCAGCTCATTTTGCAGCTAGTAAGAAGAACATCACCCGCTTTGATTTTGATGCTCCGTTAATGCTTTTGCACGATGGTATAGAAGGTGGCGTAATGTACGAGGGCCGCTTGATGCGCATGCCAGAAGAGTCTGGGCTCGGTATTCGTTCCGTCAGCTTGTGGGAGGGGGAGAACTAAGATGAAATCTGCCATTGTTTCTGTCTCTGTTGCCACTGTGTGGACCAAGCCGGAGTCGCCGCGTGAAATTGACCAAGTAGCACTGCAATCCCCGGTTGATGCACGAAGCTGGCTCGCTTCCCTTACTGTGGAGGAGAAGCTTGGTTTTTACGACAATAACGCGATTCAAACACAAGCACTGTACGGTACCCGCGTAGAGGTAGTCGAGGAGCAAGGGGAATGGTCACAGATTCTGATTCCTGATCAGACTACGAACAAAAACGCAACAGGCTATCCGGGCTGGATTCCGTCTCGCCAGCTAGCACCGTGGTCAGACGCTTTTGAGGTACAGCAAGGCCAAAAGCTGGCGATGATCACGGCGGCGTTTACCCATCTACATACAGCCGACAAAAAGCCAGACATGGAGCTTGCGTTTTTAACCAAACTGCCGCTGATTGAGGAAACTGCGGATTGGGTAACGGTAGCGACACCGAACGGCACAGCACTTTTGCCAAAAGCAGACGTCCAAATCGTAAAAGCAAACGAGCCCATCGAGCTTTCCGGTAACCGTGGAGAGGCAATCGTAGAAACGGGCAAGCGATTCCTCAACCTGCATTATTTATGGGGCGGCATGTCTTCTTACGGGTATGACTGCTCGGGATTTGCGTACAACATGCACCGATCTGTCGGTCTCCAGATTCCGCGTGATGCATCTGATCAGGCAAAAGCCGGACAGCTCGTGGAAAAAGAAGCTTTGCTTCCGGGCGATCTGCTGTTTTTTGCCCATGAAGAGGGGAAAGGCAGAGTCCATCACGTAGGCATTTACATGGGGAATGGCGAAATGATTCATTCTCCGGATTCGCGAAGTGTCATTGAGATCGTCAAGCTGGATGGCTACAAGCTCGAAAAGGAACATTGCGTCTCCAGACGATACTGGTAAACGGATAACGGGGAGGAGTGGCCAGATGCAACGAAAGAAGCTGGTCCAGGTAAAGAACCTCACAAAAACCTTTACGTTGGGTAAAGGGCTCTCACTGACGGCAGCGGACAATGTTTCCTTCGATATATACGAGGGGGAAACGTTTGGACTGGTAGGGGAATCTGGCTGCGGCAAATCGACTACAGGCCGTACAATTATCGGATTGTATCAACCGACGACAGGTGAGGTCATTTTTGACGGGCAAAACGTCCATCAGGCATCATCTGCTGAGCGGAGCAAGCTGACACGCCATATGCAAATGATTTTTCAGGACCCATATGCTTCTCTGAACCCTCGAATGAATATTGCGGAAATCATTTCGGAGGGCCTGCATCTGAATGGTCTATATAAAGGGAAGGAACGAATGAATCGTGTGATTGAGTTGTTGGAAATGGTTGGTTTGCAAAAAGAGCATGCCAACCGTTTCCCGCACGAGTTTAGTGGTGGTCAGCGACAGCGGATAGGGATTGCGCGGGCGCTTGCCGTCAATCCTACCTTCATCATTGCCGATGAGCCGATTTCCGCACTTGATGTTTCGGTTCAGGCACAGGTCGTTAATTTAATGAAGAAATTACAGCAGGAACAAAAGCTGACGTATTTGTTTATCGCGCATGATTTGGCGATGGTTAAGCACATCAGTGACCGGATTGGCGTCATGTACCTGGGCAATATGGTTGAGATGACTGCCAGTGAAATCCTGTACGATTCACCGAAGCATCCTTACACGCAGGCGTTGTTGTCGGCCATTCCTGTCCCCGACCCTGATTTGGAGAAAAGCCGTGAGCGCACCATTATCGAAGGTGACGTTCCAAGCCCGATCAATCCACCTAGCGGCTGTGTGTTCCGTACGCGCTGTCCGGTAGCCAAAGCTGTATGCGCCGAAAAGAAGCCTATTTGGCAAGAAGTAGACACCAACCACTTCGTCGCCTGTCACTTGTATCAGTAGACTTCCATTTTATCAGAAGATTCGACATTGTCCTTTTGCCATCCTTCGTTAATGGGGATGGCCTTTTCTTCATAAACTTTTAACTCTAACCTATGAAAGGGCTTTCATCAACTGTTTGGAGAGGAGAACTGTTAATATTCTGTTAACTGGCAGGAATCGAACGGGTTTTGTCGAAATACGGATACAGTAAAACATTCCGTGACTCACCTACTTCATCGTGAACTTCATTCCAGAGAAGTGAGGGTTGCATATGACTCTGAGTACCTCCTCGTTCCATTCAACTCCCCGTCGCTGGCGGGAAGTGGAGACACAGTTGGGAATTGTTGTCCCTAGATCACTTCGATCGGACACTTCTGCTCTACTGTTTTTGGAAAGCGTCGCTGCAAC
Organism: Brevibacillus sp. Leaf182; assembly: GCF_001423865.2. NCBI lineage: Bacteria > Bacillati > Bacillota > Bacilli > Caryophanales > Paenibacillaceae > Brevibacillus > Brevibacillus sp. Leaf182. Next base: position 15,933 of record NZ_LMPN02000011.1, on the reverse strand, counting down.
ACCCATGTTGGACAAAGAAGAAGAGCTTGCTTGCCTGATTCGTTATCAAAGGGATGACGATCTTGAAGCACGTGAAACGATTGTGCGCGCCTATTTACGATACGTAGTTAGTACCGCTTTGCGCCATTTGAAAAGAGGGATGCCGTTCCTGGATTTGATTCAGGAGGGCACCATAGGTTTGTTTACCGCGATTGACAAATTTGATGTGGGACGTGGCGTGCGTCTCTATCATTACTCACACTGGTGGATCTCTCAAGCGATCACCCGTGCCATCAACGACAAAGCAAATTTGATTCGCATTCCTGTCCACATGCATGAGCAGATTCGCCAGTACCAGAAGCAAGTACTACATCTCGTCCATGCTTTGAACCGTACGCCTGATCGGCAGGAGATTGCCGTACTCTTGGATATTCCATTAGAAAAGGTGGAAGCCATTGAACTGGCTTTAATGATGAAGATGGAATCCATCGATGCTGAACTGGATAGTGAGAAATGGCAGGCTTGTCATGAGGATGAGAGCTTGAGCTACGCAGAAATTATGGATGATGGGTTGTCCTCCCTGGATGACTGGATTGAAAAGGTAGATCTTCGCTCGCAAATGCGCGCAGCGTTGGAGCGACTTAGTCCCCGCGCTCAAGAAATAATCTCCATGCGTTATGGTCTCTATGATGATCAAGTGTATACGCTGGAGGAAGTGGGGAAAATGTTCGGACTTACCCGCGAGCGTATTCGCCAAATTGAAGCGACGACGATTGACCGATTGCGAACACAAAAAGCTTCACACGTATTAAAAGATTATTTAACCTAACATAGGATTTGGTTATTTCGGCCCCTCTTCGTGCAGAGGGGTTTTTTCTGTCAGAAATGGTCGAATTCACAAAGTGTCAGACTCACAGTAGGGGAGGCGTAGTCTTTTTCTCCTTGTGGTAAACTGGTAAGATAGCTTCATGATTTTTTCGCTATTTAAAGAGGTAGTTTGAAAAGGAGGATCGCTACATGGGCGATTATATGATAAGAGCAACTGGTTTTAATGGGCATGTTCGTGCATTTGCCGCACGCACGACAGAATCTGTCGAAGATATGCGTCGTCGTCACGACATGTGGAATACAGCAACAGCAGCAGCGGGACGTACGCTGACCATTACCTTGATGATGGGGGCTATGTTAAAAGGAAACGAGAGCCTCCATGTCAAAGTAAAAGGAGGCGGACCAATCGGGCAGATCATGGCGGAAGCAAACGCACATGGTGAAGGAATCGCGTATGTATCCAACCCGCATGTCCACTTTGAGCTAAACGAAAAAGGCAAGCTCGATGTAGCGCGTGCAGTGGGAACAGACGGGTTTGTGTACGTAACGAAAGATCTCGGTCTCAAGGAGCCGTATCAAGGCAGCGCGCCTATCGTCTCTGGTGAGATAGGGGAAGACTTCACGTACTATTTTGTGATGTCCGAGCAAACGCCTTCAGCAGTAGGTGTGGGTGTATTGGTTAATCCTGAAGACCGTTCAGTTTTGGCGGCGGGTGGTTTTATTCTTCAACTGTTGCCGAATACGCCTGAAGAGGTTGTGGCAGCCATTGAAGAGCGCCTGGGACAGCTTCCACAGGTTTCTCGCATGATTGGCGAAGGCTTGACTCCTGAAGAGATTTTGGCCCGCGTATTGGATGAGCCAAAAATCCTGAGCCGCACGGAGATTCAATTTAGCTGCAAATGTTCAGCGGATAAGGTTGTTCAGGCACTGATCAGTATGGGACGCGAAGAAATGGAAGGTCTGATTGAGGAACAGGGCGAAGCAGAAGTACACTGTCATTTCTGTAATGAACGTTACCATTATGACAGATCCGCGTTGGAAGACATCCTGAAAGACATGTAAGCGCGGCGTCAAGTAGGGGAGTGTTGGCATGACCAACGTAAAAGGGTTGTGGGCATTCATTGGGGCGCTTGTATTGTTGCTGCTTGCCGTTACCTGGGCATGGTACCAGGCATCAGGCAAGCTGCAGCCTGCCGCCATCGTAGGGGATAAGACGATTAGCAACGATGAGTATGTAACGGCGCTGAAACAAAAGTTCGGTAAGCAAGTGCTAAACGACATGATTAATCGGGAAGTCGTTTTTCAAGAGGCGAAGCGATCCGGCATCACAGTTGATCCGAAGCAACTGGAGCAAGAGCTTTCCCAGATTCGCGACAGCTACGGCAGTCGGACAGATAGCGAGTTTGAGGCTGCGTTGTTAAAACAAGCGGGGACGACTGTGGAAGCCCTGAAGCAGGAGATTTCTTACCAAATCCTGCTGCAAACCCTGGCAACGAAGGACATGACCATCAAGGATGAAGAAGTACTAAACGTCTACAATAGCCGATCTGACCGTTATACCCGACCAATGCAGATGCGTTTGGGACAAATCGTCGTGGCTTCCCAAAAAGAAGCAGAACAAGTTTTGGCTGATTTAAAAAACGGGGCCGACTTTCAGACGATTGCCAAAGAGCGTTCGATAGATCCGGATACAGCGGTGAACGGTGGCGATGTAGGCTGGGTTTCCATCAAGGATAATCGATTGCCCGACGAGGCGAAGCCCATTGTAGAAAAGCTGGAGAAAGACAAATATAGCGAAGCGATCAAAATAGAAGATCATTTCGTCATTTACCAACTGACAGAGCGTAGGGAAGCCAGTCGACGGACGTTTGAAGAGGTAAAAGATGAGCTGCGTCGAGAAATCGCATTTGCCCAGGTCGAGTCGCTGGATGTTGTGCTGGAGCGATTGCGAAAATCGGTAGGGGTTCAGATTTCTGGGCAAATGCCTCATTGACCAAATAGGCTACCGTTGATATAATTATGTCAATAAATCCTAGCGTTTTACTCGGTTATTTAAAATAGGAGGGGCAGAACATATGCGCGTGGCTAATTCCATTACCGATTTGATTGGATTTACTCCGCTTGTAAAGCTGAATCGTATTGTCACCGAAGATATTGCAGACATTTACTTGAAGCTGGAGTTCTTCAACCCGGGCAGCAGTGTAAAAGACCGAATTGCTTTGTCGATGATTGAGGCAGCAGAGGCAGATGGAAGTCTGAAACCGGGTGATACCATCATTGAACCTACGAGCGGAAATACCGGTATTGGACTCGCGATGGTTGCTGCTGCAAAAGGATATCGTGCTATTCTGGTTATGCCAGAGACGATGAGTATTGAGCGACGCAACCTGTTGCGTGCATATGGTGCGGAGCTGGTTCTCACACCAGGCAGCGAAGGGATGGGCGGAGCGATTCGCAAAGCGGAAGAGCTGGCGAAAGAAGATAGCTCGTATTTCATTCCGCAACAATTTAAAAATCTGGCAAACCCGGCCATTCACCGCGAGACGACTGCCCGTGAGCTGCTGGATCAAGCGAAGGAAATCGGCGGCGTAGATGCGTTTATTTCCGGTATCGGTACAGGCGGAACGATTACAGGTGTAGGGCAGGTTCTTCGTGAACACTATCCGAATGTACAAATCGTGGCTGTTGAGCCTGCTGCTTCGCCAGTATTGTCTGGCGGCAAACCAGGTCCACATAAGATCCAAGGTATCGGTGCTGGCTTTGTTCCAGATATTCTCGATACACAAATTTACGACGAGATCATTAAGGTAGAAAACGAGGACGCTTTTGAAACCGCGCGTCGTGTTGCTCGTCAGGAAGGTATTCTCGGCGGGATTTCTTCTGGAGCAGCGATCCATGCGGCTCTGCAAGTAGCAGCGAAGCTAGGCAAAGGCAAAAAAGTGATCGCTGTCATTCCTTCGAATGGGGAGCGTTATTTGTCCACGCCTCTGTATCAGTTCGAAGATTAATGGTAAAAAGATACTGCAAGACCACGGAGCGCTACGTCGGCGACGTGGTCTTTTCTTTTTGTATCAGGCAACTATATAATGAACGGATAAATAGTGAAAACCGGAGCGTGAAGAGGAAGAATGTTCCCTACCTTTGCTGATTGCCAGACGTATGCCTTATCTTATCCGTTAGTTCCCCTTGCCCTGCGTAAACCGTGGCCTTCGACAATTGATCCGTGGCAGGTACTCACAAAACTACAGCCGTCACTACAACATGCTGTCCTGTTGGAAAGTGGACGAGCTGGGCGGTATACCTTTTTGGCATATGAGCCTATCGCTACGCTGCGCAGTCAGCGAGGAGAAACCACCGTTTCGTACCCAGAAGAAAAAATCGAGAGCATAGAGACTCACAACCCATTGAATGCTTTACGAGAACTGCTCTCTCGTTACCGTACGCCTGCGCTTCCAAGTATGCCAGATTTTGCTGGAGGCGCCGTAGGCTATATCAGCTATGAGATGAACCGCTTTTTTGAGCCTAGCTTGCCACAGATAGCGACTGACGACTTACAGTTGCCAGACCTGTATGTTATGATAATGCAAGACCTTCTTGTCTTTGATCATGAGACCCGAGAGATCATTTGCCTGACGCATTTGAGCGCGGACAATTTGACCGAAGAGAGCTATCGACAAGCAGCACTTCACCTGGAAAAACGCATGGATTCCATTGCTTCATTGACAATGGATCGCGATGAGACAGATTGGGAAGCTTTACGCAAAAGACCGCTTGCCAAGCTAGTGCCAGCGTCAGTATCCTTTGCCAAAGACCAATTCGAGGATGCCGTTCGTCGGGTGCAGGAGTACATCGCCCAGGGGGACGTTTTTCAGGTTAATCTGTCCGTACGGCAAAGCAAGCCGGTGCAGGTGACTGCCCCAGAAGTGTACGATGTGCTTCGCAAGCTGAATCCTTCTCCTTATATGGGCTATCTGAGCTTCCCTGAGTTTCAATTAGTTAGTGCCTCGCCAGAGCTACTTGTAAAGGTAAAAGGCAAGGAAGTGCATACGCGTCCGATTGCCGGTACACGTCCACGTGGATTAACGGACGAGCAAGACGATGAATTGGCACGTGAGCTGATTGATAATGAAAAGGAACGCGCAGAGCATGTCATGCTGGTTGATCTGGAACGCAATGACATGGGCCGTGTCTGTCGCTTTGGCAGTGTGGAGGTCAGCGAATTCATGGTCGTGGAGAAATATTCCCACGTCATGCATATCGTCTCCCACGTCAAAGGAGAGCTGGCAGCAGGCAAGGATGCGCTTGATGCGATCGAAGCGACTTTTCCGGGAGGGACGATCACCGGAGCGCCAAAAGTTCGCACGATGGAAATCATCGAGGAGCTGGAGCCAGTCAAGCGAGGCGTCTATACGGGATCAATCGGCTGGTTTGGCTTCAATGGTGATATCGAGGTCAACATTGCCATCCGCACCATGGTGATCAAGGATGGCGTAGCTCATGTTCAGGCTGGAGCGGGTATCGTGATTGACTCGGTCCCAGAGGCCGAGTATGCCGAGTCATTAAAAAAGGCAGAAGCGTTGTGGAAAGCGCTTGAGTTGAGTGAGCAGAGAACGATGAGTTGAGAGGAGACGAGTGTACGATGATTTTGATGATTGATAACTACGATTCCTTTACCTACAATTTGGTGCAGTATGTGGGAGAGCTTGGGGAAGAGCTGCAAGTGTATCGCAATGACAAGATTACGCTGGAAGAAATCGAACGATTGGCACCGGATTATTTAATGGTGTCTCCAGGACCGTGCACGCCAAATGAAGCGGGGATCAGCATGGATGCGATCCGCCATTTTGCCGGAAAAATTCCGATTTTGGGTGTTTGTTTGGGCCATCAGTCCATTGGACAAGTGTTTGGCGGAAAAGTCATTCGGGCCGAGCGCTTGATGCACGGAAAAACGTCGGAAGTTTTCCATGACGGCAAAACGATCTTTCAGGACATTCCTTCTCCCTTTACGGCTGCACGCTACCATTCCTTGATTATTGAGGAAGCGTCCATTCCGAGTGAGTTGGAAGTAACCGCCCGGACAGCCGAAGGCGAAATTATGGCTGTGCGCCATCGGGAGTACCCAATCGAAGGCGTCCAGTTCCACCCTGAATCGATTATTACCGAGCACGGCAAGCAATTACTGAAGAACTTCCTTACTGCATACGCGCGCCATACGACAGGTTAACACATAGATACGACAGAAAACCGCCTTTTTACGAGGGCGGTTTTTTAATTTACATACTCTTTATATAACATTCATGGTTCCTCGATATACGGCTTGTACAATGAAACCGAAGAAGGCGAAAAAGGAGAGATAGTAAATGGATGTAAATCGTCGACAGTTTTTGACTTATCTCGGTGTAGGGACAGCGGCGTTGGCTTCGGTAGCAACAGGAATTCCTGCCCTGGCAGCTGGTAATACCCTATCAGGAAAAACAGCCGACCATCTGTTTGGTCTCGATACAAAAAAACATAACTTCAATCCGAAATTCAAAGAAATTCATCCGACTACGAAAGACGATGTTGTACTGCCGGACGGCTTCAAATACGATGTAGTGGCTTCCTATGGCGATAAAATCAATGCAGCCGGAGATACCTTCGGGTTCAACAATGACTTCACCTGTTTCCTTCCAATCGAAGGCAAGTCCGATCATGGCCTGTTGTGGGTGAATCACGAATATTTAGGTGAGTTGGAATATTACGTGAATGGCTATGACTATCTGAATGCAGATGCAGATGATAACAAACGTACCCCTGAGCAAATCAAGAAGTACTTGTATGCACTGGGCGGTTCCATTATTGAAATCAAAAAAGAAAATGGAAGCTGGAAGCTTGTTTCTGATTCCGAATATGGCCGTCGGGTGAGCGGACTAACCAAGCATGTGTTGACTGGTCCAGCAGCTTCTATTGCCAAAGAAGTAACCGGAACATTTGCGAACTGCTCTGGTGGCGTGACAATGTGGAATACAATTCTTTCCTGCGAGGAAAACTACATGGACGTCGTCGGTGATTGCAAGCTGCCAGAAGCCGAGCACTATGGCTGGGTTGTTGAGGTAGATCCATTTGATCCGAAATCGACTCCGAAAAAGCATACAGCATTGGGCAGATTCTCCCACGAAAACACGGCAATGGTTCTGGCTCCGTCTGGACAACTGGTCGTTTACATGGGGGATGATGCGAAAGACCAATACGTGTATAAGTATGTATCCAAAGGCAAGTACGATCCGAAGGCAGGGAAAAACAATTCCAAGCTGCTGGAAGATGGTACACTGTACGTTGCCAACTTCGGTAAGGGTAAATGGATTGCGTTGGATTTCGCAACAAACGAAGCACTGAAAAAAGCAGTTGATGCAGATGGCAAACCGATGTTTGCTTCTCAGGCTGACGTGCTTCTCAACTGCCGAGATGCATCCAAAGCAGTAGGGGCTACCCCGATGGATCGCCCAGAAGACCTGGAAGTGCATCCGATTGATGGTTCCGTCTTCATTGCCTTGACCAACAACGACAAGCATGGCAACTTCTACGGACAAATCGTTCGCCTGTTCGAGAATGATAACAACCATGCAGGCTTGGAGTTTACGTTTGAGATTTTTGCAGCAGGTGGACCACAAAGCGGTTTTGCGGCGCCAGACAACATGGCTTTCGACAGCGCGGGTAATCTGTGGATCGTGACAGACATCTCGTCCTCGTCGATGAACAGCGGCATTTATAAATCCTTTGGAAACAATGGTGTGTTTTTCATTCCAACAACAGGTAACGGCAAGGGAGAAGCCGCACAATTCGCCTCTGCACCAGTAGGCGCTGAAATGACAGGTCCTTGGTTCACCCCTGATGAAAAAACACTGTTCCTGGCGGTGCAGCATCCAGGTGAAAACCTGAAGTCGTATGACAAGCCGACCAGCCACTGGCCTAAAGGCGGAAATGCAGTAGCCATGCCGAGCGTGATTGCTATTACAGGTTTCTAGGACAAGGAGTGTAACAGATTATGCTGTCGAGCATCGGTATTCCTGGATTAATTCTGATCCTGATCATTGCTTTGGTGATTTTCGGGCCGAGTAAACTGCCAGAGATCGGTCGTGCTTTTGGACGAACCTTGACCGAATTTAAAACTGCAGCAAAAGATTTGACCAAAGACGATGATGAAAAAGAGAAGGCTCCAGAAGAAGCGTTGAAACGAATCAACTAATCCAGCCGGAGAGAAGGCGGTGCGTACACGTGACGCACTGCCTTTTTCCGCGCATGAGGAGGAGTTCGAGTGAGCAAAGAGATGCCTATACTTGAGCATGTTACAGACCTGCGCCGCAGAATTTTGATTGTGCTGTCCGTTCTTGTTGTCAGTATGGTTATCTGTTTTTTGTTTGTGGATCATATTTATTTGGCGTTAGCGAATCATTCAGGGGAAAAGCTGGCGATTCTTGGGCCGGGTGATATCCTGTCGATCTATGTAAAGCTGGCCGCAGTCGGTGCGCTTGCGATTACAATCCCGGTTGCCGCTTATCAAGTTTGGCGCTTTGTGGTGCCCGCATTGGAAGAAAGAGAGCGAAAAGTGGCGCTCATGTATATCCCGGCTCTATTCCTGCTGTTTATTTTCGGGCTTTCCTTCGCATACTTTGTGCTCTTTCCGATGATGTACAAATTTGTTTTGGGGTTATCCAACGGGAATTTTGAACTGGTCATTACAGCGAACGATTATTTCACCTTTATGCTCAATCTGTGCCTGCCGTTTGGGTTGCTTTTTGAACTGCCGGTTGTCGTTTTGTTTTTGAGCCATTTGGGGATTCTCAACCCGCATCGCTTGGCTAAAATGCGCAAACCCGCCTATTTGGTGCTCGCGATTATCTCGATTACCATTACGCCGCCTGATTTCCTCTCCGATATTATGGTAATTGTGCCACTCATCGTTTTATATGAAATCTCCATTACTATCTCGCGTTTCGTACACGGCAAACGCTCGGAGGAAACGGTGCTTTCTTCGGAAGTGTGATATGATGCTCTCGACTATATTATCGGGAGAGAGCGCAGATGCACGTTTATGTAAACGGAACGATTTGTCCGGCTCATGAGGCTACAGTATCGGTATTGGACCACGGGTTTTTGTACGGTATTGGTTTGTTTGAAACGCTACGTGTATACGACCGCAAGCTATTTCTATGGGATGCTCATTACGCCCGGCTTTGTTCCGGGCTTTTTGCGTTGCAGATTCAACCTGCTTGGACAAGGGAAGAGCTGGCTGCCGCCATCTTGATGACCATCGATGCTAACGAGTTGCGAGATGCTTATGTCCGCTTGAGTATTACGGCGGGCTCAGAAGGAGTGGGCTTGGTAGCAGGGGGGTACGAGCGTCCGTCCTTATTCGTATTTGCCAAACCTGTAGCACCTCTGGCAGTACCTCCTCCGCCAAAACGATTGCAGACATTGGCGTTGGCTAGACAAACAGCAGAGGGCCAGCACCGCTTTAAATCGCACAATTACTTAAACAATGCACTTGCACGCCAAGAACTCGGTGCCCGTCCCGATGTGGAAGGTCTATTTTTAACGCATGATGGCTTCGTGGCGGAAGGAATTGTGAGCAATGTATTCTGGGTCAAGAACGGCAAGTTGTTTACCCCTTCTATAGATACGGGCATTCTTGATGGTGTGACACGGCGACATGTTTTGACGTTGGCACAGCAATTATCGATGCCTGTCGAAGAAGGGCGATATCGCTTGGAAGATCTGCTCAACGCTGATGAAGTCTTTACGACAAATTCCGTGCAAGAAATCGTTCCGATTACCGAAATTGACGGGCAATCCCTCCCTTCGACATATGGTACATATTCGTGCGAACTGCACCGCGCCTACCGTCAGTCTGTAGCGACTAGCGAGTAAATTATGGTATGCTACTATTCAATGTGCGAAGACGGAAAAAGGGAGTTTGATCATGAAATACAATTCATTTCGAATCCATGCTGCGACCTTCGCTGAGATGGTATCGGAGCTTGTCAAAAGGGGAGTTTCTGTTCCGGAAGCCGAACGCATGGCCGAAGCGGGGACGAGCCTAAAGATTCACACGGAAAACATGAGTGTAGCAAAAGCACAGAGTGTGAGAGAGATTATGCACTCTTTTGATGCGGAAGCCATTATTTCAGACCAACCAGGTACTATCGACAAAAAATACGTGCTGTTGCTGGCTTCACACAAGCAGATGGATTTGGCGTTGGATTATATGAAAACCCAAACAGAAGAACTACGAGCGTTGGCGGCAGAGGTACGGGAAGTTTTAGCTATGCCTGCCAAGCTTCGTGCGCGCCGCGAACTGAACTGTGGCCAGTATGTCCTGCCATTGGGAGAGCGAACGCTAGTCATGGGCATTTTGAATGTGACACCTGATTCATTCTCAGATGGCGGTCGCTATGTCGATGTGGAGGCAGCACTGGCACAAGCTCGTGCGATGGTTGAGGCCGGAGCTGACCTGATTGATATCGGGGGAGAATCGACACGTCCGGGGTCAGAAGTAGTCGATGAGGCGACGGAGCTGGACAGAGTGCTGCCAGTCATTCGGATACTTTCGCAGGAATTGTCTGTTCCGTTGTCCATTGACACATACAAAGCGGCGGTTGCAGAACGGGCCATTTTGGAAGGGGCACATATCATTAATGACGTATGGGGAGCGAAGCGTGACCTGCGGATGGCAGAGGTAGCTGCTCGTCTAGATGTGCCCATTATCCTGATGCACAATCGTGAAGACACGGACTATCACGATTTTTTCCCAAACTATATCAAAGACCTGCGTGAGTCAGTACAGATCGCCTTGCAGGCAGGGGTAAAGCAGGAGCGAATCATCCTTGATCCGGGGATCGGGTTTGTAAGGACTGTCGAGCAAAATCTCGAAACGATGCGCAGGCTGGATGATCTGGTAGGTCTGGGCTATCCCGTTCTGCTTGCCACTTCACGCAAGCGGATGATCGGTCATGTTCTCGATTTGCCCGTAGATGAACGTGTCGAAGGTACGGCAGCGACAGTTGCCCTCGGGGCGGCAAAAGGCTGTCATATGGTACGGGTGCATGATGTCAAAGAAATGAAGCGCGTGACGAAGATGATGGATGCGATGCTAAGAGGGGGCATTTAACCTTGGATAAAATCTACTTCAATGGCATGTCTTTTTACGGATATCACGGTGTGTTTGGAGCAGAGGCTGAGCTGGGTCAACGTTTTTATGTCGATCTGGAGCTATCGCTCGATTTATCCAAGGCCGGAGCAAGTGACGATCTTCACGATACAGTCAATTACGCCGATATCTTTACTTGTGTGCAAAAAATTGTCGAGGGTGAACGATTTCATCTGGTAGAAAAACTGACTGCTGTGATAGCAGAACGTCTATTGGGGCAATTCCCCTTGCATGAAGTTAAAGCAAAAGTGACCAAGCCGAATCCGCCGATCAATGGGCATTATGAGTCGGTTGCGATTGAGATGATCCGTAGAAGAGAGGATTTTGCTTCATGACAGTTTGTGCGTATTTGGCGCTAGGCTCCAACCTCGGGGATCGGGCACAAAATTTGCGCCGGGCGATACAGAGATTGAACGAGCAGCCTGGAATTCGCGTGCTTCGTGTCTCCTCTGTTTATGAGACTGAACCATTTGGTAACGTCGAACAAGACGCATTTCTAAATATGGCGATCGCTGTGGAAACAGAACAGAGCCCGGATCAACTGCTAGAGACGGCTTTGTCAGTCGAGCGAGAGCTGGGTCGTGTGCGAACGGTTCGATGGGGACCGCGCACGATTGATATTGACTTACTGTTGTACGGGACATCTCGTGTTTCGCAAGACAATCTCATGATTCCTCATCCCGGGCTGAGCGAGCGTGCTTTTGTACTCGTGCCGCTTCGAGACGTTTGGGAAGGCGGCGTTTTACCTGAGCATAACCAGACCATTGATCATTATCTTTCCTTATTGGTAGAAGATCACAAGGGGGTACGTGAGTGGGGAACAATCAACTGGGAAATCGAATCCGGTCCTTCCGAAAGCTAAAAGGGTATACACAACAGTCACTTTCGGAAAAGATGGGAGTGTCACTGTCGTTTGTTGGATCACTAGAGAGAGGAACTCGTACGCCAACAGAGCCTGTATTACGGAGGATCGCCAGCACTTTACAGGTAGACTATGATGAATTATGTGCTATAAATAAGTGATGTAATGAAGTTTGGATAGGATTGTCCTCTCCAAGACCCCGACTAAGCGGGAATAAGGAGGCGAAAAATAGATGAAAATCGGTAATATCGAATTAAAGAACAACGTCGTTCTCGCTCCAATGGCAGGTGTCTGTAATCCTGCTTTTCGTCTGATTGCCAAGGAGTTCGGTACTGGATTGGTTTGCGCTGAGATGGTAAGCGACAAGGGCATCGTGCATGGAAACAAAAAAACGATGGATATGCTGTTTGTCGACGAACGCGAAAAACCACTAAGTTTGCAGATTTTTGGTGGAGACAAGGAAACCTTGGTGAGTGCGGCGAAATATGTAGACCAGCATACGAATGCGGATATCATTGATATCAACATGGGCTGTCCTGTGCCGAAAATTACGAGCTGCGATGCAGGTGCGCGTCTGTTGCTCGATCCAGATAAAATCTACGAAGTGGTATCTGCTGTGGTCGATGCGGTCGACAAGCCGGTCACCGTGAAGATGAGATTAGGCTGGGACGAAGATCATCTGTACGTCCTGGATAACGCCAAGGCAGTAGAACGTGCAGGCGGCAAAGCGGTTGCTGTTCATGGACGTACCCGCGTACAAATGTACAAAGGGCAAGCGGACTGGGAATGGATCCGTCGCGTGAAGGAAACCGTTTCGATTCCGGTGATTGGTAACGGGGATGTCGCTACTCCTGAGGATGCGAGACGCATGCTGGATACAACGGGCTGTGATGGTGTTATGATTGGACGTGCTGCGCTCGGAAATCCGTGGATGCTGTATCGCACCATTCAATACCTGACGACGGGCGAGCTTGGTCCGGAGCCAAACGCACGTGAAAAGATGAATATTTGTTTATTGCATGCAGAGCGTTTAATCGCGCTGAAGGGTCCAAGAGTGGGAGTCCTTGAGATGCGCAAGCACGCGGCGTATTACTTGAAAGGCTTGAAGGGCTCGACGCACACGAAAAATCTCGTGAATGCGGTTGAGACAGAAGAGGAGCTTCGCAGCGTCCTCATGAACTATGTCGACTGGATTGAAAACTACGCAGATGACAGCGAAGAACCGCTGGAAACAGCTCGTGATGAGGCTGTCAGCTACTAAAATTGGTGGTTCATTCCAGACATTGACAAGGGTTCCTTCATATCCTATAATACTCCGTAATATTGGGAGCCGAGCTGCCAGTCCACACTGGCAGCTTTACCTTTGAACCTCACAGACGATTGCATTCTGCTGTATATTGTATAGAACATCTACATATAATCCTTTGTACTTTACCCAGTATAAATGGAATCATTTTTTAAAACGGGGGAATTGAACCATGTCTGAAAAAGAAGTCATCCTTACACCAGAAGGTTTAACGAAGCTGGAACAAGAGCTTGAAGATTTGAAAACGGTTAAACGTAAGGAAGTAGCTGCTCGTATTAAAGAAGCGATTAGCTTTGGAGATATCAGTGAGAACTCTGAATACGAAGAGGCAAAGAATGAGCAGGCGTTCATCGAAGGCCGCATTCTGACGCTGGAAAAAATGCTGCGCAATGCCCGCATCATCACAAATGAAGATGTAGATACAGGTGTTGTAAGCGTTGGTTCCCGTGTGAAACTGAAAGACCTCGAGTTCGGTGATGTTGTCGATTACACGATTGTAGGTTCTGCTGAATCCGATCCGATGAACAACAAGATTTCCAACGAGTCCCCGGTAGGTCAAGCGCTCCTCGGCAAAGCAAAAGGCGCGATTGTTGACGTAAACGTACCGGCAGGAGTCATTCAGTACGAGATTCTTGATATTAACCTGTAAGCAGTCGATCTATGGCGTACCTTTTGCGAGGTACGCCGTATCGCTATTATAAAAGTCTGTACAAAATTGTTAATGCAGGCATTTTCTAGAGGAGTGAGTGAAATGGCAAACGAGCAAGACCTTCAACAAGAAGAACAGCAACAGGAAGGGCTCCACGAGCTTCTTCAAGTGCGTCACGACAAAATGAATCAATTGCGTGAGTGGGGCTTTGATCCGTTCGGTAAAAAATTCGAGCAAACGCATCACGCTGCAGATATAACGAAAGCTTTTAGTGAAAAGAGCAAGGAAGAGCTGGAAGCGGAAGAGAACGTGGTTACGATTGCAGGCCGCTTGATGGCGAAACGTGGAATGGGTAAGGCGAGCTTTGCTCAATTGCTGGATCGTTCCGGTCAAATTCAAATCTACGTCCGTCAGGATACCGTTGGCGAAGAGTTGAGCAAAGTATTTGATTTGGCTGATATCGGTGACATGATCGGTGTAACTGGTGTTGTTTTCAAAACAAAAACCGGCGAGCTCAGTGTAAAAGCGAAGGAAGTATCCTACCTGACCAAATCACTGCGTCCACTGCCTGAGAAATACCATGGTCTCAAAGATATCGAGACCCGTTACCGTAAGCGTTACGTGGATTTGATTGTGAATCCAGAAGTTCGCGATACCTTCATTACTCGTAGCCGCATTCTTACTTCGATGCGTCGTTATTTGGACAACCTTGGCTATCTGGAAGTAGAAACACCTACACTCCATGCGATTGCCGGTGGTGCATCTGCTCGTCCATTTATCACGCACCACAATGCATTGGATATGCAACTGTATATGCGTATTGCAATTGAGCTGCACTTGAAACGCCTGATTGTCGGTGGTCTGGAAAAGGTGTATGAGATCGGTCGCGTTTACCGCAACGAAGGGATCTCTACTCGTCACAACCCTGAGTTCACCATGATTGAGCTGTACGAAGCATATGCCGACTACCAGGATATCATGAACCTGACTGAAGAAATGGTTGCTCATATTGCACAGGAAGTATTGGGCACTATGAAAATTCAGTACCAAGGCAATGAGATTGACCTGACACCAAAATGGCGTCGTGTACACATGGTAGATTTGATTAAGGAAAATCTCGGCGTCGATTTCTGGAAGGAAATGAGCGACGATGAAGCGCGTGCTTTGGCAAAAGAGCATGGCGTATCCGTTGAGCCTCACCATACGTTCGGACATGTAGTGAATGAATTCTTTGAGCAAAAGCTGGAGCATACGTTGATTCAGCCTACCTTTGTTTACGGTCATCCTGTGGCAATTTCGCCATTGGCGAAGAAAAATGACCAGGATCCGCGATTCACGGATCGTTTTGAGCTGTTTATCGTAGCTCGTGAGCATGCTAATGCATTTACAGAGCTCAATGATCCAATTGACCAGCGTGAACGTTTTGAAGCACAGCTCTTGGAAAAAGAAGCTGGTAACGACGAAGCGCATGATATGGACGACGATTTCATTGAAGCGCTTGAGTACGGTATGCCGCCAACTGGGGGATTAGGAATCGGAATTGACCGTCTGGTAATGCTGTTGACCAACTCTCCTTCTATTCGCGACGTACTGCTGTTCCCACATATGCGTAACCGCGACTAGCCCTTGCAGAATAGAACCATCTGAGAAAAACTCAGGTGGTTTTTATTTTTTACTTGCACTTAAAAAGTTTAAGTGTTATATTAATACCTGTTCTTCTTTTTTACTGAATCAATCACAAAAATGATGTGAAAATAGTTCTTGCTTTTCTTTTGTGGTTTGTGATAGATTAATGAGGTCGCTGAAAAACACGTTGAAAAAACTTGTTGACACGACCTGGACAACCTGATAAGATGAAATGGTTGTTGTGAAAATGCTCTTTGAAAACTGAACAGCGAAAGCGTTAATGAGTCTATCATTAAATGATTTGCCAGCTTTGAACCAGTAACAAACTTTATTGGAGAGTTTGATCCTGGCTCAGGACGAACGCTGGCGGCGTGCCTAATACATGCAAGTCGAGCGAGTCTCTTCGGAGGCTAGCGGCGGACGGGTGAGTAACACGTAGGCAACCTGCCTCTCAGACTGGGATAACAAAGGGAAACTTATGCTAATACCGGATAGGT
>NZ_LMPN02000019.1:254417-274216 GCF_001423865.2 Brevibacillus sp. Leaf182 | reverse complement strand
TAACCGATCGGTCGGCGGTTCGAGTCCGTCCCGAGGAGCCATATATACGGAGAGTTACCCAAGAGGCCGAAGGGGACGGTTTGCTAAACCGTTAGTATGCGCAAGCGTAGCGAGGGTTCGAATCCCTCACTCTCCGCCATATGTTTTAATCTTATAGCTTCATGGCGGTGTAGCTCAGCTGGTTAGAGCGTTCGGTTCATACCCGAAAGGTCGGGGGTTCGATTCCCTCCGCCGCTACCATATTAGTTGCGGTCGTGGTGGAATTGGCAGACACACCATCTTGAGGGGGTGGCGGGGCGACCCGTGCGAGTTCGAGTCTCGCCGACCGCACCATACTTCATAATCTTGGCCCGTTGGTGAAGCGGTTTAACACAGCAGCCTTTCACGCTGTCATACAGGGGTTCGAATCCCCTACGGGTCACCTAGCAAAATGCCCTGCGATTGCAGGGGTTCTGGAGGCTTAGCTCAGCTGGGAGAGCATCTGCCTTACAAGCAGAGGGTCGGCGGTTCGATCCCGTCAGCCTCCACCACTTATATTAATGGACAAGGAAGGTCAGCTAAAACGCCACGTCCTGTGGCAACACTGACACTCAGTAGTCCTGACTATCGCGGGATGGAGCAGCTCGGTAGCTCGTCGGGCTCATAACCCGAAGGTCGCAGGTTCAAATCCTGCTCCCGCAACCAAATATGGAGCTGTGGTGAAGTTGGAGTTCACGCCGGTCTGTCACACCGGAGGTCGCGGGTTCGAGTCCCGTCAGCTCCGCCATTTTTCTTAAAGAATGGCGAAGATCAATCATAAATGGCTCGGTAGCTCAGTCGGTAGAGCAGAGGACTGAAAATCCTCGTGTCGGCGGTTCGATTCCGTCCCGAGCCACCACTAATTAAATTTAGCAGCGCCGGTATAGCTCAATTGGTAGAGCACCTGACTTGTAATCAGGGGGTTGTGGGTTCAAGTCCTATTGCCGGCACCACCATTGGGGTATAGCCAAGCGGTAAGGCAACGGACTTTGACTCCGTCATTCCTAGGTTCAAATCCTAGTACCCCAGCCATTTGCGAGCCATTAGCTCAGTTGGTAGAGCATCTGACTTTTAATCAGAGGGTCGAAGGTTCGAGTCCTTCATGGCTCACCAGTTTTTTGTTGAATAAGCAAAGCTGCGTGATAGTAACAGTAATGCCTTTTCTGTTCTAAGTAAAATGCGGGTGTGGCGGAATGGCAGACGCACCAGATTTAGGTTCTGGCGGGCAACCGTGGGGGTTCAAGTCCCTTCACCCGCACCATACTATGACAGAAAGCTTTGCCCTCAGTACAAACCACATAAGATGTAACATGCGGACGTAGCTCAATTGGTAGAGCGTCGCCTTGCCAAGGCGAAGGTCGAGGGTTCGAGACCCTTCGTCCGCTCCATTTATTTGTGCCCTTAGCTCAGCTGGATAGAGCGTTTGACTACGAATCAAAAGGTCGGGAGTTCGAATCTCTCAGGGCACGCCATATTTCATATGAAACCGAAGAGTAGGAATAGATCCTACTCTTTTTTTTATAATGACTTGTGTATTTTTGCAAATTTTAAGCATTTTTCCCTTGTATCTCCTATTTGCATCCATTACTTTAGAATTACGCTGAAAGCATGGAGGAACAGCTGTTACAAACCTGCGGAAGAATATCATGGAACAGGAGTTGTATCAACATGAACCCTATCAAATTGGAACAAGTAAATCCTGCAATAGCCAGTTTAATCGATAATATAGAAAAAGTATTGATTGGTAAACGCTCTGTAATTGAGATGATGGTAGCGGCTGTTCTAGCGAATGGTCACGTTTTGCTCGAAGATGTACCAGGCGTTGGGAAGACCATGATGGTACGTGCATTGTCCAAATCAATCAGCGGTGAGTTTAGACGAATTCAATTTACCCCAGATTTGTTACCAACGGATGTGACAGGGGTTGCTATCTTTAATCAAAAAAGTCTGGAGTTTGAGTTCCGTCAAGGGCCAATTTTTGCAAATGTCATTCTTGCAGACGAAATTAACCGGACTTCGCCAAAAACACAATCCGCACTCTTGGAAGCAATGGAAGAGCGTTCGGTAACAATCGATGGTGCTACGTATCGATTGGCAGAGCCGTTTTTTGTGATGGCTACACAAAACCCATTAGAGTATGAAGGGACCTTCCCATTACCTGAAGCTCAATTGGACCGATTTTTCATGCAATTAAGCTTGGGGTATCCAACAGTAGAGGAAGAAATGCGGATGTTGTCCAGATTCTCGACGGCGAATCCATTGGAAGAGCTTCAGCCGGTTATTACCACCGCCGAGCTTGCGGAACTTCAACGCCAGGTATCGACGATCAAGGTATCGGAAGGAATAAAAGAATACATTGTGCGACTATGTCATCGTACGCGTGAGCATCATCATATTTATCTAGGCGTGAGCCCGCGCGGTTCCCTTGCTCTTTTCCGGGCTGTTCAGGCGTTGGCCTTCGTTCGTGGACGTGACTATGTCATTCCAGATGACGTGAAGGAGCTAGTCCCAGTAGTGTTTGCACACCGTATGATTGTGAAACCAGAAGCAAGATTGGAAGGAGCAACCGTAGATCGGGTGTTGGCTATGATCTTGTCTGAGACCCGTGTCCCGGTAAGCTAAGGCGGTGATTGCAGATGAGAAAGCAAAGGTGGGGTAGGCTCAAGGCGATCGCATTAGTCCTGATCACTTATGTATTCGCAAAATTTCAAGGCGGCTTCTCAAGCTGGTTTCTTTTCTATAGTAGTTTGGTGTTTCTCCTGTATGAAATTGTCGCTTATGTACTCATGTTCACGAAGCTAGAAGTCGAACGTGAACTAGATCGCAATCGTCTACAGGATGGGGAAGATGTCATAGTAACGATACGTCTGCGCCGGAGAATTTGGTTTCCGCTTGGATGGAATATGATTATGGAGCCATTGCCAGCGAGACTGGCTGGCGTGTATGAGCCGCATCGACAACTGGTATTCCCGTGGTTCAAAAGGGAAGTCGAGTTTCGTTATGTTATACCCAATGTACCGCGGGGATACTATCGTCTCGATGAATGTGTAGTGAGCGGTGGGGATTTTTTTGGATTTTTTGAGCGCCGCAAGGTTTATTCGATTTCTCAGGAGTTTCTCGTTTATCCAAAATACAAAGAATTGACCCATTGGGCCCTGGGGGACGGGAGCTTCAGTGGGACTGTGCATGTTTCCCATCGACGGTCTGATGACGTAGCAGCAGTACGCGGCGTAAGAGATTATCATCGGGGCGATCGCTTGAGCCAAATTCATTGGCGAGCTTCTGCACGGGGGACGGGTCTAAAGACGAAGGAGTTTGAGCATCAGGCGATGAATCAGGCGGTCTTTTTCCTTGATGTAGAGAAGGCGAGCTACCAAGGGAAGCCTGTGCACTTGTTCGAAACAGCAGTGAAGCTAGCCGCGAGTCTGATCGCCTACGCCAATCGGAATCAATACCATTATGGGCTCGTGTACAAGCAAGCAGAACGCATATCGATACCACCAGGTCTGTCCCATGCCCATTTCCTCAGAGTTTTTGATCAATTAGCTCGTGTCGCGCCAGAAGGACAAGAGTTATTTGCAAGAATTGTGGGAAGAGAAGCATTGGAGCAGCCTCAAGGTGTTACTTTGATTATTATTACACCGCATGTAGAAAAAACGTTAATCAGTCGTTTGGTCACACTCGCTCAAAAAGGCAGACGGGTGCAGTTGTTTCTCATGCAGAGCGAGTTAACGATTTCGCAGGAACAAAAACAAGCGTTGCAACTGCTTGGCGCAAACAAAGTAACATGTACGTCTATTCACATGGATGATCAAGAGTGGAAACGGATAGGAGGTGCATAGACTCATGAGCGTTTGGAAGCGTCCAACGATTTGGGAATGGGTCTTGGCCCTTCTTCTGTTCCTGATGTTAAGAGAGTGGCTTATTCCTCTACAGACATTAACCGATACGGGCGTTCTGTGGCCGTTTTATGCAATTGTGGCTGGCGTCATTATCATTGACCTGTTGATCCCTTATCGGTGGCTAACCTTACCGATCAAAGCTATAGGGCTAATGGTGCTTTTGCATGCTACTTTATTTGACAAACCGTTTTTTGACACGGAATGGATTGGTGCATTGTACAGGCAGATGATTCACGATCTTCCGTTAGCGTTTCAACAGGATTGGGCCAGCATGTCGATCTTGTCGCGGAATACTATGTTTGATCTCGTTTTGGTGTTGTTAGCGACGATGTTAACGTATCTGGTGCTGGAACAACGGCAAGGCTTATGGTTTGTCTTTTTGACGGAACTGTATATGGCGGTGTTGGATACGTTTCTCCCGTATGATGCCAGTGCAGGGGTTGTACGGACGCTGACCATTGGTTTCCTGATGCTGGCCATTAGCCATCTGATGAAGATGACGAACATGGCGACACTGGCAGGGAAGAGAAGCCGAATCATGCTCAACTCGCTGCTAGCTTCGGTGATGGTCATTATGGCTTGTATAGGCATCGGTTATGCTGCACCGAAGACAGGACCGTCATGGCCTGATCCGATCGCCTTTTTAACAGGGAAAGGAAACGATACCCCTGTTGGTGTGATGAAAAAAGTAGGATACGACAACAACGATGAACGGTTGGGCGGTCCTTTCCTGCAAGATAACACATTAGTATTTATTGCAAAGACGAACGAACGCAGCTATTGGCGTGGTGACTCGAAGGACGTGTATACGGGAGTTGGCTGGGAAAAAGGCGATAGAGAGTACGAGTCAATCCTGGACCCGCAAACCTATACATGGGAGAATACGCTGTTCCAAGGGCTTGAAACGAAGAAGGTACAAGCGACATTAGAATTTAAGGGCCCGCAGCAATTCCCGACTGTCTTTTATCAAGGTCAGCTGAAAAAGGTAAGCAACTACGCTCCACCAGAGGCAACCGTTGTTTATGACAAAATGAATCAGCAACTAGAAGTACGGGCAGGAAAAATCAACTTGGTTCAGTTGAGTGAAAAAAACGGTCGGCCAGAGTACGGCCCCAATCCGCTTTTGCTCAAACTGAATCAATACAAGGTCGAGACAGAGGTACCGATTGTCAGTGAAAAGGCCGTGACAAATGCGGGGACGGACTATCCGGATGATATCAAAGAGCGCTATTTGCAAGTGCCAGCTTCGGTGCCTCCGCGAGTGAGAGAGCTCGCTGCAACGATTACCAAGGATGCGAAGACTCCTTATGACAAAGTGAGAGCGATCGAGAATTACTTGCGCTCAAGTGGAAAATATAAGTATGAAACGAAAGACGTTCCAGTCGCCGCAGAAGGTCAGGATTTTGTCGATCACTTCTTGTTTGACAGCCTTCGAGGGTACTGTGATCATTTCTCCACCTCGATGGCGGTTATGCTGCGCACTCTGGATATCCCGACACGTTGGGTCAAGGGCTTCGCACCTGGTGAACGAGTGGGAACGGATGCGTTTAACTACGAGACTGTAGAAGTGCGTAACAAGGATGCTCACTCGTGGGTAGAGGTATACTTCCCGGGGGTTGGTTGGGTTCCTTTTGAAGCGACGAGTACATTCATGTCACCTGTTCGTTTTAATTACGATCTGGTCACCTCAAAGCCGGAGATCCCTGTCCCGTTGCCAAACATGGAGAATCAAACGGACATCGATCGTGGGAATGGACGTTTCAATGAGTTGGAAGAGGGCGACAGCCCAGCAGGCAGTTGGATTAAAATCCCATGGCAAGTAAATGCGGGCTTGGCAGTAGCCGCTGTCGCGGCAGGAATTATCGCGTGGCGTCGCAGACAAGACATCCAGCTATGGTGGATGCGCAGGCAACTGAATCAAGAGCGAAGCAGTGAGTTCCCGGATCGGTACCATCTGCTAATGCGAATGATGGAGCGAGTCTACACGCGCAGACAGCCAGGAGAAACGTTGCGGGAGTACGTGGGCAGGATGACCTTGCCGGCAGACAAGCGACAAGACCTGCGCTATTTGACAGAGCTGTACGAACGTACCGTGTATGGCTACAAACAAATGGAGCAAAAGGCGAGAACAACGGCAGAGCAAATACTCGAACGGTTAATCCGTCAATTGAAGCCTTGAACAATGCCGTTTCATCTGCTAGAATGACGATCAATGAGACTCGTATAATGATCAGGAATAGGGCCTGAAAGTTTCTACCGCTAGACCGTAAATTTGGCGACTACGAGGAGAGCACATCGGATTTTTGTACATGCAAACCGCACATGTGTACACAAGCTGGGACGTTGCCTCCGTATTGTTTATCGGAGATAGCAGTCCCGGCTTTTTTGCAAATATGCGACAACTTCGCATGGCATGCCGACACTTGCACGTCCTGTATGTTACAGGAGAAGGGGGATATGATGGACAAGTCAATGGAAATGGTCGTCGTACTCGATTTCGGAGGCCAGTACAATCAGTTGATCGCGCGCCGTGTACGCGATCTGGGTGTTTACAGTGAATTGATACCGTTCAATACACCTGTTGAAAAGATTAAAGAGATGAATCCAAAAGGGATTATTTTCTCTGGCGGACCTGCCAGCGTGTATGAAGAGGGAGCACCAACTGTAGACCCTGCAATTTTTGATCTGGGCTTGCCTGTATTGGGTATTTGCTACGGTATGCAGTTGATGAGCCATTTGACGGGCGGAAAAGTAGAACGCGCGGGTAAACGTGAGTACGGAAAAGCTGAATTGCGTATGCAGCAAAAACACAGCTTGTACGACAAGTGGGATACGAACGAAATCGTGTGGATGAGCCACTCTGACAAAGTAGTGGAGCTCCCAACCGGATTTGTCATTGATGCGGTAAGCGATAGCTGCCCAGTAGCTGCGATCAGCAACCCTGAGCGTCAGTTGTATGGTGTACAATTCCATCCGGAAGTAGTTCATACCGCAAAAGGTACTGAGTTCATCGGAAACTTCCTGTTCAACATTTGTGGATGTGAAGCGACTTGGAGCATGACGACGTTCATCGAGGATGAGCTGGTTCGCATTCGTGAAACAGTCGGCAACAAGCAAGTACTGTGTGCGTTGAGCGGTGGTGTGGATTCTTCCGTAGTAGCAGCTCTGATTCACAAAGCGATTGGCGATCAATTGACGTGCATGTTCGTTGACCACGGTCTTCTGCGCCAAGGGGAAGCAGAAGGGGTAATGGAGACATTCTCTGAGAAATTCTCCATGAAAGTGATCAAGATCGATGCTCGCGAGCGTTTCATGAGCAAGCTCAAAGGTGTATCTGACCCAGAGCAAAAGCGCAAAATCATCGGTAACGAGTTCATTTACGTATTCGATGAAGAAGCTGCGAAGCTGACAGATATGGACTTCCTGGCACAAGGTACGCTGTACACCGATATCGTGGAGAGCGGGACAGCAACTGCTCAAACGATCAAATCGCACCACAACGTAGGCGGTTTGCCAGAAGACATGAAGTTCACGTTGATTGAACCATTGAAAACATTGTTCAAAGACGAAGTACGCAAACTGGGTACAGAGCTGGGCTTGCCAGATGAGATTGTTTGGCGTCAGCCGTTCCCAGGACCAGGCCTCGGCATTCGTGTTTTGGGTGAAGTGACGGAAGAAAAACTGAAGATCGTTCGTGAATCCGATGCGATCTTGCGTGAGGAAATTGCCAAGGCAGGTCTTGATCGGGAAATCTGGCAGTACTTCACGGCTTTGCCAAACATGACGACCGTTGGTGTAATGGGAGATGTTCGTACGTATTCTTACACAGTAGGGATTCGTGCGGTAACGTCAATTGATGGTATGACTGCTGACTGGGCGCGCATTCCGTGGGATGTATTGGAGAAAATCTCTGTGCGTATCGTGAATGAAGTAGACAATGTAAACCGCATTGTATATGATGTAACGTCCAAACCACCAGCAACAATTGAGTGGGAATAGGAGCAAAAAATGACTCTCTTTTATTTGCGTGATTGGCGAATAAAAGAGAGTTTTTTTTTATGCCAAGAATTATCTCGTTCCATACATCATGAGAAGCTCTCCATTTTCTTTTGCCAGAGCAATATAAATGACCCCGCCTAGCCATCCCGGAGGAAGAGTTCCTTCGATAATCCAAGCTTCTGCAATAGGGTTGTAGCTGATGGCGAAGGGAGTTTCCTCCAAAAACTGAGAATAGTGCTCCGCTAAATAGGAAAAGATTGCCGTGGCAACTGCGTGTTCATCTGTAAGCTCACCAAAAGCAATTTCATCTCCAAACCGATCTTGCTTGCGAAGAGCATCGCGATCGGCGAAATAGAGTTCAAACCTCCCCAATAAATTCTCATCATACAAATCACGTTCTACCAGGCCATATTCGATGATCTTTTCCTTTTGGTGAACGTTGTGCTTGCTCTTTTTCTTATCGTCGATCCGTACGGTAATTCGATTGACTCGAAGCCGGTCACGTTCTCGCTCCTGCTCCGCTATTATTTGCTCCCAAGCCTCCATAAAGCTCATTTTGGATCTCCTCCATCTAATTATGAAGTATAACACAGGCTTTCTTAGAAAATATCCGGATATTAAGCTCTTTCCAAAAATGAACGTTCGTATTTTCGTTGACATTCCCTATGTCACCTGATACACTTCTCAATGTGAGCAGGTAATATAGGAAGGTTCGTATATTCTTGAGAATATGGCTCAAGAGTTTCTACATGGTCGCCGTTAACGACCTGGCTACGAACAAAATGTCATCGGGATCTGATTTTGTTATTATATTTGGAATTATTCCCGGAGTGTTTTGTTTGATGGCCAGGCGCATGATAAGAGCGTCCGGGCCTTTTTTTGTGAAAAACGTGTCGACGTTTTTCATTAAATAAGATGTGACCGTTTACGGTCGGCAAAAAACAGATAGACTGTTTTTTCAACAAGATTAGTATGGGGGGACTTATAGGTGCGGAAGTATTTCGAGTTTGACAAGCTAGGCACCAATTACCGTCGCGAAATCATCGCGGGTATCACTACTTTTTTGGCAATGGCATATATCTTGGCAGTCAATCCATTCATTCTCAGTGGAGCTGATCTGCCGCCAGATTTGAAAGCAAACTATCCTGAATTTGGGGCTGTCTTTACCGCAACGGCGTTGGCTGCTGCTCTCGGTACACTGTTAATGGGTATTCTCGGACGTTTGCCGATCGGTCAAGCTCCGGGGATGGGATTGAACGCATTTTTCACTTATACCGTCGTTCTGACGATGCAAATTCCTTGGCAACAGGCTTTGGCTGGCGTATTCCTCTCTTGTACGATCTTTTTGATCCTGTCTCTGACAGGGGTTCGTGAAGCGATCATCAAAGCGATTCCACAAAGCTTGAAATACGCAGTTTCAGCAGGGATTGGTCTTTTTATCGCGTTTATCGGTTTGAAAAACGCGGGTATTATCGTCGCAAATGATGCCACCTTCGTAGCACTGGGACATCTGACCTTCTATCACGAGGGCATGAAGCCGGAAGCAATTTTGGCAGCGAAAAATGCATTGCTTGCTGTGTTTGGTCTGATCGTGACGGTCATTCTGCTTTCTCGCAAAGTCAATGCAGGTATCTTTATCGGAATGTTGATTACGGCGATTACCGGGATGTTTTTCGGACTGGTGAATCTGCCTGAGCAAGTCGTTTCTGCACCACCGAGCCTTGCTCCTACATTCGGTGCTGCGTTCCAATATCTCGGTGATCCATCTGCATTGTTCACTGTGAATATGCTGATTGTTGTTTTGACGTTTTTGTTTGTAGACTTTTTCGATGCGACAGGTACGCTCTTGGGTGTAGCGAACCAAGCGGGATTGCTTCGCGAAGACGGCAATTTGCCACGTCCAGGAAAAGCACTCGCTTCCGATGCGATTGCAGGTATGGCAGGTGCGGTACTCGGTACTTCTACCACTACGGCTTATGTTGAATCGACAGCAGGGGTAGCGGCAGGCGGACGCTCCGGATTTACCGCAGTTGTCACAGGGATCATGTTCCTTCTGGCGTTGTTCTTCTCACCGATTCTCGCAATTGTGACACCAGCGGTTACAGCACCAGCGCTCATTATCGTCGGTGTTCTGATGGCTTCTCACATTGCAAAAGTGGCTTGGGATGACCTGGATGAAGCGTTCCCTGCATTCCTGACGATTTTGTTGATGCCATTGACTTACAGTATTGCAACAGGTATCGCGACGGGCTTCATCGTTTATCCGGTGATGAAGGTAATGAAAGGCAAGGCTCGCGAAGTACATCCGGCAATGTATGTGCTGTTCTTCGTCTTCCTGGCGTACTTCATCTGGCTGCGCGAATAGGATTTTTTGGGAATGAAGCTCTTCGTCCGCTGGACGGGGAGCTTTTTTTGCGCTATGATAGGAAAAATCTTTTTCACGGAAGGATGGACCGATTCCCATGACAGGTCTCAACATGTTCCTTCAACAGCATCACCACACGTAGAGCGTTTGTATCTTCGGAAATTTTTCCGCAGGTGCAAGCGCTTCTTGTGCTTCGTGCCTGCGGTGGTGTATTTAGGAAGCCATGCGGGCAGGAAGTTGCCTTGCATGGCTTTTTTGGTTTTCCCTATCTGAAAAAAGAAAGGGTGTTATTCATGGAAAATGAAGTATTAAAAACGGTAAAAGGCACCAAAGATTTCATGCCGCAGGAGCAAATGCAACGAAACTGGATACGACGGACGCTCGAAGCAGTATTCGAGACATACGGCTGCAAACCGTTGGAGACGCCTATGCTGCAGCACTACGAATTGCTGGCATCCAAGTACGGTGGCGGGGATGAAATCTTGAAGGAAGTGTATCGCTTGAGCGATCAAGGAGATAGAGAGCTTGGGCTACGCTATGATTTGACCGTACCGTTGACGAAGGTGGTGGGCATGAATTCTGAGATGCGGATGCCGTTCAAGCGGTATGAGATCGGAAAAGTATTTCGGGACGGTCCAGTAAAAACCGGGCGCTTGCGCGAATTTATTCAATGCGATGTCGATATCGTGGGAACGACATCGGTGCTGGCTGAAGCAGAATTGCTCAGTATGGCGTTTGAGGCATTCAAGCGGCTGGGGCTCGACGTGTACATTGAGGTCAACAACCGCAAGCTGTTATCTGGGGTGCTTCAGGAGCTGGGAGTCCCCATAGAGCGGGCCGGGGATGTCATGCTGTCGCTGGATAAGCTCGAGAAAATCGGCGTGGACGGAGTGCGTGATGATTTGCGGGAGCGAAACGTCGAGGAATCACTCGCTTTGGCGATTACGTCTTTCCTGCAAGAAGGTGTGATTACCCTGGATCTGTTGGCAGAGCGCTTTTCATCCCCGCTTGTTCAGGAAGGGATTCGGGAGCTGCGCGATATGCTTGCCTATGTAAAAGGAGCGGGTGTGGGTGGGGAGCTTCGTTTCTCGCCATTTTTAGCAAGAGGCTTAGGAATCTACACAGGGATTGTGTATGAGATCTTTTTGCAGGATGGAAGTATGACGTCCAGTATCGGCAGTGGGGGACGTTACGATCAGATTATCGGTCGGCTTTTGGATGATGGAAGAGAGTATCCCGCTGTAGGGATTTCGTTTGGTTTGGATGTCATTCTTGCAGCATTGGCCAATCGCAATACGGAGGAGCAGAGAGCTGCCGATGTATTCGTCATTCCCCTCGGGACAGAAGCATCCAGTCTCGGCTTGGCTAATCGATTGCGCGAGAGCGGCATCAGAGTCGAGCTGGAGTTGACCGGTAGACGGCTGAAAAAAGCACTCGATTATGCAAACAAAGAAGGCTTGGCTTTTGCCTTGATCTATGGGGAAAACGAAGTGAACAGTGGGCAGGTCGTCGTCCGAGATATGCGAGAGGGAACGGAACAGCCGGTTCCATTGGAGTTGGTTGAAAAGTGGCTGTCCGACAAGCTATCAGGGTAAAGCGGAAAGATAGTCTTTTTCTTCCATTTTTTGTACAGTAGAGAAAAGGGGGAGATAGCGTGAAGAAATGGGTCTCAATGGCCGGTTGTAGCTTATTGTTTTTGACGTGGATGTTGCCTGTAAATGCTGAGGAGGGTACTGCGCTTACGCCTAAACCACTCTATCAGGCTGATGTGCGAATTGATCCTATCAAGAAAGAAGTAGCAGGAACCGTAACGATTACCTTTTGGCCAAAAGACCCTACTCGTGCCTATCTCCATCTTTACCCGAACGTATTTACAGAAGAGCATCAAGGCATGCTATGGGAGGAACTTTTAGGCAATGGCCCAACGCTTGGCTCATACACTAATAAAAAGCTCTTGGTCGATGGAGTAGCGGTTGTCGGCAAAAAGACGAACGACCTGAACATCCTCGAAGTGCCTCTAGAAGGAGAGCCGGGCTCACGAAAGATTGTGATGGAGTTCGAGATGACTCTTCCGCGAAACGACGGCAGGATGTCGTACGATGACCAATCGATCTGGCTGGGGAACTGGCTCCCGGTTCTTGCAGTGTACGGCAAGGAAGGATGGCATCTCGATCCGTACGAGCCTGTCGGTGATCCATTTTACAGTGAGAACGCAGATTATGAGGTGAACGTGACGCTGCCAAAAGACTATCAATTGGCGAGCACGGCGCCAGACAGAGCTGCGAAGCAGGTTTCTGCTCGTGAGGGAGAAAAGACAATACAGCTTGGTGCAGAAAACGTGAGGGATTTTGCCCTAGTCGTTATGGATGCCTCCTATCAGCGAAGGGAAACGAAAGTGGGAGAAACAACCGTCCGAACATGGTGGCGGAAAACAGATGATCCGGCAACTGCTGAGCAGATTCATGAAGCAGCAGTGAAGTCTCTCGCCTATTTTCATGATCAATTGGGTGCCTATTCATATCCCGAATACGATGTGGTAAGGACTGGTGGCGCGATTAATGGAATGGAGTACCCAGCATTGGTCTTTCTCGATGGGCGTCATTTCTTTTCCGGGGAAGAAACAGGTATCGTTACGGTTGTCCATGAGACGGCACATCAGTGGTTTTACGGCTTGCTCGGAAATAATCAGGTAAAGGAAGCGTGGTTGGATGAGGGATTCACGGAGTACGTGACGCTCTCGTACTTATCTCAGCAAGACCCGCTGTTGGGAGCAGAACGGGTGCGCAGACGACTGGAGCAGGGCACCTCTGTTCAGTATTACGTGGCAGAGGAACTGCGTCCTTGGCAAGCGCTGTCAGCATTCCCAGATAATCAGAGTTATAGCGATCTCGTCTATTCCCGACCGTCCTCAATGCTGTGGCTATTGCAGGGAGCGTGGGGGGAAGAAAGGGTACATGACGTTTTGAAGCAGTTTGTTGAGAAGTACCGTTATCAGATTGTGACCGGAAAGGATTGGGAAGCCTTTCTATCTGAGATGGCAGGAGAAGATGCGAGTGCTTTCTTGGATTATTGGTTGAAAGTAGACATGTCCCAGCAGGAACAGGCAGCAGCTTGGCTGGAGCGCCAACGTCTCAAGCATCAGAAGAAGTAATCGAAGGCAGGGGATCACGATGTGGCGGAAGCATTGGGTGGTCATCGTGGCAGTAGGAGTCGTTTTGACTGTATTCTTGACCGTCCGTCCTTGGACAGGGCAGGCAGGCTTAGATGCTCAGGAGATTGTGCCGATTGGTCACAGGCAGGCTGCAGTTACTTACAAGGCCGATGTACAAATCGATATGAACAAGCACGTGGTAAAAGGCATGCTGACGGCTCGCTTTGTCCCACAAGATGACCAAGCTTTTTTTCATTTATATCCCAATGCTTTTTCTGCGAATGCTGCTCTCAGTGGAGAGAACTGGGAGGTTGTACTGGGCAAACAGCGTGAGCCCGGTGGTATCAAGATAAGCGAAGTACGGGTAAACGGAAAAAGTGTCAGCGTACAGTATGCAGGAAAGACCAAAACGCTTTTACAAGTGCCCCTTCCTGCAAGAACATCGTCTGCTGAGACGGTAGTGGAGATGAATTTTCAGCTCGAGGTTCCTTATAACAACGGGCGAATGTCTTACCATGATCATGCGATGTGGCTGGGGAACTGGCTGCCGATCCTGGCTGTCAAGGATGCAGGAGGCTGGCGGCTCGATCCTTATTCCGCGATTGGCGATCCTTTTTACTCGGATGTGGCGAATTATCATTTGCGTGTGCAGCTATCAGAGGGGTACCAGCTTGCTACGAGTGGATTGGAGAGCGTGGCTGTCATCACCGAGACGAGACCGCAACGGCTAAAAATCTATGAGGTAGACGCCTGGAACGTTCGGGATTTTGCCCTTGTCGTCATGGACGATACGTACCAGCCCATATCTGGCAAGGTCGGGGAAACCATCGTACGTACGTGGGTGCAGAAAAGTGATGACCCGCAAAACGTAGAACGAATACATGAGACTGCCAGGGAGTCACTCGATTATTACGGAAAACAGTTCGGGGTGTATCCGTATAAGGAATACGATGTTGTCAAAACAGGCGGCTTCTTCGGCGGGATGGAGTACCCGAGCCTCGTTTTTATTGCCCAGGAGTATTTTGAGCGGAGCGATGGCATGGGGGAAGCCGTCGTAGCGCACGAAACGGCGCATCAGTGGTTTTACGGGTTGGTCGGAAACGACGAGGTGCGAGAGGCTTGGCTGGATGAGGGACTGACGGATTATGCGACGATGGTATTTTTGCAGCAAAAGTCCCCCGCACAATCACAAGCGTATATTCAGATGCGCCTAGGCCAAGCACGTGCAGCGGAAGGATATGCGAACCAAGGAGTCACCGCGAAGTCGTCCGTGGAGGCTTTTCCCGACTGGAGGAGCTACAATGACCTCGTCTACGGGCGAGCGGGTGCCATGTGGTGGAACTTGAAAGAAGAATGGGGAGTCGAACGACTGCATCAGGTGTTGCGTCAATATGTACGGGATCATCAATACAAGCAGGCGAATGGGGAGCAAATCACAGCGCTATTGACTGCAACTGCGGGGGCGGATGCCAGTCCCTATTTGGATTATTGGCTTCGGGTTGAGCTAGAGAAAGCCGAAGCGGCAAACAATTGGGTAGAAAAAGGCAAACACGAATAATTTTTGATCTTCCATTTTTAAATGTTCGGAAACGAGGTTGACAGGCAAACTTTCTCCCTGCTACACTAAATACGTTGAGTGAAAATGAGTTCGAATAGCCCAGGCGATGAGAGCGGCGCGAAAAGCCGTTAGTCGGTTGGGTTTTCTTCTGATGTTACAAAACGTAGGGGGCGAATGGTTCATGCTACAGCCTTTGGTAGGAGTCATTATGGGCAGTACGTCAGACTGGGAAACAATGAAGGAAGCTTGCGCAATCTTGGACGAATTGCAGGTACCGTACGAAAAGAAGGTCGTGTCTGCACACAGAACGCCAGACTTGATGTTTACGTATGCCGAGACCGCGAAAAGCCGCGGTTTGGAAGTCATCATTGCGGGTGCGGGCGGAGCAGCTCATTTGCCAGGAATGGTAGCGGCCAAGACAGAGTTACCTGTTATTGGTGTCCCGGTGAAATCATCCAACTTGAATGGTCTCGACTCGCTTTTGTCGATTGTGCAAATGCCAGGTGGCGTGCCTGTAGCGACAGTTGCGATCGGAAAAGCTGGAGCCATCAATGCAGGGCTATTGGCTGCGCAAATTTTGGGGATCAAATATCCAGACGTACAAGAGCGGTTCGTGCAAAGACGTGATGATGTACGCAATAAGGTGCTGGAGGCTAGTGAACTCGAATGACAACCAAAGACCGTAAGCAAATCAAACCAGGATCGACCCTAGGAATACTCGGTGGAGGACAGCTTGGACGGATGATTGCTCTTGCGGGACGAGCTATGGGCTATCGTTTTGTCACAATGGACCCGACAGCAGACGCACCATGCGGCCAAACGGCAGATCGGCAAATTGTTGCCAGCTACGATGATGTAGAAGCAGCGATGCAGCTTGCCTCGGTCAGTGATGTGATCTCTTATGAATTTGAAAATGTTGATGCGCAGGTCGCTGAAGTGTTAGAGAGCCGCGCTTACGTACCGCAGGGAAGCCGCCTTTTGCGTATCACCCAAAACCGGATTCGGGAAAAGACCGCCATTCGCGAGATCGGCATCCCTGTTGCTCCGTTTTGTGTCGTGAATAGCTTGGAGGATTTGCAAGACGCCGTGCGTGAACTGGGACTGCCTGCTGTTATGAAGACGGCAACTGGCGGGTATGACGGTAAAGGACAATGGGTATTGAGAAGCGAGGCTGAGCTGGCGGAGGCGTATGAAACGTTGTCCAAAGCAGGTACAGAGCTGATCGTGGAACAATTTGTACCATTTCAAATGGAGCTGTCTGTTATTGCTGCACGCAATCCTGCGGGAGAACTGGCTGTTTTTCCTGTGTCAGAAAATATTCATCAGGAAAACATCCTGCACCTGAGCATCGTACCCGCTCGTATTTCGGCTGAAGTAGCAGCCCGTGCGGAAGAAATTGCTCGCACGATTGTAGAAAAGCTGGATGTGATCGGACTCATTGCCGTTGAGCTGTTTTTGACCGAAGATGGTCAGTTGTATGTGAATGAATTGGCGCCTCGACCGCATAACTCTGGGCATTTTACCATGGATGCTTGTGTCACCTCGCAGTTTGAGCAGCATGTTCGGGCGGTTTGTAATCTGCCTTTGGGATCTACAGAGTTGCTCTCGAGCGTTGTGATGGTTAATATTTTGGGAGAGCATCTACAGCCTGTGATCGATCAGATCGACAAGCTGCCGCGCACAGCCAAGCTCCATTTGTACGGAAAAGCAGAGAGCAAGGCCAAGCGAAAAATGGGGCATATCAATGTGCTCGCCCCTACTGTAGAAGAAGCGCTCACCCTGATTGATGAGCTGAAAATCTGGACGAATACATCGGAGGTATTATCATGATCGAACGTTATTCCCGACCGGAAATGCGCGCCATTTGGACGGAAGAAAACAAATTCAAAGCGTGGCTGGAAGTAGAAATTCTCGCGTGTGAAGCATGGTCCAAGCTGGGCGTCATTCCTGAGGAAGACGTGAAAAAGCTGTGGGAAAAAGCTACTTTTGATATGAACAGAATCTATGAGATCGAAGAAGAGACACGCCATGATGTGGTGGCGTTTACCCGTGCGGTATCGGAAACCTTGGGCGAAGAAAAGAAGTGGGTGCATTACGGACTGACTTCTACAGATGTGGTGGATACTGCGCTGTCTTACCTGCTGCGTCAGGCGAACGAGATTTTGGAGAAGGATATCGAAGACTTCATCGAGATTTTGGCAGACAAAGCTCGTGAGCACAAGGATACGGTTTGCATGGGCAGAACGCATGGTGTGCATGCGGAGCCTACGACTTTTGGCTTGAAGCTGGCCCTGTGGTATGAAGAAATGAAGCGCAACCTGGCGCGTTTTCAGGCTGCGAAAAAAGAAGTGGCGTACGGCAAAATCTCTGGCGCAGTAGGAACATACGCAAACATCGATCCGTTCGTGGAAGCATACGTGTGCGAGAAGCTGGGACTGTCGGCAGCGCCTATCTCGACTCAAACCTTACAGCGTGATCGCCACGCTGAGTATATGGCAACATTGGCACTGATCGCAACTTCTTTGGAGAAATTTGCGACAGAAATTCGAGGTCTGCAAAAGAGCGAAATGCGCGAGGTGGAAGAAGCCTTTGCCAAAGGACAAAAAGGTTCTTCTGCAATGCCACACAAGCGTAACCCAATCGGCAGCGAAAACATTTGCGGTCTGGCTCGTGTTATCCGCGGTCACATGCTCACTTCTTATGAAAATGTTTCCCTCTGGCATGAACGGGATATTTCTCACTCCTCTGCGGAGCGCGTGATTTTGCCAGATGCGACGCAAGCGTTGAACTATATGCTGCGCCG
Organism: Brevibacillus sp. Leaf182; assembly: GCF_001423865.2. NCBI lineage: Bacteria > Bacillati > Bacillota > Bacilli > Caryophanales > Paenibacillaceae > Brevibacillus > Brevibacillus sp. Leaf182. The sequence goes on along the minus strand of NZ_LMPN02000019.1, from coordinate 256,420 downwards.
TTTCATGAACATCGTGAAAAACTTGACGGTATTCCCTGAGAACATGAAGCGCAATATGGACCGTACCTTTGGATTGATCTACTCGCAGCAAGTGATGCTCAAGCTGATCGAAAAAGGCATGAGCCGCGAGCAAGCCTATGATACGGTTCAGCCTCGTGCGATGCAGGCTTGGGAAGAGCAACGTTCCTTCCGTGCGATCGTCGAGGAGGATACAACGGTCAGCTCTACACTGTCCAAGGAAGAGCTGGATGAGTGCTTTGATTACCGTTACCACCTGAAGCATGTGGATACGATTTTCCAACGTCTCGGATTGATTTAAATGCAAGTGCCCTCGAATTATTTCGGGGGCGTTTCTTTTTATATAGTAGCCTCGGTGGGGGAGAAGCGCAGCTTTTTGTAAAAAGCTTGACAGTGAATTCAAGACTATCTTCAATTGTCAATGAGCGGTCAAGCGGCTACTATTATTGGAAACTCATACCGATAGAAGGAGGACTAATATGAATCCACTACTGCTCTCTTTTCCGGAACATTTTGAAACTCAGCGATTATTGATTAGAGCACCGCAATGGGGGGATGGTCAATTTGTAAATGAAGCCATACGTGAAAGTGTAAATGAGATGCGACCCTGGCTTCCGTTTGTAAAAAACCTCCCATCTATTGACGATTCGGAAGCCTACGTACGTAAGGCCAGGCTCAATTTTCTAGAGCGCACAGACTTAGTGCTACATATATTTGAAAAGAATACAGGGCAGTTTGTGGGCAGTAGTGGGCTCCATCGTTTTGATTGGTATGTACGCAAATTTGAAATTGGATATTGGCTACGCACATCGCGTACTGGTGAGGGTCTAATGACAGAGGCAGTAAAAGGTATCGTTGCCTTTGCCATTGCTGAGTTGGAAGCTAACCGCCTTGAAATTCGTTGTGATACTCGAAATAACGCAAGTATAGCTGTAGCTAAGAAGGCAGGATTTATGTTGGAGGGCACTTTACGTAATGTGAACCGAAATGACTCAGGAGAACTGACTGATATCCACATCTTTTCATTAGCAAAAGGTTATGAATATCATTGATAACTGAGTTAACGGATGCGAAAGTATCAGTCTACTCCCCCCACCAAAACGGTTTTGAAGACAACTTAAAAAATTCCTTAAGAAATTTTTAAAGATTTCTTTTGAAAGTTGTAACCGAAATGAAACCACTTCCGTACCTACTTGTGCGAGCTTACAACGAGCCCATAAGTACCTTACAAAAGTGTAAGCTTCCTGAAATATAACTCGATGGTTCCTGCTTCGTTTCGACCGTACAATGAAATCAATTCATACGGATCACGAAACGGGAGATCGATTATGACGACAGCAATCATGTATCCAAAATTAAGTCACCAACAAATTTACGAAGATTACTCTGCTAAAATATATCGCTATTTCCGCTACCGGGTAAAAAACGTCTGGGATGTGGAAGACCTGACAACGACTGTGTTTATCAAGGTGTACTCCAAGCTTGAGCAGTACGATGGCCGCCATCCTTTTGGCGCCTGGATTTTCCGAATTGCGCACAATGCTTTGATTGACTACATGCGCAAGAAGCGGGAGAGTCCGGTAGATCAGGACACATTTAGCAATATGGTCGCAACAGATAAGCTGCCGGAGGAGTGCCTTCTGAATCAGGAGACAACCGAGGGCTTGTGGGATAAGGTGCACACGCTGACAAAGGATCAGCGCAATGTGATCGCCCTGCGCTATCTCGGAGATTTGCGAATGAATGAGATCGCGGAAATTTTGGGTAAGACAGAGGCTTCGGTGAAAATCCTGCACTTCCGTGGGATTAAGAAGCTACAGCAATTGATGGAGAATCAAGCATAAAGGGGGGACAACAGTCCTACCCTTTTTTACTATTGGCAGGCTGTGGTGGAGAGAAGAATATTTCCAGGCTTGGCTCCAGGCTCCGTCCTGCTGGGGTCAAGACTGTCCGCTCCGAAGGGATTCGCGGGGAAACGCAAAAGT
>NZ_LMPN02000019.1:0-254360 GCF_001423865.2 Brevibacillus sp. Leaf182 | reverse complement strand
GACTCCACAAGTCGCTACGCCTGGAAATATTCTTCTCTAGCGTTACTGGTGACATCCTTACATTCTTTTAAAGCTTTTAAAACTCGTTTAACACAGACAGCTCGTTGAGGAAACAGGAGAAATAAGCGAAGATCTTAGGGACACCGACCGAGACGCAATGCAAAAAGTGAAACACGCCCTTAAGCGTCCACCTCTGAAAAACATCCTGAAAGGGCAACTTTGGACGCGGTTTCACTTTTTGCATGGAGTCGTGCAGTCAAACCCACAGGGGGTGGCCCTAGAAGCTGAGCGTTTTCTCCTGTTTCCTCCCCTCCACAACAGCAACATACAAGCCGCTTTTTCAATAGACATCAAAGTAAGAGAAACGCCAAAGGCTTGGCGTTGTCTAGTTTTCTAATGGTATAGTAAAGAATAAAATGGAGGAGACTCAAGACGAGAGGAGTATGAGTGATGTCCACAATTATGATTGTAGAAGACGACCCGAAAATCAACCAGCTGCTGCAAGAGCAACTGGAAAAATACGGATTTCAAACAGTCAATGTTGAACATTTCGATAGAGTCATGGAGGTATTTACCCAAGGGCGCCCTGATCTGGTTCTGTTGGATGTGAATCTACCGAAGTTTGATGGATTTTATTGGTGCCGGCAAATGCGCCAAGAATCCAACTGCCCAATCCTGTTCATCTCAGCACGAGAAAGTAAAATGGACCAGGTGATGGCCTTGGAAAATGGGGCTGATGACTATATCACAAAGCCGTTTGACTACGATGTGGTCTTGGCCAAAATCCGCAGTCAGCTACGCCGTGCTTACGGACAATATGCTCCGCAAGAAGGGGAGCGTACAGTTGAAGTAGCGGGGCTCAAGCTGTTTTTGGAGCGAATGGAGCTGTCCATGTACGATACCAAAATCGAGCTGAGCAAAAAGGAAGCGTTACTGCTCGAAGCCTTGATGAATCAACATCCACGTGTCGTCAGCCGTGAGCGATTGCTAGAAAAGCTGTGGGATGAACAGTTTGTCGATGAAAACACGCTGAATGTCTACATCACACGTGTGCGCGGCAAGCTAAAGGACTTGGGCTTAGAGGGAGCTGTCGAGACAGTTCGCGGTTCTGGTTATCGCCTACGTGCGACTTGGGAGGAAGGGCAATGAAGCTGTTCCTTCGAGATCAATGGCCATTCGCAGCGTTTTTTCTCGTCCAATTGATCTTATTGATTATGATTTTTGCGATGGACGGGTACTGGAATGAATCATTGATGATCTACGTCATGTTTTTATCTGTTTTTTTCGCGGGGGCTTTTCTCGCCATCCGTTATTTGTCTCACCGCACAATCTATCAGCGACTGAGCAAGCCGGTAGAGTCATTAGAGGAGCTGACCCAGACATACGGGAATTCACCGTTGTGCCGCGCGATGGATGACATCAGTCAGGAGCAATACCGACTCTACAAAGAACAGCTTCATGCCTACGAAAACAAGCAACGGGACCATACGACGTTTATTCAGCAGTGGGTTCATCAGATGAAGACGCCGATTTCGGTTATTCATCTGTTGCTGCAAAATGAAGACGATCCAACAGCCGAGAGCGTCCGTGAAGAAGTGGACCGGATCAAGCGTGGACTGGAAACCGTTTTGTACATAGCTCGCCTTGACCGATTTGAACAGGACTTCCTGATTGAGCCCGTAACGCTACGTTCTTTGGTGCAGAATGTGTTGGCTGAAAACAAGCGGCTGTTTATTCGCAACCAGGTGTATCCCGAGGTAAAAGTGGATGAAAGTTGGCGAGTGGAATCGGACGATAAGTGGCTTGCTTTTGTCCTCAACCAATTGTTGACGAATGCTGTTCGTTATTCAGCAGGGAAAAGCAACAAGGTCACCATTCGTGCGTATGAACGCGGAGCACATGCCATATTGGAAGTGCAGGATTATGGAATCGGGATCCCTAGCGAAGATATTCGTCGCGTGTTCAAGCCGTATTTTACAGGAGAAAACGGGCGCAAATACCCTGAATCCACCGGGATGGGGCTGTACTTGGTGAAAGAAATTTGCGGGCGGCTCCATCATGGGGTGGAAATGGAATCAGTAGTGGGCGAGGGGACAACTGTACGTATTGTCTTGTCTGCCGTCGTCCCAACCTTACAAGAAAGTAAGATAGCTGAAAGTTAATTCGATAGTTGCACTATGCGCACTTTCGTATAGTTGAAGAGGTAGTTCAAAAAGTCGTCTTTTGATCACGAAGCAATTAAGAAAGCAGATTCGACATCGAAAGAGGTGCTGAAAAGACGCCTTTTTGAACATGCACTTGAATTTGAAAGTGCAAGAAAGGGGAATGGCGCATGGAAATGCTTGCTGTAAATAGCTTAAGTAAAATATACGGGGGCAAGGTAACCTACCGCGCGCTGACCGATATCGATTTTTCGATTCGCAAGGGCGAATTCGTCGGTATTATGGGCCCCTCAGGCAGTGGCAAGACTACGCTATTAAACATGATCTCCACCATTGATACACCAACCTCTGGTGCGGTTCTTTTGAACGGTACGAATCCGCATCATTTAAAAAAAGATAAACTGGCTCTGTTTCGTCGCCGTGAGCTCGGCTTTGTGTTTCAAGATTTCAATCTCTTGGACACGTTGACGATTGGGGAAAACATCGTGTTGCCGCTGACGCTGGACAATGAGAAAGTATCGGTCATGGAAGAAAAGCTGCAAAGTGTTGCAGAGAAGCTAGGGATTCAGGACATTTTGGAAAAGCGGACCTTCGAGGTGTCTGGGGGACAACGCCAACGGACGGCAATTGCCAGGGCGATCATTCATTCCCCATCGCTTTTGCTCGCTGACGAGCCGACAGGAAATCTTGATTCCAAGTCTTCACGCAATGTGATGGAGACACTCGAAGCGATCAATAAGAGGGACAATACCACCATGATGATGGTGACGCATGATGCTTTGGCGGCCAGCTATTGCCATCGGGTGATTTTTATTAAAGACGGACAGCTCCATAACGAGATGTATCGTGGTGAGAGTCGACAGGTATTCTTCCAGAAAATTATTGACTCATTGTCGTTTTTGGGAGGGAACACCTATGACCTTTCGACAATTCGCGTGTAATAACGTTGTACGAAATAAACGGATGTACGCTGCGTTTTTTATGAGTAGCGTTTTTTCTGTCTTAATCTTTTTCGTTTATGCGATGTTCATTTTTCATCCAGAAATTATTGGACAGGAGATCCATGAATCCGTAGCCACTGGGATGATGGCGGCTGAGTACGTCATTTTTCTGTTCTCCTTCTTTTTTCTCTTTTATTGTGTTGGCGCTTTCCTGAAAAAGAGGGAGAAGGAGTTCGGCATCCTTTTTATCCAGGGCATGACACCGTTGCAGCGGAATACGCTGATATTTATGGAAAACATGCTGATTGGGATTGTCTCGATTGCCATCGGGATTGGGCTTGGGTTGGTTCTCGCCAAGCTGTTTTTCCAATTCGCCGGATTTTTGCTGGATGTAAAAGCACTCGGGTTTTACTTCCCGTGGAAAGCGATCGGTTTGACAGTGGTGGCGTTTCTCATCTTGTATGCAGCCATTTCACTGTTTACCGTCCTCGTGCTGCGAAGCCGCAGTCTGTTGGATCTGTTGCAAGGAAGTGGTCGGCCTAAGCGTGAGCCGAGGGCATCGTTAGTGCTGTCTCTGGTCGCAGTAGCTTTGTTGGGAATGAGCTATGCCTTAGCCCTCACGGCTGACGGCGTGAATGTGCTCGTGCTGATGCTTCCGGTCATTGCGCTGACGACTGTAGGAACGTACCTCTTGTTTACTCAGTTAAGCGTCATCTTCATCGATTTTCTGAAGAAGCGTCGCGTTTTCTATTGGAAAGGTACGAATCTCCTGACACTCTCTGATCTGGCCTATCGGATGAAGGATAATGCAAGGATGTTCTTTTTGGTCAGCATCGTCTCTACCGTTGCTTTTTGTGCGATTGGCACACTGGCAGCGTTGGCTGGATCTATTCAGATCACGGTGATGAAAACACATCCGTTTGCGTTTGAATACCAGTCCAAACAAAGCGATGCGGAGAGAGCGCAGCATCTGTCGTTAATCGAAACGAGCTTGCAGCAAAGTGGCTTTTCCTTCGAAAAATATCAAGTGGCAATGCGAGTTTTGCCAGATCTGGTTCAGGAGGAAAGGGTCGGCGTAGTCAAGCTGTCTGACTACAACCGGCTGGCGGTAGCGTCCAATTCGACTGTACTCGAAATGACGAATAAAGAGGCCTTCGTACTGCTCAATTGGATTGGTGATTCAGTATCTAGCAAAACGCTGCAAGTGGGGAAGGCACAGCTCGCAGTCAAAACGGATACGAATATGACTCCATTGATCAGAGGGATTGAATTTGAGCGTTTGGTTGTCTTACCGAATCAGGTGTATGACCAGCTTCCGAAAATGAAGGAAGAAAAGCGCTTTGTTTACGAGGTGCCAAGATGGAAGGAAACGCAGGATCTTAGTCTCAAGCTTCAGGAAGATATTCATCATTTCGAAGAAAATTATTCGTTTTCAGCTCGTGCGCCCTACTATCACACCATGAAACAAATGGCGAATATGGGACTCTTTATCGGATTGTTTGTGGGCGTGTTGTTCTTTGTAGCCGCAGCAAGCTTTCTCTATTTCCGTCTGTACACGGATCTGGAATACGACAAGCGGCATTATGGAGCGCTTTCCAAGATTGGACTCACGGATGCGGAATTGACGCGGATCGTTACGACCCAGGTTGCCCTGTTGTTCTTCGTGCCGATTGTGGTAGCCATTATTCACAGCATGGTGGCGTTCGTATCCCTGCAAAGCTTGTTGAAGCTGATTCTGGTCGCATCTGTGTTCAAACCGACCGCGATTGTCCTATGCAGCTTCGTCGTTGTTCAAGGTGTGTATTTCTGGATCATTCGAAACCGTTACTTGTTCCATTTAAAGCAATCAATGAACCGCTAGTGACTTTTCCATCATGTCCAGATGCGCATGGACATAGGATACAAGGAGAAGGATGCAAGGGGGCAGGCGGATGGAACGAGAGGCATGGATGGGTCAAGCCGTACAGATTGCGGTTGAAAATGTACGTAATAAAATAGGCGGACCGTTTGGAGCCATTGTCGTGAAGGACGGGAAGGTAATCGGGCGAGGACGCAATGAAGTGACGACGAGCAATGACCCTACGGCACATGCCGAAATGCAAGCAATTCGGGAAGCATGTCGTCATCTCCAAACCTTTCAGTTAAACGATTGTGACCTGTATACGAGCTGTGAGCCGTGTCCGATGTGTCTGGGAGCCATCTATTGGGCCAGACCGCGCAATGTCTATTACGCTTGCACGAAAGAAGATGCGGCGCATGTCGGTTTTGATGATCAGTTTATTTATGAGCAGATAGTCCTCCCTCATGAGGAGCGCAGCATTCCTTTTCAGAGAATCAATCTTGCGAATAGACAGAGTCCATTTGAAGCATGGTCTCAATCTCAGGACCGTATCGAATATTAATAAAGAGCCTCTCCTGTGTGGAGTAGGCTCTTTTTCTTCGTTTTATTTATAGCAAGAATAGATGGAAGGAAAAAAATAAAATGAAAATGCTTTCAAAATGAAATTTTCAGATAAAGGTATTGCGCTATGTCGAAAATCGTATTATAGTAACAACAATCATTATGAAATTCGACCGATTTTTATAAAATTTAGCTGTAGTAAGGTTGAATTATGCCGAAAAAAGACGAATAAAGGTGTGTTTATATGGAAGAAACTTTTCGAAGATCACTTTATCCTGATTTAGATGACATCGACTATGGGATCATTCGGGCCTTGCAAGGAAATGCGCGCTTGCCGTTTACACAGATTGCGAAGGACCTCGGGGTCACGGAAAAGACGATTCGCATGCGCGTTCAGCAATTGCAGGACGAAGGCGCCCTGAGTCTGGTCGGTATTGTCAATCCAGTCAAGGCAGGGTTTCACGTACAGGCGATGATTCAAGTGGCTGTGGATGCGGAAAAGCTGGACGATGTGGTTGCTGCGTTAACGGAAACCGTAGAGATCAGGCTCATCGTACTCACTTCTGGTGAATATCAGCTTTTCACACAGGTGCTCGTAACAAGTAATGAAGAATTATCGCAATTTTTGCTTAAAAAGCTACACAAGATTCCTGGCATCTCCAAAACAAATGTCATTAACGAATTGAAAATACTGAAGTCCAAGTATAACTTTATCCGTTAAGCACGAGTGACCGTGGAAGGGGGAATGCCATCGGACGAAAATCCGCTGGGATTATGAAATGAATGACGAACGATTCTGAGAAGAGACTAGAGAAAATATGAGAGAAAAGGGGTCATCCTATGTTTTCGACCAAAGTGAGCAAAGCGATGCTCAGTGCTGTTCTGGGGACAGTTTTATTGGTAACAGGCTGTGGAGGAGGAAACAGTGCGAGTACAGATAACGGCAAAGCCGCAACAACAGCACCAGCCTCCGGCAAAAAAGTACTGAATATTGGGTTAAAGGCAGACCCGCCGTCAATGGACCCAAACACCTCGACTTCGCTGTACGACCGTCAAGTATACGCGAGCCTCTATGACAAGCTGTTTGATATCGACTCAGAAGGAAAAATAGTGCCAATGCTGGCGGAATCGCATGAAGTAACGCCAGACGGCAAGACCTATACATTGAAGCTAAAGCAAGGCGTGAAATTCCACGATGGCACCGAGTTTGACGCTGAGGCCGTGAAATTCAACTTCGAGCGCAACATGAACGATGAGAAGTCCCGCCGGAAAGGCGAATTGAAATTCGTAGATTCCGTGGCTGTAGTGGACAAGCATACCGTAAAAATCCAGATGAAAGAGCCTTTCGCTCCATTCTTGTCCGTACTGACTGACCGTTCGGGCATTATGGTATCGCCAAAAGCAGTGAAGGAACATGGCGATCAATACCTCAATCATCCGGTTGGTACAGGCCCATACGTATTTGTAGAGCAAGTAAAAGGCGACCACGTGACGCTGAAGAAAAATGAAAACTACTGGAATGGTCAAGTGAAGATCGATGAAGTGAACTACAAAGTATTCACGAATGGAACAGCGAAAGTACAAAACCTGCGCTCCGGCATGCTGGATATCATCGATGATACCCCTGTAAAAGAAATCCCTGCCATCAAGGGCGATGCGAACCTGCAATTGGTTGCGGAATCCGGCATGGGTTACCAAGGTCTTTACTTGAACAACTCTCGCCCGCCGTTTGACAACAAGTATCTCCGTCAGGCTGTGGATCGTGCTATTAACCGTGAAGCCCTGGTAAAAGTACTGTTTAACGGCTATGCGGCACCAGCTCGCACAGCATTTACAAAAGGCAGTCTGGCTTTCAATGAAGCACTGAACACACCGAAGCCGCCGGATGCAGCGGAAATCAAGGATTTGCTCGCGAAGGGCGGTCAACCAAACGGATTTAACTTCAAGCTGTACATCTCTACTTCTCCAGAGAATGAGCAACTGGGTGCGGTATTGCAAAACATGCTGAAACAACACAACATCAACGTGACATTGGAAAAATTGGAATATGGACAATTGATCGAAACAGGAGATAAAGGCGAATTTGAAGCGATGCAATTGGGCTGGTCTGGACGTCAGGACCCTGACCAAAACTTCCATGACTTCGTCGTAACGGGTACATCAAACAACGATGGCCGCATTTCCATTCCGAAGCTGGATGAACTGGTCATCAAAGCACGTGGTGAGTTGGACGAAGCAAAGCGTAAGGCGCTGTATGACGAAGCTGCCACATTGCTGCAAGAAGAAGCGGGTTATGCCTACATGTACCACCAATATGTACTGATTGGCATGAACAAGAAAGTAACCGGCTTTACGTATGTCCCAGACGGTTTGATCCGTACAGCCAATTTGGACAAGCAATAGGTAACGCAACACTATAACAGCAAGAGCAAGGAGGAATTGTCATGATGTTCATAGTCAGGCGTCTATTGCTGACAATCCCGATTCTCCTGCTGGTGTCGATTATGACATTCTCTTTGATTCATATGATCCCGGGCGATCCTGCCCGGGTCATTTTAGGAGAGGAAGCGACACCGGAAGCCTATACGGCACTGCGAACCGAGCTGGGATTGGATCAGCCGATCGTGGTGCAGTATTTTTCCTGGCTAGGAAAAGTGGTAACGGGTGATTTGGGAATATCGATTACGGACCGTGTACCGGTCGCAGACTTAATAATGCAAAGACTCCCGGCTACCGTGGAATTGACGATCGGAACATTCCTGGTAGCGATTCTGATTGCGTTTCCTGCGGGAATTCTCGCAGCAGTACGACGTGGGACCTGGATTGACTATACAAGTACTTTTACTGCGCTAGGCGGTATGAGTATCCCCAGCTTCTGGCTGGCGATGATGATGATTATTTTCTTTGCCGTGGAAAACCAGTGGCTGCCTTCATCCGGTTATGTACCGTTTTCCGAGAATCCTACACAAAACCTGATGGCCATGATTCTGCCCTGTTTGGCAACGGGCTTGCGGGAATCTGCCGTATTGATGCGAATGCTGCGTTCTTCTTTGCTCGATGTCGTGAGCATGGACTTTATTCGGACAGCGAAAGCGAAGGGATTGAATGAGGCTCGCACGATTTTGGGGCATGCGCTGAGAAATGCGATGGTTCCAGTGGTAACGACATCGGGTTTGATGATCGCAGGCTTGTTGGGTGGTCTGGTGATTACCGAGTCGATTTTTTCGATTCCTGGCTTTGGCCGTCTGATTGTGGAATCTGTCTTCAAACGTGACTACGTAACGGTTCAAGGAGCCATTCTTGTTTCTGCGGTTCTCGTTGTCTTGGTAAACCTGATTGTCGACATTTTGTACGCTGTCATTGATCCGCGCATCAAGGCTGGGAAAGGAGCAGGTGAGTGATGAAAACCGTGGGCAAATTTCTCCGGAATGGTTTGGGCGTCATCGGAGCGGTGATTATCCTCGGATTGATCGTGGTGGCGATTTTCGCGCCGCTGATCGCACCCTTCGACCCCAATGCACAAGACTATAACAAAATTTTGATGTCGCCAGATGGTGAGCATTTGTTTGGGACCGATGATCTCGGTCGGGATATTTTCTCCCGTGTTGTTTACGGGGCGCGCATCTCCATTCAGGCAGCGCTGATCTCTGTTGGTATTGCGATGCTGATTGGGGTGCCGATTGGACTCTTGTCCGGATACTACCGCGGCTTTTGGGATGAGTGGATCGTCATGCGAAGCGTCGATGCGATGCAGGCCTTTCCGTTTTTGATTCTGGCTCTGGCGATTTCGGCGGTGCTCGGTTCAGGCTTCGGGAATGCCATGCTGGCGATTGGGATTGGTTTTGCCCCTGCTTTTATACGGATTACACGCGGTCAGGTTCTTTCACTTCGAAATATGGAGTATATTCAAGCAGCACGTTCGGTTGGAGTAAAGGATGCACGTATTATTTTCCGCCACATTTTGCCGAACGCCATGAACCCGATTGTGATTCAAGCGACGTTGGCAATGGCATCCGGGATTATCGCAGAAGCATCCTTGTCCTATCTCGGATTGGGTGTACAGCCGCCGACTCCCTCCTGGGGCAGCATGCTAAACCAAGCACAAACGCTTATGTCCGTCGCGCCCTATGCGACGTTTTATCCGGGGATTGCCATCTTCTTAGTCGTGCTGGGCTTCAACTTGTTGGGGGATGGTCTACAGCAAGTTCTGGACCCACGCGCACGTAAATAATGAATACCCTACACGGGAGAAAAGGAGTGGAGCAGATGACGACCATCTTGGAAGTGGAGCAACTGAGAACCCGTTTTCGCACGGACAGCGGTGTCGTCAGTGTCGTGGACGGCGTCGACTTCTTTATCCGTGCTGGTGAAACGCTTGGCGTCGTGGGCGAATCGGGCTGTGGGAAGAGTGTAACTAGCCTGTCGATCATGCGCTTGCTGCCGCCCAACGGAAGCACGGAAGGATCGATTCGCTTCAATGGGAAGAACGTGCTTGCGCTGTCGGAAAAAGAGATGCAAGGTGTACGCGGTAATGAAATCGCGATGATTTTTCAAGAGCCAATGACATCTCTCAATCCGCTGCATACCGTAGGCAAACAAATTGAGGAAGCAGTCATGCTGCATCGCAAGGTAACGAAGGCAGAGGCAAAGGACCGGGCGATTGCGATGCTAAAAGCAGTCGGAATGCCTCGTGCCGAAGAGATTTACGGAGAGTTTCCGCATCAGCTCTCAGGAGGGATGCGCCAGCGTGTCATGATCGCGATGGCGATGTCCTGCGATCCGAAGCTGATTATTGCAGACGAGCCGACAACGGCACTGGATGTGACGATTCAGGCGCAAATTCTTGATTTGATGCGCGATTTAAAAGAGAAGACCGGAACCTCTATCATGCTGATTACGCATGATTTGGGTGTAGTAGCCGAGATGTGCGACCGCGTTATCGTCATGTATGCCGGACAAGTCGTAGAGGAGACTGATGTCGATACACTGTTTGACAGTCCAAAGCATCCGTATACGATCGGGCTGATGAACTCGATTCCTGAGCTGGACGAAGAGCGCGAATATCTGGAAACCATTCCGGGAGCAGTTCCTTTGCCTTATCAAATGCCAGTGGGCTGTCGTTTTGCCCCGCGCTGTTCGCAAGCCATTGCGATTTGTCACGAAAAGCCCCCAGAACTCTTGCAACTGGACAATCAAAAATGTCGCTGCTGGCTGTACGCGAAGGAGGGAGAACAGGCATGACGACACCTCTCTTAGAAGTAAAAGGGCTGCAACAGCATTTTCCCATCAAGGGTGGCTTTTTGAAGCGGACGACGGGACATGTCAAAGCAGTCGATGGTATTGATCTGACAGTGTATCCCGGTGAAACACTTGGCATTGTAGGGGAATCGGGCTGCGGCAAGTCTACGACGGGCAGAACGATTCTACGCCTTTTGGAGCCGACAGCAGGAGAAGTCTGGTTTGATGGCAAAGATTTAGCGAAGCTTCCCAAAGAAGAAATGCGCGTCATGCGCCGAAACCTGCAAATGATTTTTCAGGACCCATATGCTTCGCTGAATCCACGGATGACGATCAAGCAGATTTTGATGGAGTCGCTGATGGTGCACAACATCGGGACAAAGGCAGAGCGGGAAAAAGTCATCGAAGAGATTATTCAGGTCGTTGGCTTGCGAAAAGAACATCTGAGCCGCCATCCACACGATTTTTCCGGCGGACAGAGGCAGCGGATCGGAATCGCCCGTGCACTGGTCGTAAAACCAAAGCTGATCATTGCCGATGAGCCCGTATCTGCATTGGACGTATCGATTCAATCACAGGTACTCAATTTGTTGAAGGATTTGAAAAAAGAATTCAATCTGACCCTGATGTTCATTTCGCATGATTTGTCGGTCGTGAAGCACTTGTGCGACCGGATCGCGGTGATGTATTTGGGAAGGATTGTAGAAATTGCTGACAAGCGGACGCTATTTGAGAACCCAAGTCATCCGTATACACGGGCGCTGCTCTCGGCTGTTCCAGTAGCGAAACCACGGCAAAAGCGCGAACGGATCTTGTTGGCAGGGGATTTGCCGAGTCCCGCAAATCCACCGAGCGGCTGCACGTTTCACCCACGTTGTCCGTATGCGACCGAGATTTGCAAGACACAGGTGCCCAGTCTGTCAGACATCGGCGACGGCCAATTGGTATCCTGTCATTTGGTGCAATCGGGCGAACTTTTCCGCTAGGCAAGGACGGAGGTACAGCTATGATTTACTGGCAATTATTTCTCGCCTTTTTCCGCATCGGAATCTTCGGGTTTGGGGGAGGACCTACGATGGTTCCTCTCTTTTACACCGAATGCGTGAAAAAGTACAAATGGGTGACAGATGAGGACTTTTCCGACAATCTGGCGCTCGGCAATGCTCTTCCAGGGCCCATTGCGACCAAGCTGGCCGCCTTTATCGGCTATCGGGTAAAAGGCTGGAAGGGTGCATTGGTGGCAAACATCGCAGTAGTGATGCCAATCGTGCTTGTGATGATCGGTTTGCTGCAAGTCATTTATCAATGGAAGGATGCGCCGGGTGTATACGGCATGATCCAGGCAATCGGTCCGGTAATCGCAGTCATGACAGGCGTCCTTACGTGGGAATTCCTTTCGAAGGGCTGGAAGGGAGCGTCCAGCAAAGCAGGTGTGAGCCTTTCCCTCGCCCTCTCACTCGTAGCGTTGCTCTTCCTTGATTGGCATCCGGGCATCGTCGTAGGGATTGCGCTGGCCGTTTCATTTGCCTACTCTACTTGGTCTGTCCGCAAGCGCAAGGACAAGGACGGCAAGGAGGGAGTAGCATGATCTATCTGCAATTATTTTGGGCCTTTTTCATCTCCAACATTTTGGGGTACGGGGGAGGACCACCGAGCATCCCTTTGATCCAAAATGAAGTGGTTGACCATTATCAGTGGATGAGTGTACAGGAATTCGGAGAAGTGCTGGCGGTAGGAAATGCACTGCCCAGCCCAATCGCGACCAAGCTTGCTGGATACATTGGCTATCAGGTAGCGGGCGTACCGGGTGCAGTAGTCGCATTATTTGCAACGGTTGCTCCGACAGCGATAGCGATGGTCTTATTGATGGGTTTTATTAACTTATTCCGCAGTGCTCCACAGGTAAAAGCGATGACCCAATCGGTACGCCCAGTCGTTACTGTCTTGCTCGGAACGATGACGTATCAATTCCTGATGGGTGCAGTCGAGGGAATCGGCTGGATACAAACAGGGATTTTGACAGTGGCATCTTACCTTCTGCTCGAAACATGGAAGGTACATCCCGCTTTTGTCATCTTGGGAGCGATGGTTTACGGGTTTGTTTTCATCGGCTAACACTGTACTTACTTAGGAGGCAAAAACCATGGTTAATTATGACGCAATGGAATACCCATACGCATCGAAGCGTGTGACGACTTTTGCCAAGAACGGCATGGTAGCGACCTCGCAGCCACTGGCGGCACAAGCTGGTCTCGATATATTGAAAAAAGGCGGAAATGCAGTGGATGCGGCGATTGCAACGGCTGCGTGCCTGACTGTAGTAGAACCGACCTCGAACGGCATCGGGGGAGACGCGTTTGCCCTCGTGTGGATCAAAGACGAGCTGCATGGACTGAATGCAAGCGGGCCTGCACCACAAGGAATCTCTATTGAGGCATTAAAAGCAAAAGGTCTGGAAGAAATGCCGACCTACGGCTGGACACCTGTTACTGTACCAGGAGCCCCTGCTGCCTGGGCCGCTTTGTCCGAACGTTTTGGACGCCTTCCGCTGACAGAGGTTTTGCAGCCAGCAATTGATTATGCGGAAAATGGCTATCCGGTATCGCCAACATTGGCGCATTATTGGAACGCTGCACACAAAAAGTTTTCCCAGCAATGCAAAGGGGAAGAGTTCGCTCATTGGTTCTCCACCTTTACGCCAGATGGCAAGGTGCCAAAAGCAGGCGACATCTGGAAGTCGCCGGGTCATGCTGAAACGCTGCGTCAAATCGCGGAAACAAATGCAGAGAGCTTCTATCGTGGAGAGCTGGCAGACAAGATCGATGCGTTCTCCCGGGAGTGTAACGGCTATTTGCGCAAAGAAGACTTGGCTGCCTATGAGCCGGAATGGGTGAAGCCGATCAGTGTCAACTACCGCGGCTATGACGTGTGGGAGATCCCGCCGAATGGGCAAGGGATGATCGGTCTGATGGCGCTGAACATTTTGAAGGGCTTTGATTTTGACGCAAAAGACACGACGGAAACGTATCACAAGCAAATCGAAGCGATGAAGCTGGCCTTTGTCGATGGATTGAAATACATCACAGAAGAGAGCAAAATGAAAGTCTCCAAGGAAGCACTGCTGTCTGAGGAGTACGCTGCCACTCGCCGTGCACTGATTGGTCATGAAGCCTTGACGCCAGAGCCGGGTCAGCCGAAAACGAGCGGCACGGTCTATTTGGCGACTGCTGACGGTGAGGGCAACATGGTTTCCTTTATCCAAAGCAATTACATGGGTTTTGGTTCCGGGGTTGTTGTCCCGGGGACAGGGATCGCCATGCAAAACCGCGGTCATAACTTCTCGCTGGACCCTGCTCATGACAATTGCTTGGAGCCAGGCAAAAGAACGTTCCACACCATTATCCCGGGCTTCTTGACGAAGGACGGAAAAGCAGTGGGGCCATTCGGCGTCATGGGCGGCTTCATGCAGCCACAAGGACATGTGCAGGTGGTCATGAATACGATCGACTTCCACCTCAATCCTCAAGCTTCGCTTGATGCACCGCGTTGGCAGTGGATGGAAGGCAAAACGGTGGAGCTGGAGCGTCATTTCCCTGAGCATTTGGCACAAGCTTTGGAGCGCAGGGGCCATACGATCAAGTGGGCACAGCTCGGCAATTATTTTGGGCGTGGACAAATCATTTGGCGTGATGAAAATGGTGTGCTGAGCGGTGGTACGGATATGCGTACGGATAGTTGTATTGCAGCTTGGTAGGAAAAAGAGAATCGAATAGAAGAGTGAGTTGCGCCGAAGCAGATGCTTCGGCTTTTTTTTATTTCTTAACAACAAAGCGGTTCTTTGTGCCTATTTTTACTTTTCGTGATGTTCTCTTGTTCAGAAGTTGTCTAGATGTTCCTAGTAGAATGTAGAAAATGATCAGATTATGTCGTTTTTGCGTATAGTAAACCTCTTATGGTGGTTCGAAAGTCGTGGTATAAAAGATAGGAGAAAACAATTTGGATGAATAGCATTTTAATTGTTGATGATACAGCGTTTACGAGACTCGTGCTGCGTAACATGTTTGAGCAATTAGGTATTAAGGTAGTTGCAGAAGCTGATTCAGGGGAAGAGGCTGTTAGAAATTATTGTTTGTATCGACCGTCACTTGTCATGATGGATATTACCATGCCGGGCATGAACGGTTTGGCTGCTTCCCGAAAAATCATGGAGCTGGATAAGGATGCGAAGATCATTATTTGCTCCGCAGTTGCACGACGCGACACTGTCATCAAAGCGATCCAGGCAGGTGCACGTGATTTCATCGCAAAGCCCTTACAGTTCGAGAGGATTGAATGGGCTGTTCAACATTTGTTGGAAACAGATTCTAGGTGAAACAAACTAGCAGTGATGTTAGTATGGAATTTTGATCACAGGAAGTTATGGGTTCATTGTTGAGTGAAGGCGGAGTCCTCTCTACCTTTTTAACGGATGGATTATAATAGGAAGTGCGACACCTTTCGCTAGGGTTTATGAAAACTGGATAAATCGTAGCGAGATAGAAACTTATGTTAAAAAGGCGTGAGCATGTTGAAAGATTTTCGCTTTCCCATTATGGCAGTCTCCTTACTTGTCCTCATCTTGAGCGGATGCTTTTTTCAGGGGGTGCCGTCTGCCATGAAAACGGAACAGAATACCATTGGCTCCGAATACGTCAGGCTTTTGCCGGGCGAGCTCTTTATCAAGCAGCATTTGACGAACGACGATCTGACCTTGAAAACGAATATGAAGCCTGCTACATCTAATGACCCGAATGTTGCAAAAGGGACAGAGACCCTTTCGGAATCGCTTGGTCTGTGGATGCTGTACGCAGTAGAAAAAGGGGATCAAGCCCTCTTTGCTCAGAATGTAGAGGCCTTGAAAGCCTATGATTATCAGGATGGTTGGATTGCCTGGAAAGCGGGTGGAGGGAATGAGACCCCAGTCGCGACCAATGCATTGGTAGATGACCTGAGGATCGCAGAAGCTCTTTACATGGCAGGCGAAAAATGGGGAGACGAGTGCTACATCCAATTGGCCAATGAAGTTGGACAAAGCATCGTGAAGAACCAGAGTAGAGAGGGACTGATGGTCGATTTTTACGATCGCCATTATAAGGTAGCCAGTGATTCCCTGACACTCTCCTATTTGAATGCTGCAGCCGTTCAATTGATGGAGAAGCATCAACAGGTGAGCAAAGAATTGAGTAATCAAGTACATTCCTTTCTGAACACGTTGCCGACCCAAAACGGGTTTTTTCCATTTTCTTATCAGTTGGGCAGCAAGGAGTATGTCTATCATCAGGAAGTGAATCTGATCGACCAGTTGTACATCAGCTACCATCGCGCTCAAGTGGGCATATCATCTCCAGAGCTGTGGGCGTTTCTCAAAGATGAGTTTGCGCGTAATGGACTATTGTATGGCAGATACGATGCCAGTGCCAAGAAACCGCTGGTAACGTATGAGTCTCCAGCCGTGTACAGCTTGGCGATTTTGACAGCAAGCGAGCTTAAGGATTACACATTTGCCCGTGATTTATATGAACGGATGGTTCGTCAGCAGATTCGACGTCCAGAAAGCGAGTTCTATGGCGGTTACGTGGACACGAGTCAGATGGACACGCATTCGTTTGACAATTTGCTTCCACTGCTCGCAGAAAGGAGGCTGTTCAATGAGGGAACGCTTCAGTAAAAACAGTAAATTTATCAGCTATCAAGTGTTGTTTTTGCTTTTCATCATTCTACTCGCCCTGTTCGCGGTGGGTATGCCTGCTCTGCCGCTGGTCCCAGCCTTACTGTTGGTCTGGACACTGGTCATTAGCCTGACGGGTATCATTCTTGGGCTGTTGGCTAGCCTGGGGCTCTCCCTGATCAGCTTGTTCGCTTTTGGCAGTATGATGATTTGGGGTATGTTTGCCGGATGGACGATTTCCTTTTCTTTCTCTGACATCGTCATCTGGATGGGACTCTTTCTAGGCGCTGCCGTTCTGACCGGCTTGATCCATCGCTTGGTGAAGCAGACAGTGGCCGAGCATCAGGAGATGGTTGGGAAGTTTGATGAGCTGGTGACGATCGATGAAGTGACCGGTTTTTCCAATGAGAAACGACTGCTCTTTGATTTGGAAGAAGAATGTAGCCGCTCTCGCCGGACAGGCATCCCTTTTTCGCTGATGCTCATTGAAGTCCTGTATCTCGATTCCTTTTATCGCTTGTACGGACCCAAGGAGGGAGATTATCTGCTCAGCTCGCTCTCAACCATTCTACGCAACAACACGCGATTGACAGACCGCAAGTTTCGTCTCGACCGCGGGGAGCAGGGCTCAGGAACCTTCGCTGTTATTTTGAGCAACAGCCATGAGGAAGGGGCGGAAGTAGTCGTCAAAAAGATCGAAAGGCTCCTATCCGTCCACAATTTGGAAAATGATAAAAAGCAGGTCACACTGACGATCGGATTTGGAATCAGTCATTACGCGGAAGATGTGAGTGACCATTTGGAGATGGTGCAACGTGCCAAACAAGAGCTGGAACAATACATTCAATAATCGCTGCCGTATAGTCGTGTCTGTGCTCGTGGTGCTCTTGCTGCTGACTGGAATAGGGGATAAGCTGTACGCTGCGGAGGGGGCGGGACAAGAGCCAGAGGTACTGGTCGTCTACTCTACCCAAGACGGAGCCTTGACGGATGAAGTGCGCATGCTTGACATGGTGCTGGGACATTACAGCTCAAAGCTCACCTATGTGGCGGATGAGGTATTGACCGAGCGAGATTTGGATGGAGTCACACACCTCGTCTATTACGGTAGCATCTCGAAAGATTTAAGCAGTTCTTCGAGGCAAATCATGCAACGCTTTCCTGGCACTTGGCTTGCGATTGGCAAAAACGTGGAGCAGTTGGGAGCGCGGTTTTCCTTTTTCCAGGTGAACGGACAGGTGGATATCCAGAAGGTATCTAAGCCGCAGGGTGTTGACCAAGTCCTGCTATATGATAACTATTTGGTGGGGCATATTTCGCTATCTCAAGGCGATGTTTTGCTTGAGGGCTGGAAGGGGATGTATACATATCCGCTGATGGTTCAGAACGGAAAGACAGCGTATTTTGCCAGCTCCAATTTCACTTCGCCCTTCTCCCTCTTTGTGTCAGAAGCACTACACGAGGTTTTCAAGCAGCCGCATGACGCGGGGCGTTACGCGTTGATTCGTCTGGAGGATGTACACCCTCATTCTGATCCGAAGCTGGTATGGGAGGCGGGGAGTTATTTGGCAGACAAGGGGATTCCTTTCGTCATTGCGCTTATCCCGGTGTACGAAAACTCCGAGACGCACGAGATGGTCCATCTGAAGGATCGCCCAGAGATGCTCAAGGTGCTGCGGGAATTGCAAAAAAGAGGAGCAAGCATCGTACTGCACGGATACATGCACCACTATCGCAATTCAGAAACAGGGGAAGGGTCTGAGTTTTGGGACATTGAAAACAATACGCCAATCTCCAAAGCTCCGGAAGATGAGACGCCTTTGAAGAAAAGATATGCGTTCGCATCAGAGACCGAGTATGAGACTTATCAGCAGTCGCTGAAAGAATATGAGGAGCATTATATACAGACACGCATGGAGACAGGAATCAAGGAATTGACCGAGTTGGGGCTTGCTCCTGTCGCTTTTGAGGCTCCGCACTACACGATGAGCCAAAAAGGGTACGAGGTCATGGCTCGCTACTTTCCTTATGTCCTTGGCCAGCTTCAGTTTAATGACAGGGACTGGGTACATATGGGAGCACCTCCTTTTGTGTCGAAGCCGGCCTTTTTGCACGGAATGACCCTCCTGCCGGAAACAATCGGGTATTATGATCCCTCCTCTTCTACCCCGATGCAGGATATCAAAGACAAATACAGAGAAGTCAGCTTTGTACGAGATGGCATGGTCAGCATGTTTTTTCATCCCTATTTAGGAGTAAAGCCTTTAAAAGAAATGATTGCCTACGTGGAAACCCTGCCTGATGTGAAGTGGATAGACGTCCGCGGGCTGAGTGGACAGGAAATCAGTCTGGATAGCGGTCAGGAAGCCAGTGAGCCAACTATCCTCGCCGAGTCCTTTGAAGAGCAGGGTACGACGTTGAAGGCCACGGATATTTACCAAAATGTTCAGGATTTCCTGCGTGAAAATGGGTGGGTACAGCTCGTGCTATGGGGCATTGCCGGACTCGTGTCTGTCATGGTCATGCTGTTTATGCTGTATACGTGGCGCAATCGGGCTAACCTGCGTAAACAACTATTTATGGAGCGTGATCTCGATGGCTAATGCTTTATTTTATCTGTCCCTGTCTGTCATCTGGATTATGCTCTTGTACCATATGTTCTTGATGCAGGGTGGGTATTTTCACTACCTGCGATATAGACGCCCTATTCCAGAGTGGGAAAAAAACCAGCATCCGCTGCCAAAGGTAAGCGTTCTGATCCCCGCTCACAATGAGGAAGTCGTCATCGAACGGACCATCAAGGCGATGCTGAGGCTGGATTATCCGAAAGACAAGCTGGAGATTGTCGTCATCAATGACAACTCGCGTGATCGCACGGGGGAAATCGCCGATGAATACGCCAGCAAATACCCGTACGTGAAGGTGGTCCACACCAAGCCTCCTCATGCCGGAAAAGGAAAATCGGGTGCGCTCAACCAGGGCTTGGCTCATTCCACAGGAGACGTCATCGTGGTCTATGACGCTGATAATACGCCAGAGCGCAAAGCCGTCTACTACCTTGTTCTGGCACTGTTAAACGACCCAAAGGCAGGGGCTGTTGTCGGCAAATTCAGGGTGGTCAACGCCGCCACGAATTTGCTTACCCGCTTTATCAACATCGAGACGATCTGCTTCCAATGGATGGCGCAGGCAGGACGATTTTTCTGGTTCCGGGTGACGACGATTCCGGGGACCAACTTCGCCATTCGCCGCAGCCTGGTTGAGGAGCTGGGTGGCTGGGATGAAAAAGCTCTCGCGGAAGACACCGAGCTGACGATCCGTGTCTACAATGAGGGCTACTATATTCGTTTCTTCCCGGCGGCGATCACCTGGGAGCAGGAGCCTGAAAGCTGGAAGGTGTGGTGGAAGCAAAGGACGCGATGGGCGCGAGGGAATCAGTACGTTGTGCTGAAGTTCATGTGGAGAATTTTCTCTTTACGAAAGAAAAGCATCATGTTTGATTTGATCTACTTCTTCTTCACCTATTTCCTGTTCTTTATGGGTGTAATCGTATCGGATGTACTTTTTGTGACGAATATGTTCGTTGATTTGCATTTGCAGGTAGGCATTGTCGCTATGATTCTCTGGATTTTGGCTTATTTCCTGTACGTCACGGAAGTAATGATCGCACTTAGTATTGAACGGACTGAATTGAATGTAAAAAATTTCCTGATTGTATTGTTGATGTATTTTACGTACTCGCAGCTCTGGATTGTCCTGGTCGTCTACGCCTTGTACCTGGAGTTCAAGCGGGTTGTATTTCGACAGGAGCTTAAATGGTATAAGACAGAGCGTTTCGCGGCAGATAAGAAGTCCGCACCGCCAGCAGAAAGACAGGTGTAAAACATGAAGAGAAACAATTGGAAACCGGCGTTTGCGCTATTGACCGTAACCGCTCTCCTTTTTGGGCAAGGCGTGGGTACGATCTACGCTCAAGGCACGACAGCACCGACACAAGCCGGGGCAACTGCGCCATCGGGACAGGCGATACGCCCAGCTGTGTTTACCTTTTCAAACCTAGCCAAGCAAGCAAAAACGACATACGCATCCAATGGAATTGACAAGACACCAGGAACTGTTTTGCGTTTTACGAGCGAACCGGTCACATTGGATGGGGTCAATGAGTCCTTTGCTTACTTCTACAGTGTTCCGCGTGCCACCATTGGAAGCAACAACTATCTGGAAATCTCATTTAGTCACTCCGAGCTGCTGAACGGCACACGTTCTACTTTGACGGTAAGTGTCGACGACAAGCCATTGAAAAGCGTGTTTTTAACCAAGGAGACTGCCCAGCAAGGGAAAATCAGAATACCGCTGGGAGCGGACGAGACGGCGCTCGGCTTCCATAAAATTACCATCACCAAGCATAGCCTGCTCACCGCCAACATTTGCGACGATCAGAACGATCCTGCGAACTGGGTAAAAATCGATAAAAGCTCCTTTGCTTTTCTGGATACGCAGGCCGTAACCTCGTCTGCCGATCTGTTGAGGGAGTATCCGGTACCGTTCGTAGAGCCGGGTAATTCGACTGAAGTGTTTACCAAGATCGTCGTTCCTGACGCCGCCGATCAAGATGTGGTAGCAGCCGCACTGAAGGTAGCCACATCCTTGTCTGCCCAGACAGCTACGAAACGCCCGATCCCGATCATGACAGAGAGCGAGTGGAAAGCAAAGGGAGAATTGGGACACGTCATCGCGCTCGGCAATCCAGAAGGCTGGATTGGCCCGCTTAAAACACTGGTTGCTGAACAGGGGATTGCAACCAGGGAACAAAAGCTGGGGCTCGATTACTATCAGATGAGAGTGAATCAATCTGCTGAGGCCAAGCTCATGCTCTTGGTGTCGAGAGGCAAGGAGACAAACTTTGCCGAGACGATTCATCTGCTGACAGATAAGGAAATGAACAAGCAGTTGGCAGGGAATCAACTGACTGTCAAGCAGGTTCCCCGTGTACAGGCAGCAGAGCAAAGTCCGATTTCTCTTTCGTTGGCTTCAGGCGGATATTCGCATGTGATGCTTGAGCACGGAAACAGCCGTACCGAGCAGGTGACCTTGAAAATTCCGTCTCATTGGAAGATTACCGGGGACGTCACGCTTGATTTGAAACTGAAGATTTCCCCACTGCTCATGCAGAAGTACGAAGGGGAAGATAAGCCACAGCACCAGTTGACTGTAACGGTAAATGGCGTACCTTATACCGTCATACTCCAGCAGTTGAAAGCAGTGGACGATAACGATAACTACCACGTGAGTATTCCTATTTCAGAGTCTGCCATTAAAGAGGCGAATCATGCTCTGACGGTCTCTTTCTCGGCTTCGATGAACCAGAAGGGTGATGCGTGCGCGCCTGAGAACAACATGGGACGCTGGGTGTTTGTGGATAAGGAAAGTAGCTTGAACGTGCCACACGAGGTACCTGCACAGCGCAGCTTCCGATATTGGCCCGCTCCTTATGTGCAGGATGCAGGATTGAAGGACACCGCCTTCCTGCTGCCGGAAAAATGGACAGGTTCCTATTTGTCCCAGTTTTCGATGCTAATGAATAATATGCTGTTGGAGGTAAGCTATCAGAAGGGAAGCTCCTTCGTTATTTTCCAGGAACCTCTGAACGAGAAGGCCTTGCAGGAGATCGCCTCGTACAATGTGATTGCAATGGGAGATATTGAGCAGTACCCGAGTTTGCAGAAGGTTCAGGGACAGCTTTTGATCAATGAGGCCAAGCAGTTGAACCAATACCACGTCATTAACGAGACGAGCCGTTATGTGGCCTGGGTCCAGCCCTCGATCTGGAATCAAGAGCGGACGTTGAGTGTTTTCCAATCCGCAGACAAGAGTAAGGCTAGTCACGGAGCCTTCCTTCATGCTGATCTACTTGAATATCTGAAGAATTCCAACGAAGATGGGCAAATTGTTGTGATGAGCAAATCAAACGAGGTTCTCTCTATTCAGCTCGAAGATCATGCAGAGAAACAGACAAAAGGCATAAATGAGGTAGTAGGCAATATCCCGCTCTGGTTAATCGGAGTGATTTTGGTGGTATTCCTAATTGTATTGGTGATCTTTATTCGCTTGTTGAAAAAAGAGAAAGAGAAGTCTCGTAGACGAAAATAGTGTAAAAACATGAAGAAAAACAGGGATCAGATGCCGTATAGGTAACTGTCCCTGTTTTTCTTTTTAAATAGCAGGGGAACGGAGACATCTGATTGTCTTTTGACTGTTGTTCAGAAATTGTTGAGATGACCCTAGTAGACTAGGTAAAGCTACATGTCGGAGGTCTTTATGCCTATGGAAATAAAAGTTACGAGACAGTAACTTTGGTTGGTAGTGAAAATAGGAATATATTACTATAATAAAATAGTCCGAAAGGTATGGGTGGATAGGATGGGAGATAGCGTTTTGGATGAATAGCATTATGATTGTTGATGATACGGCGTTTACGAGACATGTGCTGCGCAGCATATTTGAGACATTAGGACTGCATGTCGTTGCGGAAGCTGCTTCGGGAGAGGAGGCTGTTAGAAATTACTGCTTGTACAAACCATCACTCGTCACGATGGATATTACCATGCCCGGCATGAACGGTTTAACTGCTTCACGCAAAATCATGGAGTTGGATAAGGATGCCAAGATCATTATTTGCTCAGCAGTGTCTAGGCACGATACCGTCATTAAGGCGATTCAGGCAGGTGCGCGGGATTTCATCGCGAAGCCGCTCCAACTGGAGCGAATCGAATGGGCTGTCCAAAAAGTGTTGGGAACAGGGGTAGATGTTCGTCGTAGGGACAGACACGTGAAACAAATAGCTGAGGTGTTAGTATGAAAGTTTTGATCACAGGTGGTTATGGGTTCATCGGTTCTTTTGTCGGGGAGAGATTTTATAAGGAAGGGTATAAAGTTTTCATCCTCGACAATCTTAGCTCAGGCAATCAGAAGAATGTCACATTTCCGCATAAGGCATACGAGCTGGATGTAGCGGATAAAAAATGTGATGAAGTATTTAAGAGCAACAAGTTCGATGTCGTCATACATTTAGCGGCCCAAGTGAGTGTTGCTGCATCCATGGAGGACCCCCTGCTGGATTCAAATACGAACATTCTTGGACTCGTGAATATGCTGAAGCTATCGAGCAAATATGGTGTGTCCAAATTTATTTTTGCGTCATCAGCCGCCGTTTACGGCATGAATGAAAATACACCGTTACTCGAAGATTCAGCGTGTGATCCGGTATCTGTTTATGGAATAAACAAGCATATCGGCGAAATGTATTGCCGCAAATGGACGGAAATGTACGGTTTGCGAACGGTAGTCTTTCGCTTGGCGAATGTGTACGGCCCCAGACAAAGTTCAGTAGGGGAAGGCGGCGTTATCTCTACTTTTTTAACCCAGATCAACAATGGGAAAGAAATAGTTTTGCATGGGGATGGCAGCCAAACGAGAGATTTTATTTATGTAGAGGATGTAGCTGATGCTATTTTCCGTTCCGTTACCGCGGATGATACCGGTGTGATGAATTTGTCTACGAATCAGGAAAGCAGCATTAATGAGCTGATTGACGTTCTCGGGGCTAACCAGCCTCTCCAGGGTATCTTACGAAGGGAAAAACGCCCAGGAGACGTAGATAAGTCGGTTTTGGATAATACGCGGGCAAAGAGAAGGCTAGATTGGATCCCGATGTATTCATTAGCGGAGGGGCTAGAAAAAACGGCGCAGTGGTATCAAGAGACCAACGCAGAGAAAGAACAAGGGCAGGAGAGCGAAGCGAAGAAAACGATCCATTGGTTCCGTTCATGGGATGCAAGGCCGTACATAGAGAACATTCTTGCTTTCATTCTGGTGTTTTTCGCCACAGTTGGAACGGTTAATAGCGGTGTCTTTGATCTCAAGCTGATTTACATCGTGTTGATTGGCGCTATTTACGGAACGAAGCAATCCCTCTTGTCTGTTATCCTGGCTTGTGGACTTTTTATCGGAGAAAGCCTGCATAATGGACGCGATGTCGTATCGCTCTTATATGACGCGAATGTTCTGTTTCATATCGCTGTCTATTTTATTATCGGGATTGCTGTTGGTTATTCGATCGACAAACGAAACAGGGACGTACTGTCAAAGGAGCTGCAAAGGCAGGCCATTGAAGAAAAGTACGATTTTTTAAAGGACATTTACAATGATGTACTGTTGGTCAAGCAAGAATTACAGCAGCAGATCGTGAATTCGGAAGACAGCTTCGGAAAAATCTACAACATCACCAAAGAGCTGGACAGCCTCGAGCCTGAACGCGTATTGCAGAAATCGGTCAAGGTACTGGAAAGAATCATGAAGTCCGATGAGATCGCCATTTATACGATGAATCAAAATGGCTCTTTCTTGCGATTGATGGCCAAATCGAATAAAGCGGGCTTTGATCTGCCACGATCATTGAAAATGAGTGAGCATGCTTATCTTACTGAACTAATGACAATGAAGAAGATCATCGTGAATAAAGAGCTACGTCACGACATGCCCCTTATAGCAGCTCCTATTTTTGACAAGGGAAAAATGGTCGCGGTGGTCACATTGCAACAGCTCGGATTTGAAAATTTTACAATGTACACCCAAAACCTCTTCCAAGTCGCCGTTCAATTGATCTCATCCGCTTTGTCCCGTTCTCTCCGATACTTAAACTCTACACAAAAGGACCGATATCTTGAAGATACCTCTATCCTGATTCCTGCTTATTTTTCAGCAATGGTGAAGAACAAAAGGGATGCCAAGCAACAGTTGAACACTGACTTTACCCTTTTGGCAGTGGATTCAGCGCAAATGGACCATCATACTCTTTCTGCCTATATCGCCAGTTCTCTTCGCGAAGCAGATTATATGGGAATGGACGAAGCAGGAGATGTCTATATCATTCTCTCCAATTCCAACGAGGAAGAAGCCAATATCGTGATTGATAGACTTGGTAGACTCGGTATTGCATCGAGAATTGTGCAGGAGAAAGACCAAGATCGCTTCTCTCTGAGGGATGGCGCCTATGCTTAATCTAGTCCTCCTCCATGTCTTGGTGTCTGTTGGTTACAGTTGGATGCAAAGCCGCGGCAAAAACAAGCAGGTGCTTATTATGCGAATGCTCATTGCTGGCTTTCTTCCCATTTTTGGCCTCCTGTTATTGGGGATTACCGATGTGTACAAACGAACATCGAAAAAGAATGCGAATGAACTGATGCTAGAAAGCGATTTGCTGAAACTAGCTGAGGGATCGAATATTTTCCGAAGAACGGACTTGGAAAAGGAAATGAACATCGTACCGGTGGAGGACATTTTATTTTTGAACGATACGAGCACGCGCCGAAAGATGCTGATCGATGTCTTGAAAGAGCAGACCATTTGGCAGATCGGCACATTGGAGACAGCCTTGCAAAACGAGGATTCGGAAACGGTCCACTACGCGGCAGCCGCTCTAACGGAAATGCGTCGCAACCTTCAGCTCCAATTGCAGGATTTATCAGTGAAATACGAGGAGAACAAGCAGGATCTTGAGGTTTTACGTGCCTACGCAGACGTATTGAAGAAGTATCTGGACAGTTCACTCATTGATCAACGTACCTTTGTGAAATACAGCTACACGTATTCGTTTGTTCTGGAGTCATTATTGGACATTTATCAGGAAGAAGAAAGCTATTTTGTGGACAAGATCAATTGCGAGCTGGTGAACCAGTCCTATGAAAAAGCCGCACAATACTGTCAATGGTTTCATGAGTATCATCCGGAAAGCGAGCAGCCATATGTCATGTCGCTTAAGCGTTTCTTTACGATCAGAGACTACGCAGGTTTTGTGGCAGAAATGAATCGGTTAAAAAGCTCGTCGGTTAAAATCTCCCACGCTACGCTGATGATGATTCGCTACTGGAACGATGAGCAAGACAAAAGTATTGAGCATTGGCATGACGATGAGCAAGACAGCAATTGGGAGGAAGTCGCTGTTGCACAGGAAATAGGTACGAATCTGAAAGAGATGAGCGATACAAAATGAGAATGACAAGGTTCGGGAGAAGGAAAAAAGACAGGGAAAATGACAGAGAATGGAGCAGGTCGAGGTCCAACGATATTCCCGTGAAAAAAAACATCTACATCATTTTGATCTTTGTGGCGATTCTGGGGATCACCATAGAAGCTACTCGATCTCAGTTCATTCTTCAGGTGAGCAGTAATAAGTCAGGAAACTCGGGAGTGCAGACTAACGAGCCGAAGCAAAACGCGATCAGTCAGGAGGAAATCGCCAAGCTAGCAAGGGAGAAATTCCTCATTCTGCATGATCCCAAGGATGAGAGCAGCATGGCAATCGCGAGGAATGTGGAGCAAGTGCTGCGGTATATGAAAAAGGAGTACGATCTCGCTGACGTTAAGCAGTTCGCGAAGCCTGATCCCCAATACATGACGGTCTTTGTCACCATAGAAAATCTGGGCATGCTAGCCAATCTGGATGAGTTGATGCAATATGCGCACAATGGTGGAAATGTGTTCTTTTCACGTACGCCTGAATACAATGACAGCTTGTACCGCATATACCGAAAACTAGGAATCAATTCCATCAATCTCCCTATCGTGACAAACGGCATTCAGATGACATCCAATCTCTTGATCCAAGGAGAAGATGCAAAAATCGGCGCAGATTCCATTGTTAATTCCTCGATTCCTGTAGAGCTGGATAGGCAAGCGAAGGTTCACGCAGTTTCTGCCGATAATATGCCACTGCTATGGGAGACCCGGTATGGACAGGGAAAGGTCATGGTCTATAACGGGACGAATATGCAATCTGCAATGAACAGAGGACTGATTGCTGGTGGCATCAGTTTATTGAATCAAGATTTCATGTACCCCATTTTCAATATGAAAATCATGTATATTGACGATTTTCCGGCCCCTTTTCGACAGGGGATCGAGCCGAGTATTTACCGCGAGTACCGCAAAGATATTCCCAGCTTCTATCGGGATGTGTGGTGGCCGGACATGATCAGGCTTGCTGCCGATTACGATGTGACCTACACGGGAGCTATTATCAAAACCTACAATAACCGAGTTGCCCCGCCCTTCACTGATGAGGAAGGAACGGATTCGAACAATTTGATTACGTACGGCAGGGATTTGTTGAAATTAGGTGGCGAATTGGGCATCCACGGATACAATCATCAATCACTGGTTACCGATCAAGCGACGGCGAGCCATTACGAGTATAAGGCTTGGCCTGATGAAGCAAGTATGGCTGAGTCACTTACGTATCTGGACAATTATATCAAGAAGGTCTTCTCGTCATATGACATACAGGTGTATGTCCCGCCTTCCAACGTGTTGGGAGAGGAAGGGCGTCGAGCGCTGAAAAAGTCTTTCCCTGATCTGAGAGTCATTGCCTCCTTATATGCGGAATCAGATAGCATGCACGAATACATTCAGGAGTTTTCCGTGGCTGAAGATGGCATTGTAGAGCTGCCGCGTATTACCTCAGGATACAGTCGCACAGACATTCATGATTGGTACATAACGAATGCGATCACATCCATCGGTGTTTTTTCTCATTTTGTTCACCCAGACGATGTGTTGGACAAGGAGAGAAGCAATAACAAGTCGTGGTCGGAATTGGTAAAAGACTTCCAACTCATGATGGAAGAACTTTACCAGCAGTATCCATGGCTGCGTAGCCAGACTGCTTCCGAAGCGGCAGCAAGTCTTGAGAGCTATATGCAGACGGATGTATATATCTCGCATACGGATAAAAAAATGACAGGCTACATGAACAATTTCTCCGAAGAAATGTATTACATCTTGCGGACAAACAAAAAAATGACGAGCTTGGTCAATTGCACGGTAGAAAAAATAGAGGAAGGCGTCTATCTCGTGCATGCAACGGGTGCAAAATTTGAAATAGGACTGGAAGAGTAAGCGATGAAAATTTGTCTGATTGCCGAAGGATCTTACCCTTATATTACAGGGGGAGTCTCTAGCTGGATTCATTCCTTAATCGCTAGCATGCCAGAGCATGAGTTTATCATTTATGCGATTGGTGCAGAAGAGAAAAACAGGGGGAAATACGTCTACCAACTCCCCGCGAATGTGGTGGAAATCAAAGAGGTATTTCTGGATGCCTATCTGAAGGAAGAGGCTGCACCGGGCAAGCGTCTGGGTCTGACTGAGGATGAGCAGCAAGCGTTGCTTTCGTTGCTCGATGGCAGCAAAGGCGACTGGCATGCTCTGTTCTCCGTGTTGTCGGGGAGTAAGGTGCCATCCGTAGCCGAGTTGCTAACGAGCAAGGACTTTTTCGAGGTCATTCAACGTCTTTGCGAGCAAAAATACCCGCAAATTCCTTTTACCGAAATGATCTGGATGATTCGCTCGATGGTGTTGCCGCTATGTCTAATCATTCAAAACGGCATGCCACAAGCGGATTTGTATCACAGTGTTTGTACAGGATATGGCGGTGTAGCAGGGAGTCTCGGTAAGTATCTGCATGCAAAGCCGTTTTTGCTGACGGAGCATGGAATTTATACCCGCGAGCGGGAAGAAGAAATTATCAAGGCAAACTGGATCAAGGGTCACTTTAAAGATATTTGGATCGATTATTTCCATAATCTCTCTGCATGTGCTTACTCCTACGCGGATGAGGTAATCACATTGTTTGAGCGAAACAAGGAAATTCAGATCGAGCTAGGCTGTGATCCTTCCAAGGTATCAGTGATCCCGAACGGTGTAAAAGTGAGTGATTATGCTGATATCGTGGAGGAAAAAAAGAACGACATAATTACCATTGGCGCTGTCGTCCGCGTCGTGCCTATCAAGGATATTAAAACAATGCTGCAAAGCTTCGGGCTCGTCAAAGAACAAGTGCCACACGCACGCTTTGTTATCATGGGCCCGACGGATGAAGACGAGGAGTACTACACAGAATGCCTGCAATTGGTCGACAGCCTGCAACTGGAGGATGTTACGTTTACGGGTGCGGTCAATGTGAAAGAGCATCTCGGAAAAATGGACATGCTTGTTTTGACCAGCATCAGTGAAGGCCAACCGCTCGTTATTCTGGAAGGGATGGCATGCAGAAAGCCCTTCGTCACAACAGACGTGGGAAGCTGTCGGGAATTGTTGTACGGAAATGGTGACAATTATGGCAACGCAGGGATAACGGTACCCGTTATGCATTTTACCCAAATTGCCCAAGCGATCATTACATTGTCTCAAAACGAACCATTGAGACGGCGTATGGGCAGATGCGGATTCCAGAGAGTATCAGCTATTTACACACATGAGAACTTCTTGGCGGGATATCGCAATATGTATCGGAAATACGAGGTGTAAGAAACATGGCGGGCATTGGCTTTGAACTGAAGAAAATGTTTCGGAATAAAGGGTATTTGTCCAGTGTGAAGGCGTATGCATTTTCTTCGCTGGTCACAGTCGGACCGATGCTGATTTGTATGGTCATGATCACGGTGCTACAGCAAATTCTGCTTCAATTGAATGTCAGTTATTTGGAGCGGATGTCTTTTTTAGCCGCTGTCGTTTATGCATTCGTGTTTTCACTGTTAATTACCTGCGGTTTTTCTATGGTCATTTCTCGCTATATTGCAGACAAAATTTACTTGCGCGAGTACAACGACATCATTGCGTCTTTGTATGGAGTTATCGCTGTTTGTCTGGGCTTGGGGGGAATTCTCGGCGGTGCTTTTTACTGGCTTGCACCTTTGCCGTCTAGCTTTAAGCTCGTAGCCTACCTTCTTTTTGTGGAACTGATTGTCGTATGGCTGCAATCCGCCTATTTGTCCGCATTAAAGGATTATATGCGCATTATTCGCGGGTATTTGGCGGCTGTTGCCGTTACGCTTCTGGCTGCGTTTCTGCTGTTGAATCTGACTGAATTGGAAAAAGGAATCGCAATGCTAATTTCTTTGGATCTTGGCTTTTTTACAATGATCGTTCTGTCGATGGTTCATCTGGAGAGCTATTTTCCAAAGCGGGAGAGGAACTACTTTGATTTCGTGAAGTACGTGAAAAAATACCCAAGCCTGCTGGGGGTGGGTCTCTTTTGCTCGCTCGGCTTCTATGTACACCATTTTATTTACTGGCTGGGGAGTCCGCTTCAAGAAGTCGTGGCGAATACATACGTGATTGCGCCTTTTTATGACGTGCCTGCGTTCTATGCCTCCTTGAGCATACTGCCTACGATGGTCATGTTTGTTGTATCTGTCGAGACTGCTTTTTACGAGAAGTATCGAGCGTATTACGGGACGATATTGGGCACAGGCTCGGTGCAGGATATCAAGCGGGCAAAAACAGACATGGTCCAAACATTGATGCAAGAACTCAGCTTCATGATGGAAGTGCAGCTGTTCTTTTCCTTCGTTGCATTGGCTCTGGGAATTACGCTGCTTCCGCACATCGGTTTTACGTCCGATCAAATGGAGCGGTACAACATCTTGGTTATCGCGGGATACTTGTACGCTGTTATGTTTGTGATCGTGCTGATGTTGCTCTATTTTGACGATCGGAAGGGAGCGCTTGCGGTGACGACCTTATTTCTCATCAGTACGGTTGTCATCACCATAGCGATGCTGCCCCTTCAGAACTACGGTTTTTCATTTTTTATGGCTTCGTTTCTTGCGCTGGTAGCCGGTCTCGGCAGGCTGATCTATTACTTGAAAAATATCGATTATTACACCTATTGCCTACAGCCGCTCTTTGTCAAAGGAAAGCGAATGGAATAGATGGGGACTGATGGATTGGGGAGGACTTAGGTTGAAGAAAAAACGATTCATACTGAGCCTGCTCGTAGCATTAGGAGTTGTATCGACTGGTTGTACACAGGATGTACCTGAACAACCAGTGTCAGACAACTCCTCAGCAACGAGTCAGGTGGCGCCAACTCAGCAGATGAACGAGGGGCTGATTGAGAATAGAAGCGTATACGATCAGGATGTGGATGGGAGCATCGTCCATTTATATGTGACGATAGTCAACGAAGAAAATTCAAAACTGAAGACAACCACCTTTTCGGAACTCAATCTAGCTCCTAGCGGACGGAATGAAAAGGGAGAAGATCTCCAGGCCAAAGTCATTATGCAGGAAGGGACGGCGGAGGGGCCGACTCAAGGCTACTTTGGTTTTGGCGAGACGAGAGCGAACGGAACGATTGAGCTACGGGGGGAATCGAGCAGGAGAGCGGAACAAAAATCGTACAAAATCCGTTTGTTCGAAAGTGCCGGATATTGGCGGGATCAGCGCAACATCAACTTAAGCAAGCACAAGTCTGACATGACGCGTGTTCGACAAAAGCTTAGCTTTGATTATTTTGAGCAGATGCCGAATATGACCAGCTTGCGGACGCAGTTCGTTCAGGTGAAAATCAAGGATTTGACCAAAAAAAATCCAGACCGGGACTTTGTTGATTACGGTTTGTTCACTCAAATTGAGCAGCCAAACAAAACATTTTTGCAGGCACACGGATTGGACCGGAATGGAAACTTATACAAGGCTATTGATTTCGAGTTCCATCGTTACGAGGATCAGATCAAGCTGGCGACCGATCCTACCTACGACAAGAAGGCATTTGAGAAAATCTTGGAGATCAAAGGTAGCGAGAACCATGAAAAGCTCATTGCCATGCTGGAGGATCTTCATAATCCTGCAATAAATACGCAGGACTTTTTGGACAAGCATTTTGATCGGGAGAACTACTATACATGGCTGGCATCCAACCTGTTGATGGGGAATCACGACACGGCTGTTCACAATTTTTATTTATACAGCCCAAGCAACTCGAACAAATGGTATTTCCTTCCGTGGGACTATGACTCAACATGGGGATTTTTCGAAGAAGAGCTCAAGCGCAGTCCAGAAAAAGGACTCGGTCAATGGCAGTTTGGCATCTCCAACTACTGGGTGTCGAACCTGCATCGCCGCATCTTCAAAGACCCGGAAAACGTCAAGGCTCTAAACGAAAAGGTCGAGGAAGTCAGCAAGATCATTACGAAAGAGCAAACGGAAAAATACTTGAAGAGCTATTATCCGATTGTGAGCAAATACGTGCTGCAACTACCTGATTTATATAATTTACCGTTGGATGTCTCCTATTTTCACAAAGAGCAAGCGCTTCTCTCTGGTGAACCAGAGCGCAACAAAAAGAGGTACTATGAACGCCAAGAGAATCCGATGCCCTTTTTTATGGGAGAGCCAAGAAAAGAAGGAGATAGACTCATTTTTGCTTGGGACCATTCCTATGACCTGCAAGGAGACGATCTGACCTACGATTTTGCTGTTAGTTACGATCCTGCGTTTACGAAGATACACGCGCAGGCAAAGGGGCTGACAGGAGTCCAATACACGATAAACGATCCGGGGAAAGGTCGCTTTTTCTGGAGGGTGATTGTACGGGACAGTAAAGGGAACGTACAGACGGCATTTGACAGAGTAGAGCCGGAGGATGCGATTTATCATGGGGTGAAGGAGTTCGTGTTGAAATGAAAGGAATACAGAGCACGGGCATCCAGCTCGGCAACAAGCGATTGCGGCATGAGTTGAAGTATTATCTTCGGCTGAGTCATTACGAGCCGCTACGGCAGAAATTGCGTCTGATCGCCACTCCTGATCCTCATTCTGTAAGTGAGGAAGGTTATCATATTCGGAGCCTGTATTTTGATGACTATCACGACACGGCTCTCTATGAAAAAAACTACGGGGTTTTTCAAAGAAAAAAGTATCGCATCCGCATTTATAACAAAAGTGATGCGGTCATCAAGATGGAGCGAAAAAGCAAGTTCGGCGGATACATTTGCAAAGAATCAGCGTCGATTACGCGAGATGAGTATGAACGGATTTTGGCAGGCGAGGTTGAGTTTCTGCGCGAGACGGAAAGTGCTGTGCTGCGAGATTTTTATTTGTCGTGCAAGAATCATCTGTTTCGGCCTCGTGTCATCACGGATTATGTTCGAGAGGCGTATTTGGTGAGGGAAGGGAATGTCCGAATTACGTTTGATAAGTACTTGAAGGCAAACGTCAATTCGCTTGATATTTTTGACGAACACATCATGATGGTCAGAGCGATTCATCAGCCCATGATGATCATGGAAGTGAAGTACGATCAATTCCTGCCATTCAATATTAGACATCTGCTACAAAACCTAAGTAATCAGCGGTCGGCTATCTCCAAATATGTCATTTGCAGAGAGGAAACCAAAAAGTACTATAATCTTTAGTGTGAGGAGAAGTCGAGAAACTATGGACACGACCAATACGATTAATTTTCAAGATATTATCAAAAAAAGCGTCTTAAAAATGGACCAGTTCGCCAGCATATCGATCATCGATACCATCATAGGTCTTGTGCTGTCGGGATTGCTTGGTTTGTTCATCTATTATATTTACAAGAAAACGTTTCGTGGCGTTGTCTATACGCACACCTTTAACATCACGCTGGTGGCCATGGCCATGCTTACTTGCCTGATTATCATGACGATTAGCACGAATATCGTGCTTTCTCTTGGGATGGTCGGCGCGTTGAGCATTGTGCGGTTCCGTACCGCCATCAAAGACCCGTTGGATATTGTCTTCATGTTTTGGTCGATCTCGGTAGGTATTGCGACGGGGGCAGGTGTGTACCCGGTTTCCGTCCTAGGATCATTGGTGGTGGCGGCTGTTATTGTCGTATTATCCAAGCGGCAAATGAGAGATGTTGCTTATCTGCTCATTATTACCTATCAGGATCAAGCCAATGACGGAGTCAAATACCAGTTGAACAAGCTAAAATACACCCTGAAATCAAAGACAGTCAACAAAGAGATGGTGGAATTGATTGTAGAAGTAAAAATCAAAGGAGATAATACGGCATTTGTTCAAGATATTTCAGAGGTAGAAGGTGTGAAAAACGTATCATTGGTTAGCTACGATGGCGATTATGCACCATAGCAGATTCTACAAAAAATCCCTTTCTGACGACGCCTTTACAGGCTGTCAGGAAGGGATTTTTTCTTTGTGATCAGTCTCGTACTTGAACCTTGCCGAGTGTGTATCTTCCGTCCGCTCTTTTTCCTTCCATGGCAAATTGAATGCCCGGTTCTTCCGTATGGGGATCGAGGATCGCTACACAGAGGGTATATGTTCCTTCTGGAAGATCATCGGGGATTTTCAAGCTTTGCTTGACGGTTTTCTTGCCAGGAAGCCATTTGCGGATGTCTTCGTCCGTTTGGGTTTTTGCTACGATCTCGCCATCTTCATCCGCGAGTGACAGCTCGAGAATCCACGGGAAATAAAAAGGAGCGACACCGCGGTTTTGCCAATCCATGGTCACAGCGAGGCTTTCTCCGGGCTCGACTACTTTGGCATGTGTCTCTTTGGTGATGGAGAAGCGGTAGCCAATCGTGTTTAAAAAGCGGTCCAAATATTGT
Source organism: Brevibacillus sp. Leaf182 (assembly GCF_001423865.2). NCBI lineage: Bacteria > Bacillati > Bacillota > Bacilli > Caryophanales > Paenibacillaceae > Brevibacillus > Brevibacillus sp. Leaf182. The sequence goes on along the minus strand of NZ_LMPN02000019.1, from coordinate 219,465 downwards.
TGTTGTTCGCCATCTTTTTCGAACCGTGCAGGGGTATTGGGGCCAAGCCAGCTAATATGCGAAGTTTTGGCTTGTGAGATCACCTGGTTAATGGAAGAGCGAGTAAAATAGCTGTTTAACGAATCGGATGGAGAGAACTCCCCACCGCTCGGTGCATATTTCCAAAAGTCAGGCATGGCAGGCATTTTTTCTTTGGTCAGCCAGGATACATAGCCCTTCTGTATCCAGGACAGGTAGCTGTCTGTATCATCTTTGTTGCCGAACATGTCGTTAAACAACCCCAGTTTGTACTCCTTGGCGACTGGATGTGGTCTTCGCATCAGTAGCATGGAATCAGGGAAGTTATCCAGATACGGTTCGACGTACTGATCCGTGATTTCTGTCGCAGGGAAAGGAATAGACGTATCGGTGTGCCATTCTCCCCAGTGACCGACGCTTCCCAACTGTATGAAAGCAATGCGGGGATCGTCCTTGTAACGCTCTCCCAGAGCGTCAATCAACTGTTTGTGGTATTGGATGACCAATGGATTGCTGTAGTTGGGACTATAGCCTTTGCCATAGTCGTTTCGATACCACTCGCCATCTTCAAAGTTGTCATTGTCCCCGCCGATCTCGTTGTATAGCCAATCCGGTATCTCCATGTCCGATTTTTTATGGGGAATATCCATAACAATACGGAGGATGAACTTGACATCCTTTTCTGTCCATTCTTCAAACCGGATCGTATCTTCGACCTCATCAAATGCATAATCCCCTTTGGTGGGCTCGAGCATCCTCCAGGTAAGATTGGCATAGACGAGGGTGTGTTCTTGCTCATTATTACTTGTCCGTGAGTCGGGAGCCAGTCCCATATACGGGTTTTGGAGCACGTCTTGAGTTTGTTTTGGTGAATAGGTTGCCGTTCCATAACTGGAGGCGGCGGCAGAGGAAGGTAGAATGCAAAAAGCAGCGAGAAGTACGCTGTATAGACCACTTCTGATCTTCATGAGTGCCCCCTAAATCTAGTGAGAGAGTATTATTACTTACTTTTGTTCAGTCTCCTGTTTCCATATGTGATACCACTTGGTGATATGTTCGTTTGCAGCAGAGCCGAGTTCAGTCTCCCACCGAGAGGTCAAGAGTTGATACTGTTCTTCTACTGCCGCATGATCGTCCAAAGAAGCGTACAACTGCATCAAGATCATGTAGCTGTCTTCTTCAAGCGGGTGCAAATTCTGAATGCGCTGATTGACGCTGATCGCCTCTTGTACTCTGCCGTGTCCCAAATAAAAGCTACTCATTGTTTTGGCGAGCTGTAGCCACATTCTGCGGAGTCTTTCCCGCTCGTACTCTGCCCACAAATAGTCGTAATCTCCGAAATAATCGCCTGTATACATCGCTAGCATTTGCTCATACTCCTGCATGTTGGCAAGAGAGAGTGGGAGTAATTGTTTGAGACGATTCTCCCATTCCTCCACATCGATCGTAGCTGAATCAATCGTCAGCTTATAGCCGCCTTCTAAATTGCCTTTGTTGATCGATATCGTTTGGAGACCATAGCGTTTCAAGGTTTGTCGGATGAGGTAAATCGTCGTATATAGCTGGGTCACGCCTTTGCTTCCATCATAGTCCGGCCACAAAAGCTCGATAATCGAATCCTTGTCGATCATCTTGTTGCGATGATGCAACAAATACGCAAACAGCTCGCGGGCTTTATTCGTGCGCCACTTGATCTCCTGCGGCTCCTGATTTGACTGGTGAAACAAAATACTGTTGAAGCATTGGATGGAAACGACTGATTCTTCTTTAACAGGCTCGGCTTCTTGCGCGGACTTGATTCTTTCACGCAGACGGTCCATTGTCTTTTGCAAGCGTTGAAGCTGTACGGGCTTCATGATGTAATCCAGTGCGCACAGCTCAAAAGCATCAACGGCGTACTTATCGTACCCTGTGACAAATACGATCTCCGGGGAGTTATCGATTCCTTGCAGACGTTCTCCGATCTCCAGTCCACTGATGCGCGGCATATTAATATCCAAAAATACGACATCTGGTTGAAGGGATATTGCTTGGTCGATCGCTTCGAGAGGATTGGTGTAGGCTCCGACTACCTTAACGCCGCCAACATCTTTTTCTAGCAATCGTTGCAGATGCATCAAGGGTAGTTGCTCGTCGTCTACCAATAAGGCTCTCATCCACTGTCTCTCCTTCAAAAAACGATAAAATGCAACTGATTGTCTTACCACTCTGATTTGTTCATACTCTCTACTCTATCATCAAAAGAGAGGTTATCCAAACCTTTACAGTGAAAGGAAATGTGAATTTTTAGCAAGTGATGGAGGTCAGAACACGCTCCAGCTCGTCAAATGATACAAACCGGGCTTGCCGAAATATTTCTTTTCCGTCCATAAACAACAGGATAGCTGGAGCAGTAAATACGAGATACTCTCCGGAAAGATTGGGTATTTTCTCCATAGATACCACCATACTTTTCACTTGTGGATATTGTTTCAGCAGTTCTACCGTTCTAACGTAGGTGACATCGCAAACACCACAGTTTGCCGTTTTTATAAACATCAGACTCGTCGGATGACGTTCAATCTCTGCAAGTAGTTCAGTCAGTTCGAGATACTCCTGCATGGTTCGGTATATCCACCTTTCGTCGCCGTACATTTCTACTAGAATAGCACAAAAAAATGTTTGCCTCATGAAACGACAACGGAGGTAGTCTCCAAGGGAATGAAAGCGCTTTTCCAAAAAAACATCCAAAAAAGTTGGATATTTTTGCAACAAATTTCCCAAATACACAGTCTGTAATGGTGAAATTTTCCTCAAAAAGCAGGAAGGAGGACATATGGTGTTATCTTGGTATGTCATCATTCCCATTATTTTCGTAATGGCAGTCGCTATGTATACCGACCTACGCCGCCGTCTCATTTACGACTGGCTGACGCTTCCGGGAATTGTATATTTTCTCGTTCTGCATGCATACCTTCATCCAGAGAAATGGCTGACTTATGTGATGGGAGTTATTGTGCTGGGGGGAATTTCATTACTTATGGCGGTGATCAGCAACGGCCAGATGGGCGGAGGAGATATTAAGCTGCTCGCTTTGGTCGGCGCAGCGGTTGGATGGCAAGCGGGGTTGGTCGTGCTCGTGCTTACGTATCTGCTTGCGGGAGTCAGTGTGCTTCCCATGTGGGCCATCGCCAAAATGACAGGCAGGATGAAGCTCGGACGAGAGATCCCGTTGGCTCCATTTGTCGCGGGTGGGACCAGTATCATGCTGGTCATGATCATGTATTCCTAGTGCCTTTCTCATAAGTTGGTGGGTTCAGAATCTTGGCAATAAAACGACAAAGTATGAACATGAATGGATTTTTCGGAAAAGAGAGGGAATCTTCTGATGTTGGAATCAAAACGTAGGGCAATTATTTTTCTTGTATTATCGTTCCTACTTGCTGCACTTGCGGGCTTTCTGTTTCTGCAAAAAATCAAGGATTTGAATGCGCAACTGGGTGAAATGGTGGAAATATACGAAGCAAATGCAGATATTCCATCTCGGGCACTGATTCAACCCGACCAATTGACGGTAAGGGAAATCCCCAAAAAGTACGCGGATGATTCGTACGTTATCGATAAAGCCAGTTTGAAAAATCAAGTTACGATCGTTCCTTTGTCAAAGGGAGACGTCATCACCAAAAACATCATGAAGCCAGCCAATGTTGTGCGGGACCAGAACAACAGGCTCGTAACGGTGTTTTCATCGAACAATGTCGTCTTTGACCAGGAGCTGGAGGCGTTAGATCGGGTGGACATCATCATCTCGCATGAGGTGAACGGGAAGCCAATGACGGAAGTGTTCATGAAAGACGTGCCAGTCGCGATGGTGGCCAAATCGGAGAACAGCTTCAAGGGGGTAGCTCTTGAACTGCCGTTTGAGGAAGCGCCGAAATTCATTCACCAGCAGCATTATGCCCAGATGGTTCGCATTTTGAAAGCGAATGTGGGCAAAGGAGACTTGGGTATTCCCGATCCGTTTGTGGAGCCCAAGCCGGAACAGGCAAAACCGTCTGGCAAACCGGCTGAAGCGAAGCCTGCGACACCGCCTGTCACACCACCAGCAGCAGGGCAGCCGGCAGTACAGACACCACCGACGGTTCCGGCCCAGCCTCCAACGAAACCAACTTCGGTACCACCACAGCCAACTAATCAACCACCGAAAACCGGAGGGTAAGTCATGAACAAAGATATGAAGATTCTCGTCGTTGCGGATTACGACTCTGTAAAAGACATGCTGAGGGACATTTTGACCCCGTATGAGCAAGTGCGCTACACGACTTCCATCGAAGTGAAAAAAGAAATTGACCGGATTGGACCCGATGTCGTTTTGCTTGTGCAGCCAGAAGACGGAGCAGGAGTAGAGCTGGTGCAATACATACAAGGCGAGCTCCCGGAGGGCATCCTCATTTATCTTACGGAAAAACAGGACTTTGTCCTGCTGCGAGATGTCGTTCGCGCGGGTGCGGTGGAATACATCGTGATGCCTGATGAGCTCAACCTGTTATCCGATCGTCTCGACAAAATATCAGATTTATCTCAGATCAAACAGAGAAAAAAGGGCACAGATGCATCCGGCAAAGCTTTCGTTCGAGGACGGGGAAAGGTGTACTCCTTTTACAGCGGAAAAGGGGGAAGCGGACGAACCCAACTAGCAACGGGCTTTGCACAAGCGTTGAAGCTGGAATCTACGGCCAGTGTGCTGCTCATCGATCTCAATCTTCAATACGGTGGAATCGAAACCTTCTTGTCCTTTGACAACAACCGTACATTGGGCGATCTCATGCCGGTTATGGACGAAATCAACGAATTTCATATTCGCAATGTAGCCCAGAGGGAGAACCATTCCAAGCTGGAGGTACTCGTCAGCCCGCGTGATGCCGAGACGGCGGAGAATATGTCCGAGGCATTTGTCACCAGGTTGATCCGCGCTAGCCGCCGCAGTTATGACTTTGTGATTATCGACCTGCCAACACATATGAACGAGCTTACCTTTGCCGCTTTGTCAGAGTCGGACATGATTTATTACGTGATGAATCTGGACACACCGTCCGTTCAAATTTACCGACTCGTGGAAGACCTGTTCCGACGTCTGCGAATTGATACCGCAGGCAGGCTCGAGGTGATCGTCAATCAGGTGGGAAGGGATAACGAACTGAATGTGTCTGATTTGAAAGGATTATTCACCGCACCGATTACTGCTGAAATCAGCAGAGATCATCAAGGAGTGCAAGCGGCTGTCAATCAAGGCCGACCATTGCAAAAGGAAGCGAATGAGAAGAAGCTCTCCCCGGCTGCGAAAGACATCCGAAAATGGGTACTCAAAAAACTGTCATAAAGAGGAAGTTCAAAAAGGTGGGAGTTAGATGGCTTTATTCCGACGAAAGCAAGAGCAGACAGCGCCAGGGGATGAGGCAAAGCAGACGACACTCGCTGCCACATTAGCAGCTCCTTCCTTCAATCCGTACATCGACGAGCTGGCTGAGCACTACAAGACCCGACTCTTGCGGGAGACCAATCTGGAGAGACTGACCAGCCTTCGTTCAGATGAGATGCGTCTCGCAATCGAACGTCTCGTCTCCCAATACATGTCGGAAGAAAAAGTAGTCATTCCGCGAAATGAAAAGGATATCCTGCTGACTCGTTTGATCAATGAATCGGTAGGGCTTGGTCCACTTGAACCGCTGCTCGCCGATCCGGAAATCACGGAGATCTCGATTAACGGACACAATCTGGTATACATCGAGAAACGAGGAAGGCTGGAATTAACCGATTTAAAATTTCGCGACGAGGAACACTTGCGGCATATCGTGGACCGGATTGTGGCACCGCTTGGACGACGAATCGATGAAAGCTCGCCGATGGTCGACGCCCGGCTGAAGGATGGAAGCCGCGTGAATGCTGTCATCCCTCCGATCAGTCTCAATGGCACACTTGTTTCGATCCGTAAATTTCGCAAAGAGCCTTTCTTGATGGATGATCTGATGCAATTTGGTTCTTTCAGTCAACCGATGTCTCAGTTCATTCAAGCCGTGGTGGAAGCCAAAATGAACGTGCTGATCTCTGGCGGTACGGGTAGTGGTAAGACGACGCTGCTGAATGCGACAGCAAAAGCTATTCCGCACTATGAACGTGTCATTACCATTGAGGATTCGGCCGAGTTGAAGCTGACTCACCCCAACTGTATCGGGATGGAGGCACGCCCGCCCAATATGGAGGGAACAGGGGAAGTCACGATCCGTCAGCTCGTGCGAAACTCCCTGCGGATGAGGCCAGACCGCATCATCGTCGGGGAGGTACGGGGTGCAGAGGCATTCGACATGCTGCAGGCCATGAATACCGGGCATGAAGGATCACTTACCACTGTCCACGCCAACTCACCACAGGATGCCTTTAACCGTTTGGAAGGGATGGTCGTTATGGCCGGGATGGATTTGCCCTCTACGATTGTCCGTGAATATATCGTCAGTGCGCTGGATATCATCGTCCAGGTCACACGCCTGTCAGACGGAACACGTAAAATCGTTTCGATTTCGGAAGTAGCGAAAACGGAAGATAAACGAGTGGAGGTCAACGAGATTTTTCGTTTCCAGCGGAAGGGGATTGGCGCGAAAGGAGAAGTCCTTGGCTACTTTACGGCAACGGGGGTGATCCCGCGGTGCTTGGAGAGGCTCCAAGTTTTTGGAATCAATCTGGATGAATCCATATTCAGGGCGGAAGGAGGGAAGCAACGTGACCATGCCCATTCTGTTTAGTCTCGCGGTGTTGTTTGGCATCTGGGGCATCTACGAGTATCTCGGTTATCGGGCCAAGAAGACCGAATGGAAAAAGAAAGCGGAAGAATGGTTCGAAGTGAAGGGAAAACGAAAAAGCGTCGTCATCGTTTGGGGAGATAAATTTGACCAGACGCCCTATGCCAAGGAAATCCAAAAAAAGCTGATCAAAGCGAACTTTCCGCTTGCTCCCTCGGAGTTTTACGGAATTTTGATCGTAGGTACCATGGTGCTCGCCTTCTTGCTCAGTAACATCGTGAATATTTCTTTTCCTTTTAACATTATGATCGGGGCAGTGGTGATGTATCTCATACAGAACGTGCTGTTCTTTGTCCGACGCAACAAATACCAGGAGCGATTGAATGAACAGTTGTCCGAAGTTTGTCGCCTTTTGGCCAACTCGCTGCGTGCAGGTCTTACGCTCTCGCAGGGGATCTCACTGGTAGCCAAGGAGATGAATTATCCCGCTGGTGATGAGTTTAGTCGCATGGCGCGTGAGCTGCAGCTAGGCGTCAGCTTTGACCGGGCGCTCTCTGATATGGAAAAACGAATTCCGACGCGAGAATTCCGTATCTTTACTGCTACCCTGCTGATTCAACGGCGCGCAGGGGGGAATTTGAGCCAGGTGCTGCAAGAAATGGCGGAGACATTGGAGGATCGCCGCATCGTGAATCAGGAAATCAAGACGATGACGGCAGAACAGCGATACGTCTCTATCTTGGTGCCGATCATGCCAGTTGCCCTGGTGCTGATGATGAACATGATGAACAAAGGCTTCATGGATCCGTTGTTTTCCGGATTTGGTCTTTTTCTTCTGGGGTTGTTTGTAATCGGAACACTCCTGTCCTATATCCTCGTAAAGAAAGTGACCAACATAAAGGTGTGAAAACATGGATGCTCTCATAATTACATGCGTGTTCTTGTTTCTATTGCTGTTTGCCATCTGTTTGAAGGAGTGGTATCGCTACTCCATCGAGAAGCAAAAGCTGCTCGCCCATGTCCATGAGATGAGCGGGCACAAAAATTACGGCGTTCGCAAGCAGGAAACCTCATCCGAGCGCCTGGTCAAACGATTGCTTCGGTACGGAGACGACTATGCTGTCATGGGGCAGCGCATCAACTTTTTCAGTGAGTCGCATGAGGTTGAGGATTGGTTGCTAAAGGCTGGGCGACCGCTAGATTTGACCGTGGCCCAATTCCAAGGGGTCAAAATTTTCATGGCTCTGCTCGGCATTATTGCCGGCACGCTGTTTTTCATTCTTCGCTTTCCCTTCTCGCATCTAGGTTTGATCGCTTGGCCGTTGATTGGCTACTTTTTGCCCATCCTTCTGTTGAAGAAAAAAGCGCGCGATCGTCAGCAGCAGCTTCGCTATGACCTGCCTGAATTTCTCGACACCGTAAGCGTGACGCTTCAGGCGGGGGTGAGTCTCGATCAGGCTTTGCGCGAAGTCATCAAGTTTTTTGAAGGGCCGATTCGGGAAGAGTTTTCTCGATTCAATCAAGAGCTGGATCTCGGTGTGCAGAGGGAAAAGGCGTATGAACAATTGCTGCGAAGAAACGACAACCCGGAGTTTCAAATGCTGATCAAAGCGCTCATTCAGGGGATGCGCTTGGGGGTGCCGATTGCCGTCACGTTCAAGGCACAGGCGGAAAACATGCGGAGAATCCGCAAAGAGCTGATCAAGGAAAAGGCGGCCAAGGCGTCGCCAAAAGTAACCCTGATCACCACGTTTATCGTGACTCCTACAGCGATTATCCTGATTGGCGGTTTGATGGTATTGAATATTTTGGAGAACGTCAGCTTGTTTTCCGACGTCATGCCATGATCCATGGCTTCACTTTTAGGAGGTGATGCCCGTCAGCGAGATGGGAGTGCACAGTTCTTTATTTTTTCATTATCCAAATCATGAAGGGAGTAGATTTTATATGAAAAGCATGATGCTGAAATGGTATGTAAAAGGTCAGGGAGCTCTTGGAAACGAAAAAGGAGCACAGGCGATTGAGTGGATCGCGTTGGCAGGTGTGGTCATCGCTGTGTTTGGTGCGGTTATCGCCTACTTTGATACCGACCCCGCACTCGTTGGAGAATCCATTGGGGATACATTGAGCAATATCATCAAAAAATTAGACGGAAATTAATCAACCATTGAATGCTTTATTGGTGATGAGCATATGGAAAAGAGGTGGTGGAGGAATGCTTCTTCACCACCTGAACTATATGGCGCTTCATACATAGCAAGTCGAAATCAAGCAGGAGGTAGCACTTTGATGAGACTCGTGAAGGGAATAATTGCAGTGATCCTCCTGTTGAGCCTGTTAACGGCGTGTTCGCAGGAGCCGGATACACCTCAGAACACAGAGGGGCAAAATCCTTCTGTACCACCAAGCACGGAAACACCGCCTGCGCAAGGCCAACCGCCAGACCAAACAGGAGAGCCAAATCCCGAGATGACGCGAGAAGAAAAGGTAAAAGCGTTGGAGGCAATGGCACAGGAAGGAATGCCGCTAAAGCGGGAAACGACAGAGGACTTCGTCAATTCGCCGCCAGGACGTTTTTCCGGGGTTTCGTATGACAACAACAGGGAAGAAGTATTGCCTGAACTTAAAAAGTTCCCTACTGTTGAAAACCCGGACGAAGAAATGATTAACAAATACTACCTTGCCTTGTTGGGGCTGTTTGCACAGAGCTACCCTGATCCGCAACAAATCATGGATGAACTGAAAATGGCCTCATTTGGGAATCCGGACATCGATGATCCGCGGTTCAAGTTTAAAGAAAGCTACAATGTGGAGATTATCCTGGACGCGAGTGGCAGCATGGCCGCAAAATCGAACGGCAAGACGAGGATGGATGCTGCCAAAGAAGCGATTCAAGCCTTTGCTGAATCTTTGCCGGAACAGGCGAATGTCGCACTGCGCGTATACGGGCACAAGGGCAGCGGGAAAGAGTCGGATCAAGCACTATCTTGCGGCAGCAGTGAACTGGTGTACGGGATGCAGCCTTACAACAAAGAAAAGCTGCAGCAATCTTTAAATCAGTTCCAGCCTACCGGATACACTCCGATTGCCTACTCTTTGCAGGAAGCGAAAAAGGATTTAAGCAAATTACCCGGAGATAAGAACACCAATATGATCTTCCTAGTCAGTGACGGAATCGAAACGTGCGATGGTGACCCTGTCGAAGCTGCCAAACAGTTGGCCCAATCCGAGATTACGCCGATTATTAACGTGATTGGATTTGGGGTAGACGGTCCCGGGCAGCAGCAGTTGAAAGAAGTCGCAAAGGCAGCAGGAGGCCGCTATGTTCTGATTCAAGATCAGAAGGAGCTGCAGGACGAATTCAATCGCGGGAAAGAAATCGCGAACAAGTGGAAAGAGTGGAAAGCCAATGCATCCTACCAAGCCGTATCCACTCGTAGTTCTCGATCGATCGACATTAGTCACTTTGCTTTGAAATGGAGCCGTATCGCCAAACGGGAAAATCATGATCTAACATCTGCGATCATGACCATGGATGCAAACAACATGATTTCAGATGAGTTCGCCGATCGTCTGCGGAAGTTGAACGATGAGCAGCTAGAAATCGCGCAGAAAAAGGCAGATGAACTGGAGCAATTCCTGGATACCTTGAACGAGAAGTCCTATAAGGAAGCCGTGGATGCGATCAACCAGAAGTTTGCACAAAACACGAAAACAAACTAGAGACGAAATCTCCAAAAGGAGGTTTGTAAAGTGAGGAAATGGTTAAGAGGCCCAGTGGCAGCGGCTACTTTCGCTTTTCTGATTCTTATGATGAATCTGTTTCCGCTGGTGGGTCTGGCAGCCTCCATGCAGTATCAAGGACTGCAATACGAGGCCCCGAAGTGGGATCAGCCGAATCTGGAGTCGCCACAATGGGAGCAGCTCAACCCCCAAGCGCCGCAGTGGGAACTAAACCCGCAGGCTCCTGATTGGGAAAAGCTGAATCCGCAGGCTCCGAACTGGGATCGGACGAATCCGCAAGCACCAAATTGGGATCAGATAAATCCGCAAGCACCTGATTTGCAGGGGCCAAACGTCAATTACTCGAACCCGCAAGCGCCAAATGCAACTGCACCGGCACCGAATGTACAGATGCCTTCTTCTCAGCAACCCGGCGTCGATCCTGATAGCCCGAAGCCGATGACGGAGACGCTTGAATACGGTGCAGTCAAATGGACGTTCAAGGACGTCATGGGCGGTACGCTGGCATACAGCGCTGATTTGCTCATGAATGGCGAAGTAGACATGGCAGCGGGACTTCGTGGAAAAGGCTTGTTCTTGGGAGATCTGGCGATAAAAGGCCTTGATCTTGCCTTCAAGAATACGCCGTATGTAAACACAGTAACAGGCTTGGGTGTCGATTCACTCGACGGGATGAACGCGTGGGCCAACTATCAATTTGTGTTGGCGCAATTGCCGAATAACAGTTTTCGAGATATTTTCCAAGGTGGTCAGCTCACAAATTCGGCAAATCCATCCGGCGTCAGAATGCCGGGGATCGTAAAGGGCTTAAATGTGGGCGTAGCAGCGATCAGCCTTCCGTTTGACATCATGGATACGTTCGGTAGTTTTGGTATGGCGTTTGATCCGAGCCAGAATGAAGCTACACAAAATGAGAAATTTGTGGATGGCGTCGGTAATTTTGGCAGTGTGCTGATGGATGCAGGGGTCATTGCTTCTGTCATACCAGGTGGGCAGGCGGTAGGCGGTGTGCTTGTTGTCACTGGTGCGGTTTTGTGGGGATTGAGCAAACTCGTGAAGTACGCTGACAAGCTAGCCGGAGGAGCGATTACCCGTGGAATCCGGGATGGGGTCGGTAAAGCTGTTGGCTGGGTAAAATCCTTATTTGCGTAACGGAGGTCCTTGCTTATGAAAGTCGTGAATACACCACAGGTTCAGGCTCAGATCGAGCGGAATAAGCGTTTTTTAGAGAGGACAGAGCTGTATAATTACCCGGCCTACGTAGACGGAGAATATTACTACCATGTGGCGTACTGGAAATGGGGCAAAAAAGACGCTGTCGGGTACTTGGTGTTGCGACCGGATGGTGAAGTGGTTCGCCGCCATGAAGCAGAGCCCGTAGTGAAACTGTTTTTGGTGCATGCACATGCGGGGCGCAAGATTAAGAACAATCTGGCCATTGATAAGGATAAGCCGATCGAGATGTACGAGCAAAAATACGAGTATCTGAGGGCGCTTTTGCCCAGCTACCAGGATAAGATGGACACGGTGCTTCGGCAAGATGCAGAGAAGCTGATCGACGTTTGCAAAACCATGATGGAAAGCCGGGACCAGCTACGTGTCATTTATGATCGAGGGATGGATCTGCTCAATCAATTTTTCGCGCGCAACTACGTCATCGCGGGAGAAGAAACGGCATTGCGGGATGTGTTATTTGAATCCGACTACATTTTGTATGATCGTATTCGCAAACAGGTGCTGATCAAAGACTCGGTGGATCGGCTTTACCAGTTTTTCCAAGCGGATCGAGTAGAACTGGATCGGGTACAGGAGCAGAAACGAAAAAAGCTGAGCGACTTGCTCTCTGCTTATAAAGACAAAACGCTGCGAAATATTGCCAATGAATCCGTGAAGAGCTTTGAAACGCATACGACAGGGAAACATGAGTCTTTCCATTCGGTTGAACAGTTGCGGGAGGCCCACGAGAAGCTTAATATGACCATCTTGGAAAACGGGCTGATGGATAAGCTGCGAAACCCTTAACAGGAAAGGTGAGAGGAACCCATATGCATCCCTTCAAAGAAAGCATTCGTTTTTATGCACGGAACATCGAATCGTTGCTGCTCTTGTCCGCCGTGCTCGTGGTTCCATTTTTTATCATCCACAACTTTACGCTGAACTACCTGAATCTGATCGCCGCGATCACGGGCGCCAAATTCGTCGCTAGCTTTTTCAATCTGTTTTTACTTCTTCTGTTTTTGCTGATCCTCCAGATCCCTTTTGCCCAGTATGTCCAAAGTGATCTGGATGGTGATGAGCGTCCAATTCGAAAGGCATTTCGGGCATTTTTTGAACACAGCTTTTCCGTGTTTGTATTGGGGATCGTGTTTAGCTTTCTTGTCTCTACAGGAATGATGCTGTTCATGATACCCGGGTTGATTCTGATGGTCTTGTTCTATTTGACGCCGTTTTTTGTCGTGCTAAAAAAACAATCGGCTTGGCGCTCTTGGCGAGCTGCCATGGAAATGGGCAAAAAGCATTTCTTCCAAATCTTTGGCCTGTTGCTACTGGTGAGTGTGGTGGAATGGCTAATCAGTATGGCGGGCTTGTTCCTCGTCACGTCGATTACAGCGACCTTCGGGGCGGTTATGTTTATTGAGTTGTTGCTCAATGTGATTGTTCTTCCGTTTTTTGCGGTCATGTTCATGATGTACGTCAATAAATGGAAGGACGAGGCGGCAAGAGCGGAAGCGGCTGTAGCAGGGGGATTGCTGCTCGATGAAAGGTAGCTTGCAAATAAGTTCGGGAGGAGATGAGCGAAGAATGCGCCTGAAAAAGATCGTTTCCAATGAAAAGGGCTCGGTCACCGTAGAGTTTATCGCCATACTGCCGTTCGTCTTTCTGATCATGCTGATTTGCTGGCAGTTTCTTGTGGGTGTCTACGGCGTAATCATCTCTCAGTCGGCAGCAAATGAGGCGGCGAAGGTGTATGCCATAACGGGAAATTCGGGTGAAGCCATGCAAGCTGCGAAGAACGTGGTGGATGCTGCTGGAGGCTACATCTCCTACAATGGAGGCGGTATCACATGGGAAGGCAGCGGATATTTTACCGCCAAGGTCGGCGTGCAGATGGAGTTGGGGTTCCTTCCTGACTGGCTTTATATCAAAAAGGAGGACCGATATATCTCCTTTGATCGGGAAATGAAGAGCAGGGTGATGAACTAGATGGCACGTATACTGCGTCACTTGCAAAATGAACGTGGAAATATGACGATCTTCACCCTGACGATTTACTGGTTTATGTTCATGCTGGTGTTTGTTGCGCTTTTCAACTTTTCGACCATTTTTGTAGACAAGGAGCAGGCGTCGAACAGTGCGCAGCAGGCGAGTATTGCGGCGGTGAAGGATATTTATGATGAGATGGAGTGGGCTATTAAAATACATGATGCGTCACCCCAGCGGTATTATGACCAAAATTATCTCACGCTAAAACTAGGAGCTGCCAAGAGCCAGATGAGAGCATCGCACGCCGATTGGTCTCAAAGTGAAATTGAATATGGTGCGATTGACTTGGTATTGAGCAACGAATTGCCAAGCAATGTTGAGTTGCAGACTTATGTCTATGCTGGCTTGCAAACGGCAACAGCAAAAATTACTGGGGTGGTTGCCAAAGTGCTATCAGACAACAATGCAACGCTCAGCGGCTCGTCCGTCCAATTGTTCAACAGTGACAATCGGATTGAAGTAACAACTTCTGTAAAGTACGAATCGGAATCGATGGGCTTTGACTTCATTCCTGCCTATTCCGAGCAAATCTACCAGACAGGGGAAAGCAGACGGATCGGTTTTATTGATGAAGTAAGCGGATGGGCGAATCTGCGTATCCCTATGTAGGAACGGCGCGCATTGGAGGAAATGGCATGACAAGAAAGCTACAAAAAATGCAGCGGTTCTGGAATGGAATGACGGTGATCATCTATGGCGTCTTCCTGCCGCTGTCCTGTCTGTTCATGGCGTTGGGTGAAAAGCTTCCGTATGCACTGCTCTTTTTTATGTTTGCCCTTCCGTATATTGAACAGGCTGGCATGGACCATTTGCGACGAAAAGAAATGAGTCGGTGATGATCAAGTGGATGAGAAGGAAGGAGTAGGCCATGTCCAGACAGGAACGAAACTGGCAGAGCTTTTGGCGATACATGATGATTTACTTTTACGCCCTGATCGTACCGGCTACGGTCATCGGCGCATTTTATCGAGAAGAGTTTCCGTTGCAACTGCTCATACTCGCCATCGGTATGCCTTTTATCAAAAGAAACCATCTGGCGTTCATCCGAAAGAAAAACGCGGCGATCTGATCAACAGGGCAACTAGGCAAGGAGGATATGACCGAATGCGTAACACTAAAATGCGGATGTCGCTCTTGATCAACAGCATCATGATCATGCTGCTGCTTTCTGGCTGTTCACTGGGCGCAATAGGAGCGGGTACAGGGATCGGGCAAAATCAATGGCCGCAGACGACACAGGAATTGATTGCTTCACAGCCCGGGCCGCTTGCTGGCACACAATTTTTCCACGCAGCTTATCCGCATCGAGCGGAGATCGTACAGGTTTTGGATAAAATGCCTACCCTGGTCGACGGGATGAATGATGCTTACTTGGATTTGTACTGGAATCAGTTGCTCACTCTGTTTTCTGAGGATTACCTCAGTCCCCAAATGGTTGTAGACCGCTGGAGAATGGCTTCGTATGGCAGTCCTGACATCGAGGACGCCCGCTTTCAGTTTCGGGAGAATTTCAACGTAGAAATCATTCTGGATGCAAGCGGCAGCATGGCTGGAAAAATTGGGGACAAAACGAAAATGCAGCTCGCCAAGGAAGCGATTCAGGAATTCGCGGAAGCACTGCCTGAAGAGGCGAGAATCTCGTTGCGCGTGTATGGACATAAGGGCAGCAATGCGAATGAGCATAAACAGCTCTCCTGCGGCAGTAGCGAGATGGTCTATCCATTGCAAGCCTACGATGCGAAAGGTCTTGAGCAAGCACTTGGCATGTTTGAGCCGACGGGCTGGACATCCATTGCGCACTCCTTGCGTCTCGCTCAGGAAGATTTGGCGGGATTCGAAGCGGATAAAAATACGAATGTTATCTACCTGGTCAGTGACGGTATCGAGACGTGCGATGGCAACCCGGTGGCAGTAGCCAAGGAATTGTCCCAGTCCAAAATTATGCCGTTGTTGAACGTCATCGGCTTTGACGTGAATGCAGATGGGCAGAAGCAATTGAAGGAGATTGCTCACGCGTCAGAAGGTCTGTATGCAAATGTGACGAACCGCGAGCAGTTCAAGCAAGAGCTGGAACGCGCGAAAGAAATTGCCCAGAAGTGGGAGCAGTGGAAACGGGATGCTTTGACAGAAGCAGACGCTGTGTTGATCGACCGCAAAAAATGGGTGGATGCTTACGACCGGGACTGGTACGAGAAAAACTGGCGGGAGAGCCTGAACATAGGAATGGCGATCGAGCATTTGTCTGCGAATGGAAAGATTGGCAATGAAGCGAGGGAGTACCTTACTGGGAAAAGGCAAGAAAGAGAAGCGTTGGCTACAAAGTCCAAGGAGGAGCTTACCAATTACTTGGTGAGTCTCACAACCGAGACCTATCAGGAAATGAGAGAAGAAATTGAGGATAAATACAGCGGAAACTAACAGCAATGGGTTCCCCGTTACAAAAGCGATTGCAGTCGCAACGGAGAACCCACTGTAAATGTAAAGGGGTGGGAGCATCAATCATATGTGAACGTAACGACCTGTTGCAGGCCTGGGTCCACTCCGATTGCCACATCATTTAGGCCATCTGTGTAATAAAAGTAACGTTTGGCGTCATTGGAATGAGCGTCAGAAGCTTTCACCAATTGGAAGTCGTTCGTCGCAAGCAGGTTTTTCGAGCGGATGAAATCCGATGCCGTCTTTTCCAAATCTGCTTCTGTCATCGTTTTTGTCGCCATTTCTCCGTTTATTCCAATAACGTCAATCGACAGGGAAAGAATTTGCTTGGACTTCGGTTCTATGATGGCGTGAAAGCCATGGACATCGCCACTCACAGGTTCGCGTTTCAGTACAGCGTGAACAGGGACTCCTCTATATACCGAATTGGTTGGGTCCTCCAGCGTGATTTCCCGATCAGTCGTATCAACATCCATCTGATAATATTGTCTAACAGCGGCTGCAG
Organism: Brevibacillus sp. Leaf182; assembly: GCF_001423865.2. Classification (NCBI taxonomy): domain Bacteria; kingdom Bacillati; phylum Bacillota; class Bacilli; order Caryophanales; family Paenibacillaceae; genus Brevibacillus; species Brevibacillus sp. Leaf182. Next base: position 202,725 of record NZ_LMPN02000019.1, on the reverse strand, counting down.
CGATTTGCGCCGCTTCTTCTTTTCCGAGCCCATGTACTGTATCTGGTGAGCTGGAGGAGCATCCCATTAACAAAAAGACGAGAACCGCCGTACCCAGCCATGCGAACTTTTTCATTGTGAACATTATGAACCCTCCAGCCATCCCAAGTCATACATGTAGTCTTTTTTTATCCTAACAGGGATTGTTTCGACTCCCTATCGATTAACCTTTCCATTACCTTACGATGTTGTAAGCTTCGAGAAAAAGAGAGGGAGTGACAGGACTTTGGGAAAAAGAGACGAAAAATTCAGATCATAGGCAGTGTATGTGAAAAACGAGGGGGTAAATGGAATGAACGCTATCGAGCTGAATCAAGCGCTTCAAATGTATGTCAGGACCGAGACCTTTCCTGTAGGAGTTAGCATCCGAAAAGAAGAAGCCGCTCTGCCATCAAAGGCAAAGCGACCTGTCCGTGATCTGGGGTATCCGATTACTATTTGCCAAGCTGTCGGTTTTTCACGGCGTTATGGCTGGAGCATCGCGATGAATGGAGCCGATCTGTCCTGTCCGATCGCGCAGGTGGCTTTTGGCTATGAAGAGCAGCCGGCGTTTTATTCAGAGGGGCATCTCGCCTGTGGGATGTATACAGATTCATTGGAAAATGGGGCGAAAAGTGAGGAGGATGTCCCGAAATTTTCAGCAGAAGAAAGCGGCTACTACGTATCGTTTCCGCTGGAGCGGGCAGAAATTGAGCCAGATGTCGTGGTGATTTACGGCAATGCGGCTCAGGTCATGCGATTGGTGGCGGGGATGCTGTACAAGCGCGGTGGATCGATTCCGTCCACCTTTTCCAGTCGGGCCGACTGTGCGGACATCGCCATCAAGCCGATCCAGACGGGACAGCCGCAAGTGATCGTACCGTGTTATGGCGATAGATTGTTTGCCCAGACACAGGATCATGAGATGGCCTTCAGCTTTCATTTTCGCGATGCCGCCGAGCTGGTCGAGGGATTAGCGGGAACGCAAAAAGGCGGAATCCGCTACCCGATCCCGTCCTTCTTGCGTTATCAGGCAGAGTTTCCGCCGACCTATCAAAAGCTTGCAGGGATGTTTGGAGAAAAAAACTAACCCTTCAGTCGGTTGAGCTGGAGCAGGTGATGGCGATAGTGCATTTCTACGACAGCAAACCATTCCTTGGCCGTCAGCGAACCGAAGGCTGGGTGAGCCACCGTGTGATGCGCAGGAATTTCGTCCAGAGTCGGTTCCAGCTCTTTCATTTGTGCGAGCACGCTGATGAGTCCATCACGCAATTGCTCCTTGCTCTCCGGTTGTGCAGGTGTGTACTCCGGAGAGGCAGGGACTTTCACGCGGATGGGAGGCAAGGAGCCTTGAGCAAATATCGTCTGTCCGATCTCGGATTTTTCGGTACCTGCTTCTGTAACAGCCGGACCTCCTTGTCTACACTTCTCAAGACTTCCCAGTTGAAAATAGCGGGCAGTTTGGATCAAGTGAAGGTACATTTGACCGATCGACCATTCCTCTTCACTTGGTTTTTGCAGGAGTTGTTCCATGGTGAAGCCCTCTAATTCATCCAGGTAGTGGTTTGTCACGTCTTCAAATTTGTTCACGATTTCCTTTGTATTCATGGGCGAATCAGCTCCTCTTGGTTTTCTTGCTTTTATCATATTAGAACGCTCCTGACAGCAGTATGTCAGTAGCGTTCTAATAATTTTTGGGCTTCTTCGCGAATTCGGTTACGCAAGGATTCAGGCATAAGAACAACTGCATCTGCCCCCAACCCCAGTACCCAAGACAATATTTCTTCGATTTGTCTGACGCGCAATCTGACGAGAAAGCCGTCCGGATGCTCCGTAATCTCTTCGATAAAAAAATAGCCCGATTCTTTTACCCGATCAGCGATAGTTGGGCTGATTACGATCTGCACCTCCAAGTACCGATCGTCGAGAGGCTTGTAATCAGCAAAATGGAAATGGTCAGGGAGGAGAAAGCGGTCTTCCAATACAATCAGGCCGCTCATGCGGGACAGGCGGAATCGACGAATATCCTGTCGCAGATCACAATGTGCGAGCAGTATCCAAGAACCCCGAACCAGTACCAGACCATATGGAGCAACATCACGCACTGTTTCACGATCATCCCCCTCCCCGGGCGTACCCCTCCGATAGCGGAATCGTACCTTCCGTTCATTGATGATCGCATCGTGGAGGAGTTGTGCATGCGCTTTTTCCTGCTCGCGCAGATTGTTTGCTCGGGGGCTTACGAGGCGAAAGGTTGAGCGGATACGGCTGGCTTGTTCGCCTACATCCGCAGACAGGATCGCTTCTACTTTGCGCTGTACAGCTCTTGCGCTGTTGCCAAAGTTTTGGTCAAATGCTTGCTCGACCAAGTCTGCTCCGATCAAGAGTGCAACGGCTTCTTCTACAGAAAAGCTGACGGGCGGCAGAAAATACCCTTCCATTAACGAATATCCCTGACCCGGTGCCCCAACGATGGGGACGCCTGCTTCGCTCAATGCCTGCATATCACGATAAATCGTCCGGACGCTCGTCTCGAAGGTCGCGGCCAAATCTTCTGCGCGCAACGTACCTTTTCGCTGTAGTTCCAGAACGATCGCCAACAGACGGTCTGTTTTATTCATGCTAGGCTGCTGACCTCCTCTCTATCCAGCTAAGCAACTTTATAAAAATGATTGGACATCTTTAAAATTATTTTAGATTTACCCTACTTTTTATTTTAACAGTTTTCCCTATCCTACAAGTGTAAGTGAAGGAGGAAGCTGTGAATGAAAAAGAGGGTTTTTTGGCTTGTCATTTTATCGCTGTTTGGATATATCGTTTTTCAAAAAATTACAGAAGGACCACCTAATGTTGGCGGACATATCGAAACAGTGGGAGAGGCTACCGGTGTGGGTGTGGAGTATCAATCGATACAAATAACAAAAGATCAAATTTATCAGGGAGACCTTCTCTTGGTCAATAAAGACTATCCGGTTCATGAGGCAGGGGTAAAAAACGATGTGGTTCGGTTGTCTGAGCATGAAGAACTGTTGCAAGGCTATACTTTGCTCGATCATAGACTCGAAGTGTCGGAGCGTGTAGCCAAAGTATTCTTGGAGATGGTCAAAGCTGCGCAACAAGATGACGTGAGCCACTTTATCCTGAACAGCGGTTATCGAAGTATGGAAGAACAAGAGAAGCTGTATGAAGAAATGGGGCCTGCGATCGCGATGCCAAGCGGTTATAGCGAACACAATGTAGGTTCCGCGCTGGATATTGGATCGACGCAAATGAAAATGGAGCACGCCCCTGAAGGCAAGTGGCTGGAAGATCATTCGTGGAAATACGGTTTTATTTTGCGCTACCCGAAAGACAAGGTAGCCATTACAGGAACGGTATTCGAGCCTTGGCACTTCCGATATGTCGGTTTGCCGCATAGCGCGATCATGAAGGAGAATAACTTTTCGCTGGAAGAATACCTGGATTACCTAAGAGAAAAAAGAAGTATCTCCGTGACAAACGATGGGAAAATCTATGAAATTAACTACTATCCTGTCGATCAAGAGATGACGATCAAAGTACCGATTACGAGCAACTATGAGATTTCGGGTGACAACATGGGCGGCGTGATTGTGACAAGCTACGTCAACGAGGAACAGAAGGAGTGAATCTAATGAAGAAATTGACTGTCGCGATTTTGTTTGGGGGATGTTCTTCGGAGTATGAAGTATCCCTTAAATCGACGAGTTCGGTGCTGGAGAGTTTGTGTCTGGAAAAGTACGAGGTGATTTTGCTAGGAATTACAAGGGAAGGGCAATGGCTTCGTTATACCGGCAACATCGAAAGCATTCGGAATGACAGTTGGCATCAAAGTGAGTCGTGTGTGCCTGCCTTTCTCTCTCCTTGCAGAAAGGTGCGGGGAATCGTAACACAGGAGAACGGTGCCATGATGGTCACGAAGGTTGATGTGGTGTTCCCGATTTTGCATGGCAAAAACGGAGAGGATGGAACGGTGCAAGGGCTATTGGAGCTCTCCGGAATTCCTTTTGTCGGTTGTCACACGCTATCCTCTGCTATTTGTATGGACAAGGATATTGCCCACACGCTGGCGGAAAGCTCCGATATCAAAACGCCAAGATCCATTACCGTTTATCCAAATACTGATCTGGCAACTATTCAATCTGCCACCGAAGCACTGGGATTCCCTTTGTATGTCAAACCGGCTAAGGCAGGGTCTTCGATTGGGATTACGAAAGCATACAGCCCATCGGAATTGGTTTTCGGGATAGAAAACGCCCTGCTGCATGATGACAAAGTAGTCATCGAGGAAAACATCGTGGGATTTGAGGTAGGCTGCGCGGTTCTAGGAAATCGTGAGGTCATTGTCGGGGAAGTGGATGAGATCGAATTGCTCCAAGGCTTCTTCAATTATACAGAAAAGTATTCATTGGAAACTGCCCATATCCATGTCCCAGCAAGAATTGACGACGAACTCGCTCATAAAATCAAGCAAACAGCCACCCATCTCTATCAGGTTTTTGGCTGTCGTGGCTTCGCTCGCGTGGATATGTTTGTCACACCGGACGGAGATATTGTGTTTAACGAAGTGAATACGATACCCGGCTTTACCTCGAAGAGCAGGTATCCAAGCATGCTGCGTGCTGCGGGGATTTCCTATAAAGAGCTTCTGGATACATTGATTATGCTAGCGTTGGAGGAGGACTAATCGATGACACAACCTCACGTCTCGACGATTTCTTTGAACAGCGACAATCTGCATCACGGCCATCTGGTTTTGGTGAATCGTCAGTACCCGATCCGCTGGCAAACAGACGACGGTATCCTGCTGAACCGTATGCGGCTGATTGACGGAGCACACAACAATATGATGCTGGAAAACACGGCTGCGAAGATGTTTGCCAAACTGCTGAAAGCCTGTAACGCAGAGCATACAATTGTGCCTGTCAGTGGCTTTCGCAGCAAGGCGGAACAAAAGGATATTTATGATCAATCCCTGCTCGAAAATGGACAGGTATTTACCAGTCAATATGTAGCGCGCCCGAATGAAAGTGAGCATCAGACAGGGCTTGCGATAGATGTAGGGGAAAAGAAGGAGGAGATCGATTTTATTTGCCCTTCTTTTCCCGATCATGGCGTATGTCGAATGTTTCGCCAACGCGCCAGTCAATATGGGTTTATCAAACGCTACGACAAAGACAAGGAGCAGTTGACAGGGATTTCGGATGAGCCTTGGCATTTTCGATATGTGGGCTATCCGCATGCTGTTTTGATGGAAAAGCTTCAGCTTTGTCTGGAAGAGTATATCGAGTATGTGAAAAACTACGAATTCCATCAGGAGCATTTGCTAGTGGATGATAAGAGCATGGAAATCTACTATGTAAAGGCTACTGATACAGTTACGCACATCCCGATTGTGACTGGTGAGAGCTACGAAATATCGGGCAACAACGTGGATGGCTTTATCATTACGGTGTTTCATCAGGAGGCACGTAATGAACGCGGGGAGTGAAAAGCAGTATGGCGGGCTAGATCGATTTCGAATCATGGCAGCGATCCTTGTCATCGCAATCCATACTTCTCCCCTGCTGTCCATAAGTGAATGGGCTGACTTTACACTGACACGAACAATAGCCAGGGTTGCGGTTCCGTTTTTCTTTATGTGCACAGGATTCTTCTTCTTGCAAAAGCTTGGCACAGATCGCCACAGAAATGCGTCTATGCTGAAGCAGTTTTTATGGAAGGTAGGGAAGCTTTATTTGCTTTCGATTCTTCTCTATCTTCCCGTGAATGTATACGCAGGGTATTTCACGGATCAATTTACCGTATTTTCAGCAGTGAAGGACCTCTTGTTTAACGGGACCTTGTATCATCTGTGGTATTTCCCTGGAATCATGCTGGGGGTGTGTATCAGCACTTTTTTGTATACAAGACTATCCGCATGGAATACGTTTTGGGTGACTTTGCTGTTGTATGGCATCGGGCTATTGGGAGACAGCTACTTTGGATTTGCACAGATGAATCCGTATGTGGACAGTATCTACCAATCGATGTTTACCCTGTTTGATTACACGCGGAACGGTATATTTTTTGCCCCTGTGTTTATTGTCATGGGAGGGATGATTGCCAATACCCGCAGACGGAAAAAGAAAAAGGTCGTACCGTATGCTATCGGACTTGGATTGTTCGGAAGCATGCTGGTAATGGAAGGTTTGCTTTTGCACGCTTATCAACTGCAACGCCATGACAGTATGTACATTTTGTTGATACCGTGCATGTATTTTCTCTTTCAACTTCTGTTGTTCGGGAAAGGCAGAAATCGCCCAACCTTACGAAAGCTGAGCCTGTATGTGTATGTCATTCATCCGCTGTGTATTGTGCTCATTCGCGCAGCGGCCAAAGTAACGGGACTGACACCGTTGCTTGTTGAAAACAGCTTGGTGCATTTTACGCTGGTCACGGTACTGTCGTTTGTTCTTTCTGTGATGGCGATGAAGGTGATCCAGCGCATGCGAGGGAAGAAACCGGATCAAACCGGGCGAGCATGGGCTGATATCCATCTTCCTCATCTCCAACATAATGTAAGGGAAATTCAGCGGGTTCTCCCGAAGGATTGTGCAGTGATGGCAGTCGTAAAGGCGCAGGCATATGGCCACGGCGGTTGGCAAATCGCGAGGTTCTTAAACAAGCTCGGGATTGATCACTTCGCAGTTGCCACAATCGACGAAGGAATCGAGCTAAGGAAGAAGGGCGTAAAAGGGGAGATTCTGGTGCTTGGCTATACCGATGAACGACGGATACGCCAAATTGCCCGTTTCCGATTGACGCAAACCGTAGTAGATGACGAATATGCCCAAAAACTCAATGGCTACAACGTGAAAATCTCTGTTCATATCAAGATCGATACGGGGATGGGAAGGCTCGGGGAATCTTGGGACCACACGGAAAAAATTGCGGCCATGTATCGATATAAAAATTTGCAGGTATGCGGTACCTTTACGCATCTGAGTGTGGCTGACAGTTTGGAAGCTTCGGATATCGAATACACGAAAAATCAAATCACCCGTTTCCAGAAAGGGATCGAACAGTTGAAAGAAATGGGGATCGATCCACAGAAGCTGCACGTTCAAAGCAGTTACGGCGTGCTGAATTACGGGGAGCTGCAATACGATTATGCTCGGATTGGGATTGCTCTCTACGGAATGTTGAGCAAGCAGGGAGACAAGGTAAAAACAAGTGTCGACCTACGACCTGTGTTATCACTGAAAGCAAGAGTTGTGCAGGTGAAACAAGTGGAAAAAGGAGCATCCGTGGGCTATGGACGTGCCCACACAGCACAGAAAGACAGTAAGATCGCAATCGTATCCATTGGATATGCAGATGGGGTTCCGCGCATGCTGTCACATGCGGGCGCTACCTGCTTGATCAAAGGAAAAAGGATACCGATTATTGGCTTTGTCTGCATGGATCAGCTTATCGTAGATATTACAGATATAGAAGAGGTGCAAAGAGGGGATGTTGTGACCTTTATCGGCAGAGATCAAGAAGAGGGTATCACTGCCGAGGAAATGGCCCAACCGTGTAAAACCATTACGAACGAGCTGGTAAGCCATTTGGGAGAACGTGTCACAAGAATCTATCATGATTGAGCCCTGGACGAAAACGAGTATAGGGAGTGGTTCATTTTTTCTATGGTGAAGAGGAGACATAGTTTTCGTTCCAAAATGCTTGGGCTTCTTGGGCTTGGCATGCTTCTGGCCGGTATCGTAACCTTTTTGCTCTATAAAGTACTCCAGTTTTACTATCGGATGGAGGTTAAGTACGAAGATCCGCTCGCCCAGGTTCGCCGTTTCATCAAGGAGATGGGGGATATCAATTTCTTTTTGCTTGTCTTTGTTCCCATTGCGATCTTGTATTTCTATCTCCTGACCAAACGGTATGCGGGCTACTTTCGGGAGATTTCCACGGGCATTCATTATCTCGCCAGTGGAGACTTTACACGGCATGTCCATATTCCATCCAATGATGAGTTCGCAGATATTGCCAAGGACATCAATCTGGCAAGTGAAATGCTGCAAAAGGCGGTAGAAAGAGGAGATTTCGCCGAAAGCAGCAAGGATCAGCTTGTTTTGAATCTCGCGCATGATTTGCGTACACCACTGACATCTGTACTGGGTTATTTAGATTTAGTTTTACGAAACGAGCAGATGTCACAAGAACAAATGCGGCATTATGCGACGATTGCTTTTACCAAGTCACAACGATTGGAAAAGCTGATTGATGAGCTCTTCGAAATTACGAGAATGAATTACGGCATGGTTACCATCGAGCAAAAGGTCATTGATTTGAGCGAATTGCTTGTCCAGTTAAATGAAGAAATGTATCCTTCCTTTGAGAAAAATGAACTGGTCGCGCGGTGTACGATTGCAGCTCATTTAGTGATCGTGGGAGATGGGGAGCTGTTGGCGCGCGTATTTGAGAATATCCTGACTAACGCGATACGCTACGGGGGAGATGGTCAGTTTATCGATTTGAACGCTTATCGTGAGGGAGATGAAGTGGTTGTACAAATCATGAATTATGGTGACCAGATACCCGAAGAGGCGCTTCCGCATATTTTTGAAATGTTTTTTACGGGCGACAAAGCGCGAACGCATCAAGGGGGAGGCACAGGACTTGGCTTGTTTATTGCCAAAAATATCGTCGAGAAGCATCGGGGAACGATTTTTGTTCAAAGTGATTTGATTCGTACATGTTTTGAGGTCAGGTTGCCAAACGGAAGCAGGGGCTATCCAGAAAGTCAGTGAGTACGACTTTCTAGATAGCCCCTTTGCTAGTACGGCTTGATAGATTTCGTTTAAATCAAATTCTCCGGATTCAAGCCTTCCAGCTCTGGCAAAACAAAGCGCCCGTCTTTTCTGATCAGCACATCGTCAAACCAGATTTCGCCGCCGCCGTATTCAGGGCGTTGGATTTGGACCAAGTCCCAGTGAATGGAGGAGCGGTTGCCGTTGTCTGCTACTGTGTAAGCATTCCCTGGCGTGAAGTGGAAGCTGCCCGCGATTTTTTCGTCAAACAGGATATCCAGCATTGGGTGGAGGATGTGCGGGTTGAAGCCGATCGCGAATTCTCCGATATAGCGTGCGCCCTCGTCCGTGTCGAGGATATCGTTCAATGCTTTGGTATTGGAGCTTGTCGCTTCCACGATCTTGCCTTCTTTGAAAGTGAACTGAACATCATTGAAGGTAATGCCATTGTAGATCGATGCCGCGTTGTAGAAAATCGTTCCTTCTACGGAATCGCGCACAGGAGCGGTGTATACTTCGCCATCCGGGATATTGCGTTTGCCGTCGCACTTGATGGCATTGATTCCTTTAATGGAGAAGCGCAGGTCCGTTTTTGGACCGACGATGCGTACACGATCAGTGCGTTCCATCAGCTCTTTCAACGGAGTCATGGCAGCGGACATTTTGGCGTAGTCCAGATTGCAGACGGAGAAGTAGAAATCCTCAAAGCCCTCGAGACTCATTTTGGACAGTTGCGCCATCGACTTGTTCGGGTAGCGCAGTACAACCCAGCGTTTGTTCGGAACGCGCTCGTTCGTATGTACAGGTTGATACAGGACGCGAGCGTAAATGCCCATTTTGTCTTCCGGTACGTCGGCATACTCGTTGATGTTGTCGTAGGCGCGGATAGCAATGTAAGCGTCCATGTCCTTCATCCGGTCATACTCGTATTTTGCCATCAGGGACATGTGTTCTTCGCTCGTGCCTTGATAGAGTGCACGCATGACTTCCTGGTCTTTCAAGGTGACCAAAGGCAGAGCCCCAACTGCAAATGATTCACGCACAAGTGCACGAACGAGTTCAGGTTGCAGGCCTGTATTTTCGATTAGAACTTTTTCGCCTTTTTGCAAATGAAGCGAGTAACGGACGAGACGGCTTGCCAGTTCATTAATGCGTGGATCTGCCATAGGTGGTAACCTCCGTAGTAAAATAATTTTGATTAATGATTAATTTGTATTATTACATAACTGAACGAGGGCTCGCCAGTGTGTTTGATGCTCAATTACAGGCAAGCCTCGTAGATCGCGATGACATCGGCTTCATTCAATTTTCGTGAGCTAGGCAGATACCCGATTCCACGTCCGCCGATGCGAACCGCTTCTTCCGCCATTTGCGCCAGCGATTGTTTGGTCACGCCGAAGTCAGACAGACGCTCTGTGATTCCCATGCGCTCATACCAACGGCGAACGGCTTCAATCGTTGCTCGTGCTGCTTCGCCCTCGTCCTCCACAGTAACGCCAAAGCAATGACGTCCCATACGGGCTAGTCTCTCGGGACGATCTTGCAATATCACTTGTTCGAAATATGGAAGGGACAGGATCGCCAGTCCGCGACCGTGAGCCATATCGTAGATTCCGCTCAGCGGATGTTCAACTCCGTGCAACGGCATGCCAGCACTACGACCGCCAGCAGCGAATGGACTGATGCCCAGCGTACTCGCCCACAAAAGGGTTGATCGTGCTTCTGCGTTGTCTGGTTGCTGGATCGCTGTGATGGAGTGCTCGACGACGAGACGAATGAGTGTTTCGGAAATCCCGTCCTGAACGTGGGTACCTTCCGCGCTGATCAAATAGTTTTCAAACAGATGAGAAAAGATATCGGCGCAAGATTCCGCTGTGACGCGAGCCGGAACGGTAAAGGTGATAGACGGGTCAAGAATAGCAATCTTCGGGTAAAGTGCGGGACCGTTGATCGAAGATTTTTCATGCGTGTCCCAATGAGTCAGGACGCTGATATGGTTGGCTTCCGAACCTGTAGCGGCTACTGTCGGGACGGTCATGATCGGCAGTGCTTCCTGAACAGGTACCAGCCATTGACCAGAGCCACTCGGATTTCCCCGCATGTAATCATAAATCGGGCGTCCAGAAACGGCTGCTGCCGCAATCGCTTTGGAGGCATCCATCACGGAGCCGCCACCGATAGCGAGGATGAAGTCACACTGTTGCTCACGAGCAAGAGCAGCTCCGGCATCAACCGTTGCCGTACGCGGATTCGGTTCGATTTTGTCAAAAACAAGATACGCCACTTGAGCTTCCTGCAACAGAGCCTTGGCGCGGTCCAAAAGTCCTGTACGTTTTGCCGCATTGCCGCCTGTGACAAGCAATGCTTTTTGGCCCATCGATTTTGCTTCTCGGCCCAAACGCTCCAGTTCGCCTATGCCAAAGTAAATCTTGGTAGGAAAAGACACTTCAAATGGAAACATCTGAAATTCCTTCTTTCACGTATTGGTTGTACCACTGACAATTTTATCATAAACAAAAGAAAAGAGCCTGCCCGAGGGGAAGGCTCTGCTCGTTCATGCAACACGAAAGCGATCACTGATTTCTTGTAACCGCTCAGATAAGGATAGAAGCTCTGTAGCCAGTTGACGTGATTTTTCAATGGAAGTGAGCTGTTCGCGCGAGGCGACCAGCATTTCTTCTGTGCTGCTTTTGGTCTCTTGGGAAATGGCAACAAACGCATCCAATGCCATGTCTACCGTGTGCAAGCCTTCGGTTATGTCGGATAACCCCTCGTTGGCTATATGCAGCTCTCCCGTTGTCTGATCGACAGCTTGTCGAAGCTCAAGAAAAGCAGAGGCAGCATCTGAGAGCTTTTGCAGGCTTTGCTGAAGCTGTTCGGATGCCTGTGAGGTTTCGGAGGAAATCGCATAGGTTTGTTCCTGAACAGCGTCCATCAGCCGCGTGATTTCTAATGTGGCATTTTCCGACTCATTGGCAAGCTTGGCTACCTCGCTGGCCACGACTGCAAATCCACGCCCGTATTCTCCAGCGCGGGCCGCTTCAATACTCGCATTTAAAGCGAGAAGCTTGGTTTGCTTCGCCACGTTTTGGATCAGATGAACAACATCTCCAATGGATTCTGTTTGTCGACGCAGTTCAGTCATGCGGGTGTCGACCTGTGCGTACGTGTGGGAGAAGCGGTTGATCATCGTGTTCAAATCATCGATACGATCTTGTCCATTATGGGTGACTGTCTGCATCTTTTTACCCGCTTCAATCACAGAGAAAATACGCGCGAACAGTCCGTCCATCGATTGCTTGATGTGCTGAAAGGAGGCACTGGCACCATCTGTTGAGGCAGCCGTTTGCTCGACGCCTTGGTTGACTGTATCGAGACGCAACGACAGCATCGACGAACGATCCCCTGCTTCATCGGCTGTTTGTCTGATGGCGATGCCGCCTTTGTTCAGTTCTTCAATCATGAGTTGGATCTCGGCAATAATCTCACACATTTGCTCGATCATGTGATTGAAGCTGTTTGAAATCCCGCGAATCTCTGGACCCTCGTTTTGCAGAAGGGAACGATGAGTGAGATCGCCCGAGCTGACCTGTTGCATGGCCATAATCAACGTCTGAAAAGGCGCGGTTATCCCCTTTACAACCAGCAAGCAAAGCAACAAAGAAAGGACCAGACTAGCGAGAATGGTCACCACGATAATTTTGGTTATCTCGTGAAGAGGACCTAGATAGGACTCCTGCAAAACGTCTATGACATATATGTAGTTCTCCTCAGGAGAATGCGTAAAGGCCAGTGTATGTATGTGACCATCGACAGGGACATGAATCACGCCGAATCGCTCCGCTTCCATCCGTATCGCGATATCTTGCGGGATTTCAATAGCGCCCTTTGTCACTTTTTCAATGGGATGAAAGGCTCCATTTTTGACCAGATATTGCTGAAGTATCAAGCCTTCCTGAGACAGATTGCTTTCCTGCTGTTGCAATTCGTATTGAAGGCGCTTTTGGTAGGCTTGATCGTCGCTAGCGAAAGTAAACTTCAAAAGCGATATTTTTTCGGTAGTCTTGTCCGTTTCTGAGTCAAGGCGGGACTCCATTTGCGAAATCATCGCCTTTTTTGCCTGGGTGTAAAAGGTCCAGCCAATCATGCCAGAAGAAATGAGCAGGATGCATAGCAGTGGGATCGTCAGCTTGGTACGGAGCCGCACTTGCCTGTGTAAGCGAGATAAGGGAGTGAGTAAATGGCGAAAGATAGCGTGCATCTCCAGTTGCCTCCTGATAAGTGGATGGTCGAAAAGTCCCGAGACTAAGGACTATTGTAATCAGGAGATGTAAAGCCAGTATGGAGAACATGTAAACGAATGTTAACATATATAGTTCGGAAAACATGCAGTAAATCCCGAACGTTTGTCGAAGTCTATTCCAGCATTTTTCGTTGATAAATGCGTATGATTGTGTTTTAATGTAGTTGAAACGTTCGTGAATTAACCGAAACTCAACCTTTTTGACTGGGAAGGTGACTCCTACGGTGGAAAAACAGGAACAACTCTACGAAGGTAAGGCAAAACGTATTTATCGGACATCTTTGCCTGATCAGTACTGGGTAGAGTACAAAGACGACGCAACAGCATTCAATGGAGAGAAACGGGCGCAAATCACCGGAAAAGGTGAGCTGAACAACCGCATTACGGCAATCTTTTTCACCATGCTGAAGGAGCGGGGCATCGACAACCATTTTGTCCGTCTGCTGTCCGCCACAGAGCAAGTTGTTCGCAAAGTGGAGATTATCCCTTTGGAGGTAGTCGTTCGCAATATCGCAGCAGGCTCATTGGCCAAGCGTCTTGGCATGGAAGAAGGGACTGTGCTCCCGCAGCCCGTTGTCGAGTTTTACTACAAGGATGACGCACTGGGAGATCCATTGGTGAATGCCTCCCATATCAAAGTGTTGGGGATTGCCAGCGAGAGTGACCAAGCGACATTGGAGCGCATGGGTCTTGCTGTAAACGAGGTCCTCGTGCCTTATCTGCGCGACCGCAACATTACCTTGGTCGATTTCAAACTGGAATTCGGAAAAACAGCGGATGGGGAGATTCTCCTCGCCGATGAAATATCCCCGGATACATGCCGTTTCTGGGACTCGGTAACAAATGAAAAGCTCGACAAAGACCGCTTCCGCCGCGATTTGGGCAATGTGGAGGAAGCTTACAAAGAAATGCTTACGAGACTAGGAGGAGACGTACATGTTTAAAGCTGTTGTTTATGTAACATTGCGCGAGAGTGTTTTGGACCCGCAAGGACACGCTGTAAAAGGTGCTCTGCACACTTTGGGTTTTGATGAAGTAAACAATGCGCGCATCGGGAAGTACATGGAGCTGGAATTGAACACTTCTGACCGTGCGCAAGCAGAAGAACGTGTACGTGAAATGTGCGAAAAGCTGCTGGCCAATACGGTGGTAGAAGACTATCGCTTTGATATCGTGGAGGGCTAAGGATATGCGAGTAGCCGTTATTGTCTTTCCAGGCTCGAATGCCGACATTGATTTGTTTAACGCAGTTGAAGACGTAATGGGAGTGCCTGTGGATTACGTATGGCATTCCGATACCGATCTTTCCAAATATGATGCGATTCTCTTGCCAGGTGGATTCTCTTATGGAGATTATCTGCGCTGTGGTGCGGTCGCTCGTTTTTCACCCGTCATGGAGCAAGTGGTGAAAGCAGCAGAAGAAGGCAAGCTGATCATGGGAATCTGCAACGGCTTCCAGATCCTGACCGAAGTGGGGCTGTTGCCAGGAGCACTCTTGCGCAACCGTTCACTGAAATTCCGTTGCAAGCTGTCCGAATTGCGTGTAGAAAACAGCAATACCTCCTTTACCCGTGATTTCGCGGCAGGGGAAGTCATCCAAATTCCGATCGCGCATGGCGAAGGAAACTACTACTGTGATGAAGAAACGCTGGCGAAGCTTAAAGCGAATAATCAGATTGTTTTCCGCTATCATGGCGAGAATCCGAATGGTTCACTGGAAGACATCGCGGGTATTTGCAATGAACGTGGAAACGTACTTGGCATGATGCCTCACCCGGAGCGTGCCGTCCACTCTTGGATGACTTCCGATGACGGACGCCGCATGTTTACCTCGATCCTGAAGACTTGGAGGGAGCAGAACAGTGTCACAACTCACGCATAAAGAACCGACAGCCGAACAAATTGCCGATCAAAAACTATATAAAGAAATCGGTCTGACTGACGAAGAATATCAGCGTGTCGTAGAAATTCTCGGCCGCAAGCCGAACTGGACGGAGACAGGTCTGTACAGCGTCATGTGGTCGGAGCACTGCTCCTACAAAAATTCCAAGCCTGTCCTGCGTCGTTTCCCGACAAAAGGACCTCGCGTTTTGCAAGGACCAGGGGAAGGTGCAGGTATCGTCGACATCGGAGACAATCAGGCGGTTGTTTTCAAAATCGAAAGCCATAATCACCCATCTGCAATCGAGCCGTACCAAGGGGCTGCGACGGGTGTGGGCGGTATCATCCGTGACGTATTCTCGATGGGCGCGCGTCCGATTGCGCTGCTCAACTCGCTTCGATTCGGGGAGCTCAAGTCTCCTCGCGTCAAATATTTGTTTGAAAATGTAGTAGCTGGTATTGCAGGCTACGGGAACTGCATCGGGATTCCGACTGTGGGTGGCGAAGTGAATTTCGACCCTACGTATGAAGGGAATCCGCTTGTCAACGCGATGTGTGTCGGCTTGATCGACCACGAGAAGATTCAAAAAGGGGTAGCGTCCGGTATCGGCAACCCTGTTATCTACGTTGGTTCTAGCACAGGGCGCGACGGTATTCACGGGGCGACCTTCGCATCTGAGGAGCTCACGGAAGAGTCGGAGAAAAAACGCCCGGCGGTACAAGTTGGCGATCCATTCATGGAAAAGCTCCTGCTGGAAGCGTGCCTGGAGCTGATCGACACGGGTATCGTCGTCGGGATTCAGGACATGGGAGCGGCTGGCTTGACGAGCTCCAGCTCCGAGATGGCATCCAAGGCAGGGAACGGAATCGAGATGAATCTGGACCTGGTGCCACAGCGTGAAGCTGGCATGTCTGCATACGAAATGATGCTGTCTGAGTCTCAGGAGCGCATGCTCGTCGTCGTGGAAAAAGGTAAAGAGGCAGAAGCGATTGCGATTTTTGACAAATGGGGTCTGGCGTCCGCTGTCGTGGGCAAAGTAACCGAAGACAGCAAGCTGCGTTTGTTGCACCAAGGTGAGGTAGTAGCAGAAGTACCAGTAGACAGCTTGGCAGACGACGCACCTGTGTACCATCGTCCATCTGCGGTGCCTGCTTACTACGAAGCAAATGCGAATGTAGATGTGTTGGCAGCCATCCAAGAACCGAAAGATCTGAATGTTACGCTGAAAAGCTTGCTGGCTCAGCCAACAGTGGCGAATAAAGCGTGGGTATACGAGCAATACGATCACATCGTGCGTGCAAACACAGCAGTAAAGCCTGGTTCTGACGCTGCTGTTGTCATGGTGCGCGGTACTCGCAAGGCCCTTGCCATGAGTACGGATTGCAATGGTCGCTATGTATACCTCGATCCGAAAGTGGGCGGTGCCATTGCGGTTGCAGAATCTGCGCGCAACGTTGTCTGCTCCGGTGCAGAGCCGTTGGCGATTACGGACTGCTTGAACTTCGGAAGCCCGGAAAAGCCTGAGGTGTTCTGGCAATTTGAAAAATCGTGCGAGGGCATGAGCGAAGCGTGCGTAGCACTCGATGCTCCGGTCATCGGCGGAAACGTATCTTTTTACAATGAACGCAGCGGTGACGCGATCTATCCAACTCCAACGGTGGGAATGGTCGGCTTGATCACTGATGTTGACCATATTACGACCCAGGAATTCAAAAATGAAGGCGACGCGATCATCCTATTGGGCGAAACCTTCGCTGAACTGGGCGGCAGTGAGTATCAAAAGATGGCTACGGGCAGCATTTCCGGACGTCCTCCACAAATCGATCTGACTAAAGAAGCGGCTGTGCAAAAGCTGGTTCTCACAGCGATTCGCCAAGGTCTGGTGAACTCCGCACACGATCTGTCCGAAGGTGGTCTGGGTGTCGCATTGGCTGAATCTTGCTTTGGCAAAGGCTTCGGTGCGCAGGTGGCTCTTGCGTCTGAGCTGCGTGCTGACGTGCTCTTGTTCAGTGAATCTCAATCTCGCATCTTGCTCAGTGCTTCTGGGGAGCAAGCGGCGGCGATTCTCGCATTGGCAGGTGAACATGGCGTACCTGCTGAAAACATCGGTACGGTCGGCGGCGATCGTCTGGTAGTGAACGTGAACGGTACAGAAGCGATCAACGCTTCGACTCAAGAGGTGAAAGCAGCCTGGAAGGATGCGATTCCATGTTTGATCGGCTAATCTGGGACAAATTGAACGAAGAATGCGGCGTCTTTGGCATCTACAACCACAAAGAAGCATCCCAATTGACCTATCTGGGTCTGCATGCCCTTCAGCATCGCGGTCAGGAGAGCGCAGGTATCTGCGCCTCTGACGGTGAGAAATGGTATAAGCACCGCGGAATGGGTCTCGTGTCAGAGGCTTTTGGCAAGGGTGATCTGGAGAAGTTCAGCGGTCATATCGCGATTGGTCATACTCGTTATACGACTGCTGGTTCGAGCAAAATTGAAAATGCCCAACCGTTGTTCTTCCGTTACGCACAAGGCAGCATGGCTGTTGCTCACAACGGGAATCTCGTGAATGCCGCCGTGCTTAGAAAAGAGCTGGAAGCAAAAGGATCTATTTTCCAGACGACGAGTGACACAGAAGTGATCGCACATCTGATCGCCCGCTCTGAGTGCAAGGATTTGCCGGGAGCGGTAAAGGACGCCCTGCAATATATCAAGGGAGCGTATGCGCTTCTCGTCATGAACGAAAACCAACTCGTGATCGCCCTCGATCCGAATGGCTTGCGTCCGCTGTCATTGGGACGACTCGGAGATGCGATCACTGTCGCATCTGAGACCTGTGCATTCGATATTATCGGCGCGCAATATTGGCGTGACGTGCAACCAGGTGAGCTGATCGTCATCGACAAGGATGGCATTACGGAAAGCAAGTTTACCGAAACAACACAGCGTTCGATTTGTACGTTTGAATACATTTATTTTGCTAGACCAGACAGTGACATCGACGGAATCAACGTCCACATGGCGCGCAAACGTCTGGGCAAGCAACTGGCATTGGAATCCGCGATTGATGCTGATGTCGTCACAGGTGTACCGGATTCGAGTATCTCTGCTGCTATCGGATTTGCGGAAGCGACGGGAATTCCGTACGAAATCGGCTTGATCAAAAACCGCTATGTCGGACGTACCTTCATTCAGCCGAGTCAGGAGCTGCGTGAGCGTGCTGTCTATCTCAAGCTGTCTGCGGTTCGCAAGGTAGTGGAAGGCAAGCGTGTTGTCATGATTGACGACTCCATTGTTCGCGGTACGACGAGTAATCGGATCGTCCGCATGCTGCGTGAGGCTGGTGCAAAGGAAGTACATGTGCGCATCAGCTCTCCGCCTGTTATGAATTCTTGTTTTTACGGCATCGACACCTCGTCGCGTGAGGAACTGATTGCAGCGACCAAATCCGTTGAGGAAATTCGTCAAATCATTGAGGCTGATTCGCTCTCATTCTTGTCTGTTGAAGGAATGATCGATGCAATTGGCCGCACGGATTCGGCTCCCAATAGAGGACACTGCCTCGCATGCTTTAACGGAGAATATCCGACAGAGATTGAGTTCGAAGAAGCGCTACCTGCGCTCAAATGCTAACCGTGCTACTTATGAACAACCGCTAATATAAGCACCTCTTGCTAGGGGGAGAAACGATGAGTGAAGCATATAAACAAGCTGGCGTAGACATCGATGCGGGCAACGAAGCCGTCGAACGCATGAAAAAGCACGTCAAACGAACATTCCGCCCGGAAGTTATGACGGATTTGGGCGGGTTCGGAGCGCTGTTTCGCCTGGATACCAAAAAATACGAGAAACCGATTCTCGTTTCCGGCACAGATGGGGTAGGAACCAAGCTGAAGCTCGCTTTCGCCATGGACAAACACGATACAATCGGCATCGATGCTGTCGCGATGTGCGTCAATGACGTAGTGGTTCAAGGGGCAGAGCCGCTCTTTTTCCTCGATTATCTGGCAGTAGACAAGGTCATTCCGGAAAAAATCGAAGCGATTGTCAAAGGGATCGCAGAAGGCTGCTCCCAGTCCGGCTGCTCGCTGATTGGCGGGGAGACTGCCGAGATGCCTGGCATGTACGCAGAAGGCGAATACGACATCGCAGGATTTACCGTAGGTGTCGTGGACGAGAGCAAAATGATTACGGGAGCTTCTGTGGCGGCAGGCGATGTACTGATCGGGCTGGCTTCCAGCGGCGTGCACAGCAACGGTTTCTCGCTCGTTCGCAAGGTTCTTTTGGCAGACAAAGGTATGTCCCTGCATGATCATGTTGATGGATTGGGCAAAAAGCTCGGCGAAGAGCTACTGACACCGACCCGCATTTACGTGAAGCAAGTGTTATCCGTTCTTGAGTCACATGAAGTGAAAGCTCTGGCGCACATCACAGGCGGCGGCTTTACTGAAAACATTCCGCGCGTGCTTCCAGAAGGAATGCAAGCTGTAATCAACGTTGGTTCCTGGCCTGTACTGCCGATCTTCGAGCTGGTACAAGAGGCGGGTAACATCTCTTACCCGGATATGTACAAAACGTTCAACATGGGTATTGGCATGATGCTTGTCGTGAAGCCGGAAGACGCAGTGAGTGTGATGGAAAAGCTGCAAGAGCTGGGAGAACAGGCGTATTTGATCGGACATATTCAAGCGGGAGAGCGCAAAGTCGTATACAACGGGGTGGAATGGTGAGAAAGCTGGCCATTTTCGCCTCAGGCAGCGGCTCCAACTTTGAAGCGATCGTGCAGGCTGTACAGGACGGTAGGCTCACAGGCGTAGAAGTTGCCTTGCTCGTGTGCGACAAGCCCGGCGCCAAGGTTTTGGAACGGGCAGAGCGTTTAGGGATCGACGCCTTTGTTTTTCAACCGAAGGAGTATGCAGACAAGGCTGCTTTTGAGCAGGAAATAGTGGCGCAGCTCCAAAAACGCGATATATCGCTGGTTGTGCTGGCAGGCTACATGCGTTTGGTGGGCGACACTCTTTTGTCTCACTACGAAGGAAAAATCATCAATCTGCATCCGTCGCTTTTGCCTGCTTTCCCAGGAAAAGATGCGATTGGTCAGGCACTCGCTTACGGGGTAAAGATAACGGGGGTAACGGTACATCTGGTTGATGCTGGTCTGGATACAGGGCCGATCATTGCCCAGATTCCTGTAGCGGTGCAAGATGCAGATACGGCTGAGACTTTGGCGGCTCGCATTCATGCCGTGGAGCATGAGCTTTTGGTGAAGGTCATTGGCTATTTAGCAGAAGAGAGAGTGAAGCTGGAAGGAAGGCTTGTCCAGCTGACGTAAATCGAGAGATCAAAAAGAAACCGACATCCTTTTCTGATGTCGGTTTTTTGGTCATTCATTTTAAAAATACTTCTTTCTCCAAAACAGGAGGGCTGTTACGGACGTAATGGCGGTGGACATGATCATAATGATCGTGAATGCGTGCGGATGATCCTGAAAAGGAAGCGGGACGTTCATCCCGTAAAAGGTGCCGATCACCATAGGTAAGGTGATGACAATCGTGATGGCGGTCAACAGCTTCAATACGCGATTCAGATTGTTGGAGATGACGGAGCCAAAGCCGTTCATGATGTTCCCTAAAATGGCAGTATAAATTTCCGTCATTTTGATGGCCTGCTTGGTTTCGATTTTGACTTCTTCCAGCAGTTCCTTATCTTCTTCGTACATTTTCAAATAACTGCCGCTCCGAAGCAGGGAGATCAACAGACTGTTCGTTTCCAGGGACGTCGAAAAATAAACGAGGCCCTTCTGCAATTCAAGCAAGGTAAGCAGTTCATTGTTTTTCGTCGATTGTCGCAACGATTTTTCCAACGTTTCTGTCTGCTTGTTGATTTTTTTCAAGTAATGCAAATAATCATGCGACGTATTCGATAAAATTTGCAGGACGAACCTGTTTCGCATATGCGTGTGAAAGCTTTTCACTTTCCCTTGGACGAACTCATTCATGACAGCCGTTTCTACCAGGCAAACGGTTAAGATATAATCTTCCATCACCATGATTCCCAGCGGAACCGTCGTATAGTTGTCCTTCGTCCCTTCCTTCGTGGAGATGGGGATGTCCACGTAGAGCATTACGCGGTTTCCTTCTTTGTCGATCCGACCTATTTCTTCGTCATCAAGGGCATCCTGCAAAAAATGAAGGTCAATCGACAACTCCCTGACGACATGTTGCTTTTCTTGCTCAGAAGGATCGGTCAGATGAATCCAGCAGCCTTTTTCAATTTGATGCAGTTCTTCTATTTTTCCCATGGCATTCGTTTTGTAAATGTTCAACATGGTTTTCTCATCCTTTCACAAATCAGGATCGGAGGGATACGACCATGTTGCGCAAGCATGTCTACATATAGATACTTACATACACTCGTCCCATAAAAAGGGACAATGTCAAATAAGGTATGGGGAACATGCCGCAGCGCCACAAGGCCGGAAAATTCTCCGTACACAATCTTGATTGCAGTTATTTATTCCGCAACTTGGACTACTGTCCATAAAAACGTTCCCCCCTTTCGAAAATAAAAACCCTCTAGCGGGAATCTAGAGGGCCCCCTACCAGAGCTTTGGCACTATACAACGTAAAGGAAACATTCCTTAGCCACCTTAAGAAAAGCCTTAGTTCGGCAGTTCCTGTTCTACCCATTGGCATCTTTCGATATTTCCGGGCAGTGGCTTATGTTTGTATAGGAGCCTCACCTAACGAGGATGAATGATTGACTTTGCCAATCACGTTTTCTCGTCCTACCACTATGTTATTCATGTCCTTTCAGACGGTGTCGGCTTCTAACTATGACCGTCTCCCCCTTTTTACTGTTACTCTTCCTCCGCGAATCATGACAAACCAAATCAACTCTGGTGACATACAGTAACAGAGAAGGATATTCCCACAAAGGGAGGGGCCGACTTGAGCGGAGATTTTGTTTCGAACTTGCTCGATAAGCTAAGCCAAAAAACAGGGCGGCAATGGACGCTTAACGATATTATGAAGCTAGCGGAAAAAATGCCGAAGGGTGGAGCCAATGTAGATGCGCTGCTGGATGAGCTGGGCAACATGGGATTCGAAGTTCCAGAGGAGACGAAGGAGCGCGTCAGGGATCGTGTAAAGGACGGCCAATCCATCTCCATGGAAGAGTTAGGTAACTTAATGCCCAAAGAAGTAAAGGCGAAAAGCCGCAAGTCGAAGAAGCCGATCAAGCCAATCAGGGCGACTGCCAAAAGCAAATCAGTCTCACTGTCAGACCGCATCAAAAAGCTGTCAGGCAAAAGCAAGAAAAAACGATAACTTCATCAAAACAAATGCAGGTGTGTGCAGTCGCAAGTGCCGAACAGGCATGGGCGGCTGCGTTTGTTTTCCTGACGAAGTTGTTGATAATAGCGTACAATTATTTTATAATATATAAGTATTGTTCGTGTTTTGGTCAATAGTTACTCATGTTTTCACTAAAATTCAGGAGGTTCTATCCGTGAGTGTGAAAAAAGCGTTGATCAGCGTTTCTGACAAGACAGGATTGATTCCGTTTGCCCGTCGATTGGTAGCCGCCGGGGTACAGATCATTTCTACCGGGGGTACGGCTTCTCTCTTAAAAGCAGAGGGAGTTCCCGTCATTGGCATTTCTGAAGTGACTGGATTTCCAGAAATTTTGGACGGTCGCGTCAAAACGTTGCATCCCAATATCCACAGCGGCCTCTTGGCTGTAAGGGACAGTGAAGCACATGTGCAGCAACTAAAAGACCTTGGGATTGAAACCATTGATCTGGTTGTCGTGAACCTTTATCCTTTCAAGGAAACGATAGCAAAGCCAGACGTGACATATGAAGATGCTATTGAGAACATTGATATTGGTGGACCAACGATGCTGCGTTCTGCTGCGAAAAATCACGCGTTCGTCAGTGTAGTGGTCGATGCAGCCGATTATGAAAAAGTAGCAGAAGAAATTGAAGCAAATGGCGATACTACGCTAGAAACCCGTCGCAAGCTGGCTGCAAAAGTTTTCCGTCATACTGCTGCCTATGATGCCTTGATCTCTCGCTATTTGAGTGAGCAGGTAGGCGAACTGTTGCCTGAGAGCTACACGGTGACTTACGAGAAAGCACAGGATTTACGCTATGGGGAAAATCCACATCAACGTGCGGCATTTTACCGTGAGCCGTTATCGGATCAGTTGAGCATCGGGAATGCGAGTCAACTACAAGGAAAAGAGCTTTCCTATAACAATATCAATGACGCAGATGCAGCATTGGCGATTGTACGTGAATTCGCTGAACCTGCTGTCGTTGCGATCAAGCACTCCAACCCATGTGGAGTAGGGATCGGCACTGATATTCGCGCCGCTTACCAAAAAGCGTACGAAGCAGACCCTGTGTCTATTTTCGGTGGGATCGTGGCAGCAAACCGCCCGATTGACCGTGATACTGCACTCGCGATGAAAGAGATTTTCTTGGAAATTATCATCGCACCAGACTTCACCGAAGAGGCGTTGGCTGTTCTGGCTGAGAAAAAGAACCTGCGTCTTTTGCGTATTCCTGCGCTGAATGAACCAGCCAAAAAAGTGGACAATCTGTTCCGCGTGGCTCCGGTTGCAGGCGGGGCGCTCATTCAAGACTTCGACTACAAGCAGCTCGAAGAAAGCGAGATTCAAGTGGTTACAGACCGAAAGCCTTCGGAAGAGGAACTGGCACAGTTGAAATTCGCCTGGAAGGTCGTCAAGCACGTCAAATCGAATGCGATTCTCTTGGCAAAAGACAATATGACCATCGGCGTGGGTGCAGGCCAGATGAACCGCGTTGGGGCAGCGAAAATCGCCATCGAGCAAGCTGGTGCATTGGCAAGTGGCGCGGTTATGGCTTCGGATGCATTTTTCCCGATGGGAGATACCGTGGAAGCGGCAGCCAAAGCAGGGATTACTGCTATCATCCAGCCAGGCGGCTCCATTCGCGACCAAGAATCGATTGATGCTTGTAACCGAGCGGGCATTGCGATGATCTTTACCGGCACTCGTCATTTCAAGCACTAAAAGAGGCTATTCGGGAGTAACGTTCGCTTTTTTAAACACGTACTAAAGAGTGGATCACCTCTCACACAGGAGGAAATACGATGAAAATATTAGTGATCGGCGGCGGCGGTCGAGAACACACGATTGCCTGGAAGCTGTTGCAGAGCTCTAAAGTGACAAAGGTATACTGTGCACCAGGAAACGGGGGCACCGCCCAAATCGCACAAAACGTGCCGATTGGCGTTTTCGATTTTGCTGCACTGGCGCAATTCGTCAAAGATGAGGGAATTGATCTGACTGTCGTTGGCCCGGAAGATCCTTTACTGGCGGGGATTGTGGACTTTTTCCAGGAGCGCAATCTGCCGATCTATGGCCCGAACGAAAAAGCGGCAATGATCGAGGGCAGCAAGTCTTTTGCGAAAAGTTTAATGAAACGCTACGAGATTCCGACGTCTGCCTATGAATCGTTCCTGGATTACGAATCGGCGAGCGCGTACGTGAGAGAGCAGGGAGCTCCTATCGTTGTCAAAGCGGACGGCTTGGCAGCGGGGAAAGGTGTCGTTGTCGCAGAGACGGTGGAGGAAGCAGAAGAGGCACTCCGTCAGATCATGCAGGAAAGCGTCTTTGGTGAAGCGGGAGCGCGTGTGGTCATTGAGGAGTGCATGTTCGGCGAAGAGCTGTCGCTGCTGTCTTTCGTCGATGGAGAGACGGTTAAGCCGATGATTACTTCCCAGGATCATAAGCGAATTTTCAATGATGACCGTGGTCCCAATACAGGCGGCATGGGAACATACGCCCCTGTACCGCAAATGTCTGCTGAGCTGGTGGACGAGATCGTCAAAACGATTGTCCAGCCGATGGCGTCAGGGATGGCCAAGGATGGCATTCCGTTTAAAGGCATTCTCTACACAGGACTGATGATTACGGAGCAAGGCCCGAAAGTCGTGGAGTTCAATGCGCGTTTTGGCGATCCAGAGACACAGGTACTCTTGCCGTTGCTCGAAACAGATTTGCTCGATATTTTTGTAGGAACGGTCAATGGCGAGCTCGATGCAGTCGATGTGACATGGCAAAAAGGAAGTGCTGTCTGTGTCGTCATGGCAGCACCGGGTTATCCGGGCGAATATCCAAAGGGTGCGTTGATTCAAGGACTGGGTCAGGCAAACGAGGGAGCTATGGTGTTTCACGCAGGTACGAAGGAAACCGAGGAAGGGATCGTTACGAGCGGTGGCCGTGTGCTTGGCGTTGTGGCAACAGGATCGGATTTGGCGCAAGCGCGTGAGACAGCCTATGCGAAGGTCCAAGGAATCTCGTTTGACGGGGCGCAGTATCGAACGGATATTGCGGCACGTGCGATGAAGTATCAGCAAAAGGGATAAATAAAAGAACAAGCTGTTCCTTCGGTAGAAATTACTACTTGGGGAACAGCTTTTTTACATGTGCTGGAAGGTGTGTCTACACCAAAAATAGCATTATACAAATAAAACTATTCCTTACAAACGGAGTAGTTTTATTTGTATAATGCCAATAATAGTAAAAATTTAGGGGGTAAGGGTATTTATGGGGAGTGTAGGTTACCCTGGTCTTATCTTTATGGTGGTTTTGGTAATTGTTGCTGCAGTAATCGTATATAGCTTAACAGCACCGCAGAAAAGAAAGAGGCGCTAAAAGGCGCCTAATTCTACGGGGTTCAATCTTTATCGTGTCGCTTAAGCTTCTATTACACACCAACGTTCTCACTCGCAATCGCCGCTTTTTTCGCTTTAGCCGCAGCCAACTGCGAAAGGAAATAAACGATAAGGAACAGCAGCAAGCAAGCTGCCGACCAGCGGTACATGACAGAGTAGCTCGAATGTGTCGCAATGACGCCGAGGAGCATAGAGCCGACCGCGATACCCAGATCGATGGAATTAAAGAACAGTCCGTTCGCCATGCCTCGTTGCTCAGGTGTGACGACCTTCACCATCCACGCCTGGATAGATGGCTGAATCATGCCGTAGCCAAGCCCGTAGAAGGCAGCAGAGACGAGAAGCAAGGACTCTGTCGTTGTCAGGGACAGGAGCAAAAGGCTGATCCCGACGAAAATCGCACCGGGAGGCAGGACAGCAATGTGCCCTTTGCGATCATACAGCTTGCCGGAAAACGGACGAATCAACACCATCGCCAGTGCATTCGTAAGGAAAAACCAGCCGACATTCTCAATGTGGGCTTCTTTTCCGTACAAGGCCAAAAAGCTGAGAATCCCGCCATACGTAATAGACAAACAAAAATTCAGTCCAGCTGGAAGCAGCAGCTTTTTATCATAAAAACGGCGAATGCCTGTGACAGTTTGTACGTTCCCGGACGACACAGGAAGCTGATTGTAGGCGCGAATAAAATGCATCAACGGAAAAATAATGGCAACTAACAACACGAGAACCATAAGCATCGATCCGAATCCAAACCCATTTAAAACTCCAAGTCCAATCAACGGGCCGAGTGCCATTGCCAAGCTGGTCGATAAGCCGAAATACCCCATGCCTTCGCCGATCCGTTTGGCAGGAATCACATTGGAGACAATCGTCGGAAAGGTCGTGCTACCCATCCCAAAGCCGATACCGACCAGAATTCGCAACAGAAGAAAGAAAACAATGCTTCCCGCCCAGTAATAGCCTGCGCTAAAAATCGCGACGAATCCAAGGGCGACGATCGCCAAGAGCTTACTGCTTTTTGTTTTCAACGCTTCCCCGGTAAACACCCTTGCGATCACTGCTGCAAGTGAAAACAAGCTGATGACCAGGCTGACGACAAAATCATTGGCCTGATACGCTTCCTTCACATAGGCAGGAAAGGTAGGGGTCTGCATTTGAACAGTGAGAAACAACAACAAATTGCATACAGTTAACAGGACAAAATCTCTCGTCCACAGTCTCTCTCTACTCTCTCCCAATGCTGTCACTCCTAGTCTGTCGTTTTTCTATTGATGTTCTCGTTAATCTCCAGCAAGATTTCTCGTAAGAAGGCCAGCTTTTCAGGAGAGATACCCTCCAAAATGTCTGCGACGGCATGAGCCTCTACAGGGATCGCCTGCTCAATCCATTCCCGTCCTTTCGGGGAAAGGGTAATGATGTAGGCGCGGCGGTCTTGTTCGCTCAATGTCTTTTCGATAAAGCCTTTTTTGGCAAGTGTATCTAAAATGCGTGTCATGGAAGGCTGATCCTTGGCCGAGCGCTGGGCCAGCTCTTTTTGATTGATGCCCTCTTCTTCGCGTAGCCGATAAAGGACGGCAAACTGCTCCGTGGTCAAATCAAATTCCTTTAAAAAAAGGGAAACATAATGAATCATTCTCCGGTATGTATTTCCAATGAGAAATCCAACCGGTTCTTTTTGCCAATGATCGATCAGGGGAATAACCCTCTTTCGTCCAAAATACTTGCAATGACAATTATATGCATAACAAGTAATTATGTAAATGGAAAACGCTGTAACTCTTTGAAATAATCAATGGTAAATTCCCGAAAGCGCTGTGCTGCTTGGGATAAATAATGCTTTCGTGACCACGCAATGCCTCTGGTAATCTGACATTCTGGATCTGTAATCCTGATTTTATTTGGGATGAGATGCGATCTCATTTTCCAACTCATAGCAGGGACGAAGCACACCCCGATCCCTTGTCTAATCAAGGATACGATGGCATCAGGCTCGTCTACCTCAAAAATTACTTTCGGGGAAAAGCCTGCCTGCAAACAATGTTCATCCATGAAGTTACGAAGCCAAAATCCTTGGCGTACACTCAAAAAGTGTTCATTCTTCAGTATTTTCAACGGAACAGATTCTTGGCCCACCAAGTGGTGTTTTTCTGGGACCACAACATAAATTTCCTCGGTAATGAGTTGTTGCCATTCTAAATCAGGACTGTCGATTACTCCCGAGGTGATGCCAATATCAATCTCGCCATTTTCAAGCATCTTCTTGACAACAGGTGTTGGTTCGAACACTTGGCGAAACTGGACGTCCGGATATAGACGCAAAAACTTTCCCAATAAATCAGGGATGACACCAGTAATAGAAACAGCCAGGGTAATGCTTCCTTTACTTAGCCCGGCCATATCTCGCACGATGCTTTCACCTTGTTCCAGCACATGAAAGATTTGCTCTACATGCTCCGCATATACCTTTCCGAATTGATTCAAACGAATTTTGCGACCGTGGCGGTCAAACAACGGTACACCCACGCGTTCTTCCAAGCGTGCAATCATTATGCTCAAAGAAGGCTGACTGATATTCAGTACCTCAGCGGCCTTTGTCATGTGTTCCAACCGGGCTACAGTCAAGAAATATTTCATCTGAAGCAGGTCCATTGTCTATTTCCCTTTCTATATAGACGTTTATCTATCATTTAGATAATTATAATATATTATTCATTATGAAAATAACTTCCTATAATGAAGGCGAACGAATACTCAGTCGATGGGAGTTGTATAAAGCATGAGAGCTGCAGTCCTTGAAGCTTTTAATCAACCTTTAGTTGTAAAACATGTCGCAGACCCTGAATTGACCCCAGACGGTGTTATCTTGAAATTGGTGGCGTCCGGTGTATGCCGTAGCGACTTGCACGCGATTCACGGAAAGATGTCTATGGTTCAAAATTTCCCGCATATTCTCGGACATGAAATGAGCGGTGTTGTGGAACAAGTCGGAAGCAACATCCGTAATTTCAAAAAAGGCGACCGCGTTATCGTACCTTTCACCCAAGGCGATGGTGTATGCCCGCATTGCTTGTCCGGTCACAATAACGTTTGCGATAACAGCCAATTGGTCGGCATGCATTTTAACGGAGGATATGCAGAATATATCCACATTCCAAACGCGGACCTGAACCTTCTTCATCTGCCTGAGAACGTTGATTTCCTGAGTGCGGCTGCCATGGGTTGCCGATTCATGACGGCTTTCCATGGGACAGTTGCCCAAGGAAACGTTCGTCCAGGGGAATGGGTCGCTGTTTATGGCACCGGAGGCGTGGGGCTATCTGCTATCCAAATTGCAGCAGCAGCAGGCGCGAACGTCATCGCGGTCGACATTGCCGACGATAAGCTCGCATTCGCCAAAGAAATGGGAGCGGTTGCAACTGTTAATAGCAAAGAAGAAAATGCGCCTCAAGCTATCAAGGAAATAACGAAGGGCGGCGCTCATCTATCCATCGATGCCCTGGGTATTCAGGAAACATGCCTCAATTCGATCATGAGCCTGCGCAAACGCGGACGTCATGTACAAATCGGTTTGAGCTCCAATCCAAACGGCGGTATGACACCGATTCCGGTTAATCTCGTGCTCGGACACGAATTGCAACTAATTGGTTCTGCTGGCATGCCGATCCCGGAGTTTCCCGCAATGCTTAATATGGTCAGCCAAGGCAAGGTCGCACCAGGGAAATTGATCACAAAACAAATCGCTTTGGATGACATCAATGCTGCATTCGATGAAATGGTTTCTTATGGCGGCGTAGGGGTAACTGTCATTACAAAATTTTAAGGGGGTCACCGAGAGATGGCAGATAAATTCTCCATGCAATATATCAACGGGGTTTGGCGCGAAGGCTCAAGTGATTACGTGTATGAAAATGTAAACCCTTACAATGGTGACGTGGTAGCCCGCATGAAGCTGGCGAATCGAAACGACATTGATGAGGCATACCAGGCAGCGAAGCAAGCGCAGAAAAAATGGGCACAGGCTTCGGCTGACGAGAAGAAGCAAGTGCTGCGACGTGCAGCTCAGCTCATGCAGGAAAGAAAAGACGAATACATTGGAATCATGATAAAGGAGACAGGAAGCTCGTTCGTCAAAGCGATGGCCGAATTCATGGTTTCGGTTGGGATGATCGTGGCTTCTATTGAGTATGTGGATCGCATGTATGAGCCACAAATTTTCCCAGGTACTGTCCCTGGCAAAGAGAATCATATCTACCGTCACCCAATCGGTGTGATCGGTGTCATTACACCTTTCAATTTCCCGCTTATGTCTGCGATGCGCGTAATCGCTCCGGCGATTGCTGTGGGTGACGCTCTCGTTCTCAAGCCGGATTCCGGCACATACATGTCGGGCGGTCCGTTTATTGCTGATATTTTTGAGCAAGCAGGCCTTCCAAAAGGTGTCCTGAATGTCGTCGGCTATGATATCGCAGAGGTAGGAGATTACTTGATCGAACACCCGGTTCCACGGATCATTTCCTTTACGGGATCTACAAATGTCGGCCGTCATATCGGTGCATTGTGCGGCCAGCATCTGAAGCGTGTTTCTCTTGAACTCGGCGGTAACAATCCGTTCGTTGTACTGGAAGATGCTGATCTGGATGCTGCGATTGATGCAGCCGTATTCGGAAAATTTTTCAATGTTGGACAAGTATGTGTGTGCACAAATCGCATGTTCGTTCATCGCAAGCATTACGACGAGTTTGTCCGCCGTTTCGCGGAACGAGCAGAGCAACTGCCATACGGCGACCCAATCGATCCAAAAGTAATTATCGGTCCACTGATCAACGAACGCCAAATGCAGAAGGTCATCGGTATTGCGGAGGATGCAAAGCAGGATGGCGCACGCGTTGTGCTGGAAGGTAAGCGTATCGGCAATATTTTGACTCCGTATGTTTTTGCAGATGTGAAGCAGGATTCGCGACTGGCTCAAACCGAAATTTTCGGACCGATTGCAACCATTATTCCATTCGAGTCAGATGAAGAAGTGCTGGAGTGGACCAATAACACAGAGTATGGCTTGTCTGGCGCAGTCTTTACGCAGGATTTGGAAAAAGGCATTGCATTTGCACGTGCTGTCGAAAGTGGCATGACACATGTCAATGACGCTACCGCTAACCTGGATATGAACGCTCCGTTTGGTGGAGAGAAAAGCTCCGGCATTGGCCGCTACGGCGGTGAAATCGGCTTGGAAGAATTCACGACAGTAAAATGGGTGTCCGTCCAGACAGAACCGCGCAAATTCCCTTTCTAATATGATTTGTGAAAAGCCCGTTACATTTTCATCGAATGTAACGGGCTTTTCGTCTTCCTGTCTATGATTGGCTATTGTCGATATCTTCCTCTTCTTTTCGACGTCCGAAAGAAGTAATATCCCATCACGCCGATGACGCCAATAATCGTGGCAATAACAAAGAAGTTATGGGACATCCATTCATACATCTGGGAGCCGACAAGCATATGCAGTGCCTCCTCTCCTTATCTGTACGTGGGGTAGCGAGTAGTGCTGCTGTTATTATTATCTTGGGAGCGAAATGAAATGAACTCTCTTGCCGCCTTTTCGAGAAGTTGATCCTCGGAGGTAAGCTTCGTGTTTTGCAGATTGTTGATTGGTTGTATTTCCTGATTCGTTGATGATTGAGGGCTTGCAGAATACTGTATGTTTGTCTTATTGGTGGTAGATGGCGTATTGCTCGCATCATCCTGGCTGTTGTTCGAGTCTTTGATGGGCGCAATATTCATGGAGCGCGTGAACTGATTGACTGCCATCTGTACGCCTTTTTTCTTGAGTTGATCCATCATGCCCTGCATGCCATTCCCTTTTTTCGTATTGATGCCCAGCGCTGCGTACATCGGACAAAAGCGAGTAGCTCCTTCTGCTACTTTCATGGCTGAAAAAGCCATGAGCAGCCATGGAGTGTTGTATGGGCGGCGGTTCATTCTACCGATGCCGTATGCCAAGCCTAACAGACCGCCAGTTATGCGAATCAGCGCGTCAGTTCTACCTACGTTTTTGTGCATGAGAGTTGTCCTCCTGTCGCAATTACTTCTATTCGATAGTCTGCGATGAAGGGCGACAAGACACCCGTGGGAATTGTTACTACCACCACCAAGCTTGCAGGGGAATGATTTATGGGCGGCGAAGCTGTAGACATCGGAAGACCAACAAGGAGAGAAGAAATGATGCGCGTACGAGCCATATCAGATCGTGATTACTTGAACATGATTCGCGTGAGTAGACGTCAGGCACCGGCAAGCCTCTGGATAAAAGGCGCAAGTGTTCTGAATGTGTATACAAAGGAATGGCAAGAGCATCACGTTGCAGTGGCAGGAGAACGTATTGCTTATGTAGGAGAAAAAGAGCCGTTGGTCGATGACCAGACTGTGATCATCGAGGCGGCTGGACAGTATCTCGTGCCGGGTTACATCGAGCCACACGCGCATCCGTTTCAATGGTACAACCCTTACACGTTGGCTGACTTTGCTCTGCAAACGGGAACGACTGGAATGATGTCGGACTCATTGATGCTGATGCATCTGCCTTTTTCGCAAACAGCAGCGATCATGGATTCTCTGGTAGCTCATCCGGTGAAGCAATTTTTCTGGGGCAGACTCGACCCGCAGACAGGGAAAGCTCATCCGGCGTTCACCAAGGAAAGCTTGGCGCGAATGCTGGAGCATCCACGCGTGATCCAGGGTGGGGAGTTGACGAATTGGGGCGGCGTTTTACAAGAGGATGAAACGCTGCTTTTTGGTTTGAAGCATACGCGGGATTTGGGCAAAAGGATGGAGGGGCATCATCCGGGAGCTTCTTACGAGACCTTGAACATTGCCGCATCAGCCGGCGTAACAGCTTGTCATGAGGCCATCGATGCAGTAGATTTGCTGGCGCGCATCCGTGTAGGCATGTATGCGACACTGCGTCATTCCTCTATTCGCCCTGATCTGCCGGAGCTGGTGAAGGGCTGGCTGGAGTTGGGGGTGCCGTGGTCATCACGGATGATGCTCACGTCAGATGGAAGTACGCCGCCGATGCATCGTGACGGGTTCATGAATAGTACGATCCGTGTGGCAATCGAAGCAGGGATGCCACCAGAAGAAGCGTATGTCATGGCGACACTAAACCCGGCTGTCTATTACGGGCTGGACGCGGAGATCGGAGGAATTGCGCCGGGCCGAATCGCGGATATGCTGTTGTTGACGGCAAAGGATCAACCGACACCATCCATCGTAATTGCAAATGGACAACGGGTGGCAGAAAAGGGAACCCTGCTCGTCCCAACCGTTCAGCCACAATGGGACGAAGCTTCGTTACGTTTGTCAGATCCATTGAAAAAGCAGGCACATCCTGATTGGTTCCGCCTAAGGCCAGATGAAGATGGGAAAGCCCCTGTGTTACAGATGCTGAATGCCGTTATCACACGGTTGTCGCTAGAGGACATGCCCGTTGATCAGGATGGTTATGTATCTTTGCAGCATGATCCGCAGTTAGCGCTGATCGCGACCATTGATGCAACTGGCGGCAATCGAACATTGGCAGTGCTTCATGGCTTCGGTGAGCATCTCGAAGGGCTGGCCAGCACCTATTCGGCGTCTGGCGATTGGATCGTAATCGGACGCGATCCCCGAGCGATGGCGCAAGCATTGGAACACATTCGCGAAATAAAAGGCGGGGTCGTCCTGATCGATGAAGGAAAAATAATTTGTGAATGCCCATTACCTCTTACTGGAAAATTCGCATCTGCACCTATGGAGGAAGTGATCAGCATGGGTGAAAATTTGGTAAATCAGCTCCGTTCCAAAGGCCATGTCCATCTCGACCCGATTTATTCGATTTTGTTTTTTACCGCTACCCACTTACCGTATGCCCGTCTTACAGCAACAGGCATTGTCGATGTTAAGAGTGGGCAAATCATCGTTCCGGCACTCCCTCTACCTTGAGGGACCGCTTGCGGTCACAAACGATTACTGATTGTTTGTGCATCAATGATATATGTATATAAAATATATTTTACTTCTTGTAAATTATCAGATTTATTTTAAAATAAAAACAACCAAGCCTCATCTATCTTTATCCCCGAAGAGTTATTGTTTTTGAAAGTCGCAACCTGGCTAACAAGGTAGATGGACTGGGTAACAAGAACAAAGAATGATAAAAGGGGGATTCATTCTGAATGAAAAAGCGCTATTATGTCGGGGTTTTATCTGCGGTATTAGCTGCGAGTATGGCATTAACAGGTTGCGCAGGAAACAGTAATTCAAGCGGCGGTAGTAACGCAAGCGGGGGCCAAAGTCAGCCAGCTCCAAGCAACAGCGGTGGCGGAAAGACCGAGGGTGGTCTCATCAAGATTGCCACACAATCCCCACTATCCGGGAGCAATTCTGCTGTGGGAGATGCGATTAAGACAGGCGCAGGTTACGCTCTCGAAAAGCGCAAGGAAGAGTTTAAAGCACTTGGCTTTGATCTCCAGCTTTTCCCTCAGGATGATCAAGGCGACCCGAAAATCGGGGTATCCAATGCGGAGATGCTCATCTCTGATCCCGATGTGTACGGTGTAGTTGGGCACTATAACACAGGTGTTGCCATTCCATCGTCTGTGAAGTACGAGGAAGGCAAGCTGGTCATGGTATCTCCAGCAAATACAGGGGTAAAGCTCACGGAGGAAGGCAAGAAAACCGTCCATCGAATCTGTGCTCGCGATGACGCGCAAGGACCAAAGGCTGCTCTTTATGCAAAAAATACACTTGGTGTAAAAACGGCCTATATTATCCATGATAAGACTGCATACGGCCAAGGTCTGAGTGATCAAGTAAAGATGCAATTCGAAAAGGACGGAGTTCAAATTCTTGGCTTCGAAGGCATTACCCAGGGCGAAAAGGACTACAGCGCGGTACTTAACCAGGTAACGGTGAAAAACCCGGACATTATCTTTTTCGGCGGTCTTTATCCAGAAGGTGGAATCTTGATCAAGCAAGCTCGTGAAAAAGGATTTAAGGGTTATTTTATGGGTGGCGACGGCTTGGATTCTTCTGATATGATAAAAATAGCCGGTGATGCTGTCGAAGGTGTAGTCTTTACGTCAGTAGCAGGGGACGTAACGCAGACCGAAGAGGGCAAGAAATGGGCTGAAGAGTACAAAAAAGTCACAAACAAGCCTCTGGAAACCTATTCCGTCTACGGTTTCGACTCTATGAACGTCATCCTCAATGGTGTTTTGGAAGCTACCAAAGCAAACGGAGGCAAAAAACCAACCCGCGAGCAAGTCCTCGATGCAGTCCACAAAACCAAAGATTTTCAGGGTCAATTCACCAAGGTTACCTTTGATGAAAAAGGTGACAACACAAATGCAGATGTATTTATTTACAAGTTTGACAAGGACAAATCCATTTTCGTAGGCAAGGCCGAGTAATCACACCACACAACGCGCACACACTCCCATGCCTCATATCAGGATAGGGGGCTGCACGCCGGTGTTGGCCCCTTTTCCACGAGAAAACAAGTCCAGTCAACCGAATGAATGCAGAAAATTTGTACAAGTTCACATGAGAAATGAGGGATGAAAAAGCATGATCAACATTTTGCCTCAGGTGTTGGTTGACGGATTGACACTTGGATTTATGTACGCAGTCGTGGCTTTAGGCTACACAATGGTTTACGGGATTTTGGAAATTATCAACTTTGCTCATGGAGACATTTTCATGGTCGGAGCCTTTATCGGTACAGAGGTATTATTGATCTCTGATGCGCTAGGGGCACTCGAAGGTATGAATCCATTTGTCGCACTTTTCATAACACTCATAATTGCCATGGTATTAACTGGTGCTTTGGGGGTAGGAATTGAGAGGATTGCCTATCGACCATTGCGTGGAGCACCTCGTCTTGTGCCGTTGATTTCGGCGATTGGCGTATCGTTTTTGCTGCAGGACCTCGTACGTTTTACAGAAGCACTAGCTCGTAATGAGTTTTATCTGAATAGTCCCGCTCTTTTTACAGGTTCGATTCCAATAGGTAGTATTGCTACGATCCCAACAAAAGGATTGATCGTCATTGTAATTGCGATCGTCATGATGATTGCGTTGACGTTGTTTGTGAATAAAACAAAGTGGGGAATCGCCATGCGCGCCGTTGCACAAGACCAGAGTACGGCTTCGCTGATGACCATAAATGTAAACAAAGTAATCATGCTTACGTTTTTGATTGGCTCCAGTCTGGGTGGCGCGACAGGTGTTCTGTTTGCGCAAAACTACGGGACGATCGATCCGTATATCGGTTTTATTCTTGGTCTAAAAGCATTTACCGCTGCCGTGCTCGGCGGGATTGGGAACCTGCGTGGTGCGATGATCGGTGGCGTACTCCTCGGTCTTCTAGAATCCCTGTCCGGTGCCTTCATGGGGCCACTAACCAATGGAGCCTTTGGTGCAGAGTACAAAGATGTGTTTGCGTTCAGTATTTTAATTCTCGTGCTTCTCTTCAAGCCGGAAGGACTGTTTGGCGAAGCTGTAAAAGAGAAAGTGTAGGTGAAATAAATGGCAAATTTCGCTTGGAAATCGTTCAAAGGCATTCCGCTCGTATTTACGTTGATCTGGATTGTAGCTTTTTCTGCCGCGTTGTACCTCATGGATAAATCGGTTATCGCGTTTCTCGGCATTCTTTCTTCCATCGTGCTTGTTTATTACACCAATACCTCCAAGTCGATCAAAATGGTGATTGGCGCTATCGTTCTCCTCCTGATCATTCCGTTGGTAGCCGGTGAAAACCGTTACTACATGGAGGTAGCTTCACAGGTAGGCATCTACGTAGCGATGGCTTTGGGCTTGAATATCGTAGTAGGCTTTGCTGGTCTGCTTGACTTGGGTTACGTTGCGTTTTTTGCTGCTGGGGCCTATGCGTACGCGATTTTCTCGACCTCGCAAGCGAATGAGTTTATTGCAGGGAATCTGTTCCCTCTCTCCGGTGAGTGGTTTTGGCCATTTCTCATAGTCGGCTTGATCGTGGCCGCCGTTTTCGGAATATTGCTAGGATTGCCAGTTCTCAGAGTAAAAGGGGATTACCTCGCGATCGTGACCTTGGGCTTCGGTGAAATCATTCGCATTGTCTTCAACAACCTGGACAAGCCCATCAACATCACCAACGGTCCGCAGGGAATCACGC
Organism: Brevibacillus sp. Leaf182; assembly: GCF_001423865.2. Classification (NCBI taxonomy): domain Bacteria; kingdom Bacillati; phylum Bacillota; class Bacilli; order Caryophanales; family Paenibacillaceae; genus Brevibacillus; species Brevibacillus sp. Leaf182. The sequence goes on along the minus strand of NZ_LMPN02000019.1, from coordinate 165,806 downwards.
CGATTCCGTCTCCTGAGCTGTTTGGGATCAAAATGGGGACGCCGTTTTACTTTTACTTCATTGTGTTGTTTGTGATTGCCTTTATCGTTTTGGCGAATATACGCTTTGAGCATTCCCGTTTGGGACGTGCATGGATTGCGGTACGTGAGGATGAGCTGGCTGCCCAGTCCATGGGGATTTCCCTGTTGAATACCAAGCTGGCTGCATTTGCACTGGGTGCTTCCTTCGCTGGTGTCGTCGGTGTTATCTTTGCTGCCAAACAGACGTTTATCGATCCGACTTCCTTTACGCTGATGGAATCGATCGGGATATTGGTCATGGTCATTCTGGGTGGGAGTGGCAGTATTCCAGGCGTTGTGCTTGGTGCCGCTTTTGTCACAATCTTGCAGGTACAGTTGTTAAAAGAATTCTCCAACTTCCTGCACGGTCTGCAAAATGCGGGGATCATCAGTTTGCCTAACCAGTTGGACCCATCCAAGTTTCAGCGACTCATTTTCGGAATTATGCTCATTCTCGTTGCCTTGTATCGCCCTAACGGATTGATTCCGGCCAAACGGAAGAAAAACGATCTCGATGCGATCAAAAAGAGCGAGTTTGGCAAAGAAAAGCTGGGGATTCTCGGCAGACTGTCCCAATTGACTTCTGGAAAACAGTCATAGCGGACGAGGAGGGAAATGAGCATGGCATTGTTAGAGGCAAAAAATTTAACGAAGCGCTTTGGTGGCTTGGTAGCCAATCAAGACGTCTCGATTGACATCGAAAAAGGAAGCATTACGGCGGTCATCGGTCCGAATGGGGCCGGAAAAACGACTTTTTTTAATATGATTACCGGATTTTACGAGCCAGACGAGGGAGAAATCCTGCTGAATGGCAAAAGCATCAAGAAGCTTCGTCCTGATCAGATCGCGAGTCGGGGTATCACCCGTACCTTTCAAAACATTCGTCTGTTCAAAGAAATGACGGCATTAGAAAATGTCATGGTGGGCGTGCATAGCCGCCTATCGGCTGGAATTCTCGGAATCTTGTTTAACTCCAAACGTGTACGACAGGAGGAAGAGCGGACGCGCGTCGAGGCTTATCAGCTCATGGAGTATGTCGGGATCGCGCATATTGCCAATGAAGCAGCAGGGAGTCTGCCTTACGGGTTGCAACGAAGACTGGAAATTGCCCGGGCGATGGCGACCAATCCGCAAATTATTTTGCTCGATGAACCGGCGGCAGGGATGAATCCTCGCGAGACGGTTGAGATGACGGATTTTATTCGTCGGCTGAAAAAAGAGCTCGATTTGACGATCATTTTGATCGAGCATGATATGAAGCTGGTCATGGGACTTAGCGAGTACATTCACGTGCTGGATTACGGGAGAAAAATTGCAGAAGGTACACCCGAACAAATCCGCAACAACCCTAACGTCATTGAGGCCTATCTCGGAAAAAGTGCGTCGGACGTGTCGTAGAAGGAGGAAAATCGATGGCATTGCTAGAGCTGACTAACGTTCATACGTATTACGGCGGCATCCACGCATTAAAAGGATTGAGCATAACGGTAAACGAAGGCGAAGTGGTGACGCTGATCGGTTCCAACGGGGCAGGTAAATCGACCACGTTGAAAACGATTTGTGCACAGACCCGTGCCAAAGAAGGAAAAGTCATCTTTAATGGCAAAGACATTACACAGATGCGTACCCATGATATTGCGTTAGCAGGAATTGCCCATGTTCCGGAAGGTCGCCGTATTTTTCCCAAACTGACCGTGCGCGAGAATTTGGAGATGGGTGCCTTCAGTGTATCTGATAAAAAGGTGATTGAAGAAGGAATCGAGCGTGCCTTTGCTTACTTTCCGCGATTGAAGGAACGGGTTAGTCAAAAAGGCGGCACGATGTCCGGGGGTGAGCAGCAAATGCTGGCGATTGCTCGTGGACTGATGATGAAGCCAAAAATTCTCATGCTCGATGAACCGTCGATGGGATTGGCGCCGATTCTGGTGGAGCAGATTTTTGACATCGTTACAGAGCTGAACAAGGAAGGCATGACGATTCTCTTGGTTGAGCAAAATGCGAATCAGGCGCTGTCTGTCGCGCATCGCGGTTATGTGATTCAGACAGGCGAAATTATTTTGCAAGACGACGCTCAGACATTGTTGATGAATCCGCAGGTAAGAGAGGCGTATTTGGCGTAATAGAAAGGTGAGTGCCGATGGGGATTTTTGTCTCCGTCGGTTTTTCATTTGGACAGCGAGGAGAGGATACAGCTTGCTAGATATTAGTCCCCGCTTTGTAGAAGGGAGCGAGCCTCTCTATCTACAGCTATATCGCTATTTTTGTACAGAAATACAGGGGAGGCGCTTGATCTCCGGGACGCGTCTGCCTTCTGTTCGGGCATTGAGCGGATTTTTGCAATTGAGTAAAACGACTGTCGAGAGCGCCTATCATCAGCTCATGGCAGAAGGCTACATCGAGAGTCGGGAGCGCAGCGGATTTTATGTGGTCGATGTGGACTGGGATGGGCCAGTGCCTGTACCTGTACCTGTATCTACAGGGAAAGGGCAGCAACCAAGTAAAACGGCTCACGTCCAAACGCCTGCACCTACGTCTTTACCAGTCCCGGTCCAATATGATTTTCACCAAGCGCGCGTAGATGCCGAGCATTTTCCTTTTGAGCGTTGGCGCAAGTACACCAACCAATGCATGCAGGAAGAAAACAAGCATGTGCTCTACTACGGCGACGGACAAGGAGAGCCGCAGCTACGGGAGGAGCTCGCACGTTATCTCGGACGTGCTCGAGGTGTACAAGCTACGCCGGAACAAATAGTGATCGGTGCGGGAACGCAAGTGATGATCAGCTTATTGATGATCTTATTCGGGATACGAGGACAGGCTGTTGCGATGGAAGAGCCGGGCTATCACGGTGTTCGTGCCGTGTTTTCCCATTTGGGCTATGATGTGCGCCCGATCAAGCTGGAAGAGGATGGGATTGATGTGGAAGCGCTCAGTGAGAGTGGAGCGCAGCTCGTTTATATCACTCCGTCTCATCAGGACCCTTCTGGTATTGTCATGCCGTATGCCAAACGACTAAAGCTGCTACACTGGGCGAATCAGACGGGGAGCTACATCATGGAGGATGACTACGACGGTGAGTTTCGCTATCATGGCAAGCCGATACCTTCCCTTCAAGGGCTGGATACGCAGGGACGCGTCATTTATTTGGGGACGTTCTCCAAGGCGTTGCTGCCGTCGATTCGGATGAGCTATATGGTTTTGCCACAAGCGTTATTGGCGGTGTATCAGGAGAAATTGGCGGATTTTGACCAGTCGGCATCGCGTATTCATCAGGAGACGCTGGCTTTGTTCATGAAAAATGGCGATTGGGAGCGGCATATTCGCAAGATGCGGACGCTTTACCGCAAAAAGCATGGGGTGCTGCTTCAGTGCTTGCAGGAACACTTTGGAACGTACATCCGGATCAAAGGTCAGGATGCTGGGCTGTCCGTAACGGTAGAAGTGGAAAGTAAGAGCACACCGCAACAGTTGACGCAAATTGCGGCTGCATCAGGCGTTCGTGTCTATCCAACCGCACATAAATGGGTTCATCCGCAGGAAAATGGACTTCCGGCTTTTCAGTTCGGATTCGGGGGGCAGACCATCGAGGAGATTGAGGGTGGGATTCGTCTATTGAAACGTGCATGGGAGCCTTATTTACAAGTGGAATGGGAAAATAAAAAACCAATCCAAGGGATCGGGTGAGGAAAAGCAGCATCCCAAAAAGGGAGTGCTGCTAATCATTAGGGGACGTACTGTTCTGTAACTTTTGTGATGATTCCATTCTTTACTTCAACGTGGAACGGTATCTGATAAGGAATTCCCTTTGATAGTACAAACTTTTTAAAAGTATCGGCGTTTACGGCTTCATTCCAATGGAAATTCTCGCCTTGTGTAGAGTTGGTTTGAAGAGTAAACGAAGCCTTTGGAGAAATTTCAAACGTTCTAATTTTAGGACTGCTATTACGAATGTAATATGGCATTGGATAGTCCTCTTTTTCTTTTGGATGATCTTGACGATAAGCTTTTATAGCTGCCTCACCGAAAAACCATTGAACATAGTCAAGCGAGACGATTAGTTTTCCATTTTTCACTTGTAGCGTTTTCACATATGCCATTGATTTTTCAAGGGTATTTCCCTGTTTATCCTTGCTACTTGTTGGAACCATTACTTGGGAAGGAACAGGTGCAAGCGTTTCTTGGGGTGAAGCTGCTTGGGCGTCAGGAACAAACAATGTACAGAATATCAAAGAAGAAAGCAGCAAATATGATTTTCTCATGGGTGTCATTTCCTTTCTATTTACACGTAATACGATTCACAATTAGTAGACGAAAAACGAACTAAACCGTTTCTCCTCTACATGAAAAATTTAACTTAATATTTCGGGAGTCTAACAGCAGCAAAGTGTTCTATAGAAAAGAGACAAAAGTTAGACCTTATAAGGGGAGTGTAGCTCCCCAGGTCAGCTAAAGTGCGGGCGGTGCGGTGAGAAAAACAACATAGGTACTCGTAAGTTTTTTGATAACGTCCTCTCAGATATTGAGGCGGGCAAGGGGTTGGCATTTAAGCCTCCCCGTAACCTGAAGTCGATAAAGCTAATATAAGGCTTGATACTGGTGTGTGTCTTTACCCTATTCCATGTCAGAGATTCAGATGAATACATCTATTATTCGAAGTTAGAAAGTAGTGCATTAAAAATATAATAAATTTACATTAATATACAAAATTGACAATAATACATAAAACGTGATAAAAGGGTAATATTGGTAATTTTTATCACATTTTGTATTGGGGGTGGAATTAATTTATTTCATAAGTGAAATTAGTCTTTTGGCGGATTCACTATCTGAGGGGTTAGATGATAATGCTTCGACACATTTAATAAACTCTTCTAATTCTTGGGGATTATCATCGATTGTTGCATGTTGATAATTTTGAAAGTAGTTTTCTAGCATGTATCCGTAACTAAGTACATTCTTGGCTTCTTCAGTTGTTCCTACAGTAAATGAGGTACTATCAACAAGAATTTGAACTTTACTCGCATGGGAAAGGGCTAATTTATATTTTGTATCCCAATCAGTGCTTTGCCTTAATGAAGTAGCGATGGATCTTAAACTTCTTTGAAAATCAATATCAATGCGCTCTTGGTAAAGTTCTAAATTATTTTTGCTTTTAACCAATCCCCAAATAGTTAGGACATTAGTTACTACTAATGCAGCAATTAATGTAGAGACAAAGTATTTTTTACTAAATTTCAATGTAACCTCACCTTTTCGTTTTCTTTTAATTATATAACAAGGAGTGTAATAAATGTTAAAAAAAGCAAAAATGGCCATATCGGCACTGTTGCTTACATCCATATTTTATATGGATCCTACTACGATTTTGGCGAAATCTAATGACAATTTGAGTCAAGCTGAAATGAAAAAACTAAAGGAAGTCTTTAAGTTTTCTGATCAACACATAGAGGATTTGATAGAGGATGGATTTGTTCAAGATTATTTATCTATGGAAAAACCAGTAGTTAGTAAGAAAGAAGAATACTATGAGCTAACAAGAGAGCCAAACGGTGAAGTCGCAGTCGAGCAACTTACAAAAAAAGAGTTTGATATAAAGGTAACTGAAAACCAAGAGGCCAACGAAGAGAAAGGCAAAGATGCGGAATCAGGTTTAATTTCGACACTAGGACACGATATTGAAGATCGTCACGATTATATAACCTTAGAGACATGGTTCATATATGACGAAGTGGACTGGGACGCACAAGCTTCAGCACGTTTCGAATTTGCAGATAATAGTTCTACATATGGCTTTACAGAAGCAGATCTTTATGATGATATTCTTGCCATTGGTGTTAGCGAAAATGCTCGACTAATGTCTGGTACTGAGGATTTTTCTCTGAAATATCGGTTATATGGGTTCAACGGTGAATACGATAAGTATGGAGATCCTATTAATGAGTGGTACTCTGATAGTAAGACAGATAGTAAAGCAGATTTGCGGGACGAAGGTGGTTACGCATTTAACGTGAACTTCCCCAGTTTAAATAATAATAGAAGACAGCATATAAAAAATATAAGAGGCTACATGAAAGTTGATGTAGAACCTGAGGGTTCTTCTTGGGGTGGAGAGAGATATGATGTATTTAGCCATTATCTGCATACACAGTACAAGATACATTGGTCAGGTGCTTTCTCAATTCCTTTAGGTGGAAGCATTGCATTTGAATACGAAGATGATGTACAAAAAATTACAGGACACACTTCAGAGCGTATTCGCGATTAATTAGTATTTACTGTATCTGACGTTTAGTGTAACGCTTAAAATTAATTGCATATTACTTAACACCAGGAAGACATTTCGAAATATCGATAATGTCTTCTTTGTGTTAAGTAAAGATACGATAGGGAGGTGAATGTCATGCAAACGATGTCTTTGGAGCAGTTTTTTTGAAGAGAACAAAGTCAATAATTCGTGGTGTTGGGTAACGAACCTGATTAGAAACCATCAGATCAAAGACTACTCGCATAAAGAGAAACCTCCTGTCATCGGAGCAGACTGATGAACAGGAGGTTTTTTCATGGCAACTCAAGCTAGCTTCAAGACATTCGATACCCTAACTGAGCAGACATCGCACGTACCGTCGCTAGTGTTTCTTGTAAAATCTCTTCTTGTTTCGGCATCACGCGGTCGGAGGGACCGATGACACTGACGGATGCAGTTACGTGTCCAGTTGAATCAAAAATCGGGGCAGCGATTCCGGTCACGCCTGTATTGCGCCGATTCGAGCTGATTTCATAGCCTCGCTTGCGGATCGTCACCAAATCTTCTTTGATTTCCTCGACTGACGTGTACGAATGAGGTGTGTAGCTTTTTAGCGGGTGTTCCTGCAAAATCTCATCCTGAAACTCCTCTGGCTGATAGGCGAGCAAAACCCTGGCGGCGGAGGTAGAGTAAAGGGGAAAACGTCGGAAGGATTCTACGGTAAAGCGAACAGGATGAAGCGAATCCTCTTTGGCTACATAAATTGCGTCCTTGGAATCTTGTACACATAAGACCGCCAATTCGTTTGTTCGTGAGACAAGCTGGTCCAGAAACGGTTTGGAAAAATCAACGATATCGTGATTCGTGAGCACCTTCGTGCCCAGCTCCAATAGCGTGTAGCCAAGCGTATACTGCTTGGTTTTTTCATTTTGACGGATAAAGCCTTCAGACTCCAGCGTGGACAGGAGCTTGTGAACGGCTCCCTTAGAGAGCTGGAGCTTTTTGCTGAGCTCCGTTACCCCGAGTTCCTTTGGCGAATCGAGAAATATTTTTAACAGCCGACAGCCATTTCGAACAGAAGACAATACTTGGTCCATACAAACGTCTCCTTTACTTACAATAGCCTTATTTTACGTGTAAGAAACAATGCTGACAATCTCGCAATTCGGGCAATGATGATGCTATTACGACTACCTTGAATAGTCAGTATCTTTATGCTAGTATAACATTATCGTTCTCGAATAGGAAACGTTGTTCTCTATTCGTGAACAATATAGACAATCGGGGGTCGAACTTACATGAAGAAAAAGGCATTATCCGTCTTGTCCATTTTCGCTTTGACTGGTTCCTTGCTGGCTGGATGTGGCTCTTCCACGCCGCAAACATCTGCTCCTGCACCGGCTGCTGGCAACAATAGCGGCACCGAAGCACAAGCTCAGCTGGAAGACACTTTGGTAGTAGCAGGAAACGGCGCGACCGTTGAAAAGATGATGAAGGATGAAGTCTTCAAGAAGTTTAACGAGAAGTATCCGAATGTAAAGCTGACCTATGTTTCCGGGGTTTCTACGGACATCGTAGCGAAGGTTAAGGCACAGAAAAATGCTCCGCAAATCGACTTGACCATTGTTGAGGGCGGCGAGCAAGAGAAAGGTCGTCAAGAAGGCCTGTGGGAAACCGTATCGGCAACAGAGATTCCGAACATGAAAAACGTACCGAAAGATTTACATGTGACAGAGGATAGCGGTGTCGTCGTAAACTTCACGCCGATGGGGATTTCCTATAATGCGGATCTGGTAAAAGAAAAAGGCTTGCCTGTACCGAAGTCCTGGAATGACTTGGCGAAGCCTGAAGTGAAAGGCTACATCACGATGACAGACGTAGCGAGCAACTTCGGACGCTCTGCGATGATCATGCTGGCGTACGCAAATGGCGGGTCCGAGAAAAATATGGAACAAGGCTTCAAACAAATGGAAACGATTGCAGGATACATGCCGACCTTTGCGAAGAGTGCAGCACAGCTTCAGCAAAATCTGCAAAACAAGAGCGCAGCGTACACCACTTGGACAATGGCGCGCAGCTTGACACAAAAAGAGGCAGGCGTACCATTGGAGTTCGTTTTCCCTGAAGAGGGCGGAAACATCGTACCGAATGTAGCTACACTGGTAAAAGGTTCGAAGAGTCCAAAAGCGGCAAAAGCATTCGTCGATTTCCTTTTGACAGATGAAATTCAAACGATGTACGCAACGAAGCTGTACTACAATCCGGCAACATCTGTGAAGCTGCCAGACGATGTAGCGAAAACATTGGAATTCGATCGTACAAAGGTTGTCAACTTCGACTATAGCGTAGTGAGCAAGGAAACATCTGCTTGGCTGGATCGCTTTAACAAAGAAATCGCACCTAAAACAGGAAAGTAGGTATTCACGTGACCAAGGTGATTGACGTTGAACTGCGCGGCATCATGAAAAAATTTCAAAGCAATGTCGTGGTTCAAAACTTCAACCTGCAGGTGGAGCAAGGCGAATTCATCTCGTTCCTCGGCCCATCTGGTTGCGGTAAGACCACGACCTTGAATATAATTGCCGGTTTTTTGGACCCGGATGGCGGAGACCTCTTGATCAAGGGGCAGCGAATGAATGGCGTGCCTCCGTACAAACGGGAGCTGGGAATGGTGTTCCAGACGTACTCGCTGTTCCCGCATATGACTGTGGCGGAAAACATCGCCTACGGCTTGAAATTGCGCAAAGTGAACAAGCAAGAAATGCAAGAGCGTGTGAATCGTGTACTTGGGCTGGTCAAGCTGCCAAACGTAGCAGACCGCTACCCGAAACAGCTCTCTGGCGGACAACGTCAGCGGATTGCGATTGCACGGGCGCTTGTTATTGAGCCGTCGCTCCTGCTTTTGGATGAGCCGCTCAGTAACTTGGATGCCAAACTTCGTGAAGAGCTACGCGATGAGTTAAAGCGCTTACATCACGAAATCGGCGTTACGACTATTTTCGTTACCCATGACCAAGAAGAGGCGCTAGCGCTCTCTGATCGCATCGTGGTCATGAATCACGGATTCGTGGAGCAAATCGGTACACCGCTGGAGATTTACAATCAGCCCGCATCTGAATTCGTACATACCTTCATCGGGAAGACGAACCGTTTGGAAGGGGAAGTCATCGGAATGGACGGGGATGTACTCACGCTGCGGACGACTGGTGGAATGCTCGTGAAGGCGGCAAAGCAACAGCGAACAGTGGCACTCCATGAAAAAGTGATCATTTTTATCCGACCAGAGAAAATCAAGCTGACCGATACAGCAGTCAGTGAGGAAGCGAATCGGGTAAAAGGACATTTGCAGCTTGCCTCCTTCCTGGGCTCGTACACAGAATGTGAGGTCAAGGTCGGGGAGCATACGCTTTCGGTAAAAGTCCAAATGACCGATAGTTCGGTGGACCGCCAAGAAGGTCAAACGGTTTACTGTCAATGGAACGCGGACGACGTACTGGTCATGCCCGCAGGAAGGGGATGACGGATGAGCAAGCGTCTCTCGGTTACATTGTTGACAGCACCTGCGATGATTTTGTTGCTTGGCGTATTCATCATCCCGATGCTGATGATGCTTTTGCTTAGCTTTCAGGATGAGAATCAGGCGTTTTCTTTGCACAATTATTTATTGTTTGTACAAGATCCGTACTACTTGGAAGTTCTTTGGCGGACAATTCGCGTGAGTCTCTGGACGGTATTGGCGAGCCTCTTGCTTGGATTCCCTGTAGCGATGTACATGGCGCAGGCTACAGGGAAAATGCGTGGAATCGTCACGATGCTGATCTTGGCCCCTCATCTTATCAGTGTTGTTATTCGCAACTTCGGTTGGGTAGTAGTTTTAGGGGAAAAAGGGTGGATCAATGAAACGTTGATCAGTCTGGGGTTGATCGATCAACCATTGCGGCTGTTGTACAACGAGCTGGGTATTGTGATCGGTCTGACAGATTCCTTTATTGCCTACATGGTTCTTGCGATTGCAACGAGCCTGTATGCCATCGATCCGTCCCTGAATAAGGCGGCATCGATTTTGGGGGCTTCCCGCTTACGTACGTTTTTCAGTGTGACTTTGCCCTTGTGCTTGCCAGGGATTATTGCCGGTACGACACTGGTGTTCAGCTTGTCGATGAGTGCTTTTGTAACACCTGCCTTGATGGGGGGAACGTCCGTTAAGGTCATGCCTGTCATCGCCTATGAGCAAATCATGGCGACACTGAACTGGCCTTTGGGTGCGGCACTTGCCTTCCTGCTTCTGGGAAGCACGATTCTATTAGTGACTTTGTATACGAAGCTGATTGAAACCAAGCGGTATAAAGAGGTGTTTGCGTCATGAAAAAAATAAACGTACTCGGACTCATCACATTCTTTGTGCTTGTTTTGGTCAATCTGCCGTTTCTGGTCATTATCCCGAGCTCCTTTACCGCAGCAGGATATCTCGGGTTTCCGCCGGAAGGGTTTTCGTGGCAGTGGTATGAGATGATTTTGGATCGACCGGAGTTCATCGATTCGCTGTGGTTCAGTCTTAAGCTCGCTACGGTAACGGCAATTTTGGCGACTCTCATAGGGACATTGGCTGCATTCGCGCTGTCCAAATACAAGTTTCGTGGGAGCGGCATCATCAACGCACTGATGCTTTCACCACTTACCGTTCCTTCGCTTATTATCGGGATATCCGCGCTGCTGTTTTTCACGCGAATTGGAATCGCAGGGACGTTTACGGGGCTTTTGCTGGCGCACATGCTAATCTCGATTCCGTATGTCGTAAGGCTGGTGCTCACAGGGCTTAGCTCGTTCGATTATACGTTGGAAAAAGCGGGATACATGCTGGGGGCCCATCCGTTTCGGGTGTTCTGGGATATTACGTTGCCACTGTTGCGTCCGGCCATCGTGTCGGGGATGATCTTTTCGTTCTTGACGTCGTTTGACAATGTGACGGTTTCCTTATTCTTGGTGGCACCGGATACGACGACGCTGCCACTCGCGATTTTCACCTATATGCAGGAAACACTTGACCCGTTGGTGGCTTCGATTTCCTCAGTGGTCATCCTGCTGAGTCTGGTGTTCATCGTCTTGTTGGAAAAAGTGTACGGACTAGAGCGCCTGTTCGGACTCAATTCACAATCTCACTAAGGAAGAGGCACTATGTCAATCCACACTTATGTACAAGAGAATATGTCCCACTATCTACAGCTACTCGAAGAGGCAGTCAACATGGACTCGCCTTCTCGTGACAAACAGCTAGGCGACCGCATGGCGGGCTGGTTCGCCCTGCAGTTTCAACGGCTGACAGGGGGAGCAGCAGAGCTGATCCCGAATAAGACGTATGGTGATCAGGTGCGTTGTACGCTGGGCAACGGGGAAAAGCAAATCCTCATCATCGGTCACTACGATACCGTATGGCTAGAAGGAGAGGCGGCTCGCCGACCGTTTGCAATCCGGGATGAGAAAGCGTACGGGCCAGGCGTATACGATATGAAAGCGGGCGTTTTGCAAGCCATGTTTGCGATGCGTGCATTGGTGAAGCTGGACCGCCTGCCTGCAGATAAAAAAATTGTACTTCTGCTAAACAGCGACGAGGAGATCGGCAGCCCGACTTCTCGCCGACTGGTAGAAGAAGAAGCCGCGCGTTCGGTGGCGAGCTTTGTGTTGGAGCCGCCAACCGAGCCGAGCGGCGCACTCAAAACATGGCGGAAGGGAAGCGCCTATTTTACCGTGGCAGTCAGCGGTATTTCCTCACACGCGGGTGTCGATCACCAAAAAGGTGTTTCTGCTATTGAAGAGTTGGCGAGACAGGTGCAATTTCTGCATGCCTTGACCGATTACGAGAAAGGAACGACCGTCAACGTGGGCGTCATCAAGGGCGGAATCGGCTCCAATGTCGTAGCCGACTCGGCAGAAGCTGAAGTAGACGTGAGATTTATTTCGATGCAAGAGGCATTACGCATTGAGAAGGTAATGAGTGAACTCACACCAGTGCTAGCCGGTACAAACATCAGCGTAAAGGGAGGCATTCGCCGACCGCCGATGGAGCGAACCGAAGAGACAGGCAAATTATTTTCCCTTGCACAATCGATTAGCATCAATGAACTAGGGATGGCTTTGGAAGAGTCGGGTACAGGCGGAGTCAGCGATGGCAACTTTGCTGCTGCTTGTGGAGTCCCGACACTGGATGGACTTGGTGTAAAGGGTGGCTACGCCCACTCGCCGGATGAATGGATCGAACTGGGAGAAATATCGACGCGCGCTACCTTGTTGGCGCGGTTGATAGAGGAAGTATAGAGAGAAGCAAGAGAAAAAAGAGAAGAAGCACCTGCCTGATGTGTGTGACGTTGCATCTGGGTAGGTGCTTTTTGTGGCTCTAAATACCTATGATTATCGACTAACATGAGCATCTTCCATCTGTATCGATACTTTACAGAGAGGAGGAGACTGTATGCCCAATATTGAAGGTATCAATGTCCAGCAGTCGAGTGCGGAACGCAAGAGCTACGTAGTGGTAGGAGCTATTCTATCATGTAGCAGCGGAAGTCAGCCGAGCCGATTGAAAATGCCGTTCAGCCATGGTGTGTTCGTAAAAGGGAAACCGCAAGTGAGCATTATGGATTTCGTCCCCAACATTAATATCATGCCATTTGGAAAGTGCAGCAGCTTGAAAAATCCTGCCGTCACTTCAGCCACTGCCGCTAATAACGGGGTACTGACCCCGATGCCGTGTACACCTGTGACGACAATGCCCTGGATGGATGGGAATGCGGACAATCTGGTCGGGGGTCACCCTGCATTACTGAACAAATCTACTAATATGTGTTTCCATTGCGGGTTGATCAAGATTGAGGATGACGGACAGGATTTGGCAGGTGTAACGGTAGGAAACCAGCCGTCATCAAATAGTGGGTTGTCAGCTACTAGTTTTGGACAAGGACCAGCGTGTGAAAGACCACAGGAAAAGCCAACTAAGTTGGATAACTTCATCAAAGGGATTTCGAAGCTTGGAGATGTTCCTGCTGCCATGCAAAAAGCGGCAAGTGAGTTGCCGAGTGCTCTGGAGAAAGCAGCAAATGACTTGCCAAAAGGTCTACAGAAGGCGGCAGAGGATTTGCCTAAGGGTGTAGAGCTGTTTGTGCAAGAAAGTTACGTGGATCCGATACTGGAAGATTTGGATACGTTGCAGGATGATCAGCTCAATTTAGCCGATGGAAGGGCAGCCGGTGGGATTGTCTTGGCGGCACTTACGGCTGGGAGAAGTAAAGATATTGAGGATATATGGGGTGGGTTGGCGAATGTAAATAAGAAGAAGGGGAGTGGAAAGACATCAAAAGACATTGAAAAGCTTACAAAGTCAGCAAATGATATTAGTAAGAAAGCCAAAGAAGGTAAAATTAAATACGCAAGTGACTATCATGGTAGACTCGGGAAAGAAAAGGAGTTGGAAATATTATCCAATCCCGATGCGATTTACGTATCAAGTAATAATTCTCAAAACCTCATATATAGAAAGGGAGGGAACGTGGTAATAGTTGAGAGCAAGGGCAGTTCTAAAGGAAATACAATAACTAGTTATGGGGAAGATGGAGCTAGGGGAAAAAGTGGTGCTGCAATTTTTGGCGGTGAACCCACTGAACCAGGAAAGCCTGTTACCCATGACTCGATTGTAAACGGAACAATTCCAACTCCCAGCGGAGCGACTTTGCCACCTGCAACGCAAATATTACCATGAAAGTTATGAAAATTAACTATGAAGATACTCAGTCTATCAGTAACGCATGGGTAAGATGGTACTTATCCAGTCAAATTGTATGGATTGGAAAAGAGAAGAATTACAATGAAATAGAGAAACTGCAAAATACTAGCTTCGGAAGTTTTAAATGGTTGTGGTCGGATGCAGATACTCTATTATTCCAACAGGATAATTTGGAATTTATAGGAGCGGTGATAAAGTTAAATGAGCCGATAATAGTAAACCAGGATAAAATAAATATCAGCTTGATAGAAGAGAAAAACGGTAACATCAAACTAAGTGAGAATAAAAATTTTAATTGTAAATTGTCCGATTTTACGGAGTACTTTGTTGAAGATGATACTATCCTATGCTATTCAGAAAAGTGGAACAGGATACAACCATCTATTGAAATAAAAATAAGCGCAGATTTTTCCTTTGTGATTCAAAATGATGAATTGATGGGGATTGTGTTATACAAGGCGAGTTGGCATCTACTACCCGATGGTATTCATGTAGTTGAAGAAAATACACATATACATCCAGACTTACGAGTAAAGCTATGCAGATTTTTTGAGTTAATTGCGATAATGGATAATGATTTGACTCAGATAGAAGAATCAGAATTAAAGAACTCACTTTTGGAAATATATGAAGAAGTTTCGTGTTATGGCGAGCTAAGCTATAAAGCATTAAGGGATACTATTTTTAATGTATTAGACTATATGTAGTCGCAGAGAGGTTTTCACTGCTGAGGTTATATGAATTGCTAATGAATAATTTTATACAGATACTATATAACCTTCTTTGTGCGCTTTTTGAAAATTTTAGTAACTACTCCACGAGGATAACAATAATATGTGAGGTGGTTATATGAAACTTAAAGGAAGTAAAACAGAACAGGATTTTAGAGTTCACCTAATTAAGTCACATACATCATTATTTCAAGATGAATCAAACGAAAGACTTTTATCTGTATTGCAGAAGTCATTTCCCGAAATGAGGACCGCATATTTCATCGGGCACATACCTGAGCAAGGAGAAGACCTTTATACCATTCTTGTTAATACGGATATTATTGCCACAATTGAGTTGGATCGGTATAACCTTGGTGAAAAACCTATTGTTGGAAGACTGTCCTTGCAAGATTATAGCAAAGGACTTAGTAAAATAAATCTAATAAAAATAGCTGTTGCTCTTGATTTAGCTCAAAGAGACTTAGAAAACAATTAGGTACTAGAGTATTTCAAACTGGATTCATTCTTAAAGGCCCGATGTCCAAATATGAGACGTTCGAAAAATCAACTTTATTTGGTGTTCGAAAGTCGGAGCTACATACTTGAAGACTTAGTAGGAAAAGCGTTAGTTCCGTAAAAGGCACAATAAACTTTTCATGATCCAGAACAATAGAACAAGGCACCTGCCTGATGCGTGGAATATTGCATCGGACAGGTGCTTTTGTGTGAGGAAGAATGAGGCTATTGCTTCGAGGATGTATTCAGCTTTTTCACAAAGCCGTTGAGGTAATTCGCTCCGCGGCTGGTGAGGATACCAGCCAGCACGGCAGAAACGTAGTAGCCGCTGCCCTCAAGACCAAAGGGGTTGACTTGAAAAGCAAGGGAGAGCGAAATGCCAATGAGGATAGAGAGGAGGTAAGTGGAGCGGTCTTTTAGTACGGGGAAGGCATTTTTTAAAATTTCCGTTACGGCTTCGATCAAGATCGCCATAAAAGTAAGCAGACTCAGGCTGTGAATGAACTGATCAATGTCAATCAAAGGTTGCTCCTCCTTTTGTTTTTAAAGCGGGGCGTACTTCGGGGAAGGTAAAAAAGTGATCAAGGCTAATCGACAAACATCCAGCCGTTATTCATTTGGAAGGGAGTTAATTCACGAGGCGAGATTTCGCCCCGAGGAAGGTAGGTGTCACCTTCGTGGATGACGCCTTGAACCAAGCGGTCATTGATGAGGAACAAAAGGAGATGCGGCTGGATCTGCTACAACTAGGAGACCCTTCCCTGCATGTACGTTTTGAGCTCGGTCTCCAGCTCTTTTACACGAAACTCTAGCTGTTGTCTCTCTACTACCAGCGTCGTGTATTTATCTCGCCACTCTTGCACGATGGTTTCAAGCTCCATGCAACGGTTCCGCCAAACATGGAGTTCTTCCCGAAGCTTGTCCATTTCCAGACGAAGCTCCTGGCGAATTTGCTGGTTTTCCTGCGAGATTTGCTGCCTGTCTGTAATCATCAACTCTTTCTTGTTGTTGTGGCGAGCAACCAGATAGGTGACGATTGCCGTCAGCACACTGGATACTACCAAAGGGAGAGTGGAGGAGTTGAGTAGTGTTTGGATCATCCGTTTGTTCACCTGCTTTCTCTTGTGAGGTCTATATATAGAGTAGACAGTTCGGGGAAATCCTCACGGTGGTTTGAGAGATTGTCTTTACCACAACTGCTTGATTTGGAAGTAGGAATAAGTGGGAAGGGCTTCTATGACGCCATTGGCAGAAAAAGAGTAGCCGAAAAGCTCTACATAGTCGCCGGGCTGTAGACGAACGATGCTTGAGCCGTTTAAGCACCAGGCATGATTCGAATAGGAAACGATGCTGCTGAGTACTTTATGACGTTCACCATTGATCCGGACTTCTAGTTGCAGTTCGTTTGGAGAGCTTGTCGGGCTTTTGATGCGGGCTGATCCGATAATTAAGTAGTCGCCCGGTGCTTTTACCACAAAACGGCTCTGGTTTTTATCGAATTCTTGCAGACCGTCTTCGGTTGTTGTATTGAAATTGATTTTGGTGAAGGTGTCCGGGGCGGATAGGGTTTGGTCTGCTGACATGGTAGCGGTTAGATTGGTCCCTGTTTTGGCTGGGGTAAGTAATAGGTTGGAACTGGTGAGGGTGTAACCAGAGATGGCAGGGGATTTCACGGAGCCAGAAGGCGAGGTAATGACTGCTTTTACCCGTAAATCTGCATAGAGCGGGTTCTTAAAGGAATGTTTACGTCCAAGGACGGCTGATTCCCAAGTAGCGCCGCCGTCGTTGGACAGGTACCAGTCTATCGATCCTTCTTGAAGGGTTTGGTCTGCGGTAAGCGAGGCATGGGCAATGGGAGATACGGAAGGGAGCTTGGTGCTTACAAACTCTTGGATGACCTCTCCTGAAAGAGTGCCTGTAATTACCCGATAGCCATATAGCTCAGGGGATAGATTTGTAGTAGGAGAGTCTAATCTGGCTCGTATAAGTAGTGAGGTGGAAGGTGTTTGGAATGTAACTTCTTCTCCGGGTAAAGCATTTATCCAATCTAGCCCGTTGTTATTGGTTACCTCCAACGTAACGGTAGCTTTGGATGCTCCAAAAGTGTATTCGTCGATGGCTTGGTTTGTTTCATATCTGGAAGTTAACGATAACGAACGAAGAACTCCGTTGCTATCTTTAAAGGGAAAATGCTTGCCAGCATAGGTCGAGACCGTTACAGAAGAATCAATGACGGATAAATCGGAAGCCTTGAAGGTAGTGAGATAGTATTTGTTTAGCTCTGCATTCGAGGAGTAAACGAAGTGGTAATTTGAGCCGTCAGCAACTAGTCTGGAAACCCAATTTGCATTGATGTTTGCGACTGTAGTGGTTTGAGCAAGTGTTTCAGGATGAAGAGAATAGAGTTTAACTGTGTAGGATGTCGTTGCGCTCGTATAAATCGTTTGTATAGCGATGTATCTATCGAGATCCGAGTCGTACATCATGTCCAGTGAGCCGTCATGTCCCCCGCCCACAGTTATATTGACATTTCGAACAATGCGAAATGCACTATCAAGTAGGATTACTTTGAATGCATTTGAATTTATTACAGCTACAGCAATTTGATTTCTTATAGGGTCGTAGGTTGAACGTAAGTAACTCGTAGTTCCGGAACTAAGGATATTAGCCAAATCCTTAACTAAAGAACCATCATTGTTAAAAACGTGAATTCGTGTATATTCGTAAACAGAATGAAACACCCAAATTCTGTTTTGCCTATCTACCGTTAGTGAAGTTGCGACTACCTCAAATGATCCTAGATAAATGGGAGACCAATCCTTGAATGTGGTACCGTCGCTATTCACGCTACCAATTACACCGTCTAAGGATGCGTGTGAGATGGAGAACCAAACACGATTGTTGTAGTCGACGACGTAATCTATCGATTGAAAAGGAAGAGTATGAGTATTCCCTGTAAATGGCAAGATGGTTCTTTCAAAAGCCAGGCTGCCATCAGGATTTGTTACTTTTGCATAAATCCCCTTACCATTGACAAGCGCCACCTTCCAAGTACGATTCGTGCGATCTGTAAAACCCATAGGCTGCGAAAAGACACTTCCGGAATAAGAAAAGCGAGTGGCTTCTGAGAATGCGTATGCGCTAGGCTCGTTGGCTACAGCGTTAATGGTTACTTTACTTGTGTTAGGGATGGTAATCGGCTTCGCATAAAAAATACCGTTTTTAATCCCTGCGGAATTCCTGATCAGACGATTGGTTGTATCTACGGTGACTCCCAAAGAATTCGATGCGTCATAATAGTTTGTGGTACTGAAGTCTTCGGTAAAGTCAGGGGTAACCGTAGGAGTTACTCTTCCCCCTACAATTCCAGCAGTTGTCCTTTCGGAGTCGACATAGGTTAATGTATCAAATTCTTCGGAGTAGGTGCTGGAGATGGTACTTCTGTTCATTTCAAGTTCTTCTACTCGATTTGCAAGAGTGGGATCAGATGCTGCGATTGGTACTACACTTTCACCTGTTCCGACAAAAAGTTCATGGGTATCGGTTGTAAAAAGGGGCTCCCCCGCTGATGCAGCGGAGGGGAGATTGGCTTTTAGACCGCGTTTGAGTTTAATTGGTAGTGTCATTAAAAAGTACCTCCATCTACTTCTGTAAGCGTGGAGCCGCTGCCGCCGCCAGAGCCAACGTTTATTTTGTAGTCTCCATCTGAGAGTAAAAGGACACGCAGATTGGTATTTCGATTATATCCATATTTGTAGTCTACACCTGGCATCGCCATGTCCCAGGAATCTAGTAAGTCTACATCCATGGTTAGGGAGTCCAGACTTGTTTCATCAGCGGATGAAGACTGTTCAAAGTAGAAGGCGCATCGCAAGTTTCTAGCTTGGCCAATTTTCTCGTCCCATTCAAAGATGCTATTGAATTCGTCTATTGTCATTGCTTTTTCTTTGAATTCGATGGGGGTAGTAACATCGACTGCTGTCCAAGAGCCATCCTTTTGTTTTGCTTCCCATGTTGCTCCACTGTCCGTACTTATTGCGACTCTTAAAACGCCTTTCTTTGTACCTGATAAGGTTAAAGAGTTGATTTTAGCTACGCCGAGAAAGCTAGTATCATTTTTCATTTTCACGATTCTTGGTACAGGAACTCCAGTGAGATGAGCGACTGTTGGCTCTCTTTTAGGTTTCGAAACAAGGATTTTGAGGTTGGATTTGTCTTTTAAATCTTTCAAGTAGGGGGCGCATGTAGAGAGGTCGAGCATGCCTTTATTTAGAAACATATCGTCTGTGGGAGGAGTAGTACCAACGGTTTCCCAGCCGGAAGAAGTGTACGTTTTCATGTCTGTGCCGTCTAGTATGAGGAATCGATTATTGTTGATAGGCTCAATCGTCAGAACTGGACGGAAGCCTCTAGCTGGGATTGTCAGATCAGTTGAACCAGAGGTCCAGTTTGTGAGACCGTTATAACCTCGAATTACGCGGGCTTTTGAATTGGATTCATCAGTAGTACTGGTCCATGAACCATGATTCAAGTTATTCCAGATGCGATCATCGGTCATGTATTTATCCCATTCGTTGTCTTTATCTGTGGAATTTACACCACCAGTCGGGAGACGAAAGGTGAAGGCGCTGTCGTGTTTTCTTTCGGCTAGTTCTGCCTCGACAATTGCAATTTGCGTAGTACTATAATTGTTGTAACTAGTTAAAACATTGATTCTGTAATACCGATACGATTTATTATTGATAAACTCGTAGACAAACTTAGCGTCTTCAATATTGGGTACAGTCCCAGATGTTACCGATTCGTAGGTGGTGTCATCATTTGAACCAAATAGTTGCCAATCTTTGATGGAATTATTGAGGTAGCCTGTCGATATTTTCATCCCAATCAATGAGAGATAATTGATTTTCTTTTGACTACCAAAGTCTACCTTAATCCAATGACCTCCAACCGGAGCTTCTGTTCCATTCACGTACCAGATACTTCTTTCTTGGCCTAATACATTGTTGTCAAAAGCTTTCCAAGGCATATCATTGGCAGAATACGCACTTGCAGTTATAGTAACCCCATCAGTAGTTTGTCCAGTCATGGTCGGAACCAGGTCCTCAAGTATTTCTAATGGTAGCCCGCTCCCGCTAGCGACACCAGCGGTATTCAAGACATCCCAGCTAATATTATTTTGAATATTTCTATCCGCAAGAAGAACTTTTTTCCCCTGGTGATCAGTGTCGACCATTATAAAGTAACCATCGCCATTTGAACTTGCAGATGAAGATGCAGGGATAAATTTACTTGTTTCCATACCTAAATCAGAGAATTTCCCTACAGTCCCGGATGAAGCAGAGTAATGGAAACGAATGCGTTTTCCTACCTCAAGGTCATTTACTTTAGTAACCTCGTCAGGATGAAGTAAGCGACCATTTGTATCGATGTCAATTGCATCAATATACCACCAGTAACCTTCAACAGTAGAAGAAATTTCAACAGAGTGCCTTTTAAGTTCAAGTCCTAATTTCTCGTACTGAAGTATGGATCCTTGGTTTTGACTTCCAATGGCGGCGCTGTAACTGTCTTGCACTCCATTAATCACTATTTTTAAATCAGGATGGTATCCACTGTTAGCCATACCCAAAATTCTTAACCTAGTACCGTAGAAATCAAATCTGACTTTATTTTTGCCAGTTCTCTCTGCATAGATCGCACTTCCACCCGATGTTGTATCGTTTGTTTGCGTAACCCATATACCGGAATAAGATAAGGCCTGATTATCTTGTTCGTATCTTTTCCACCCAAGTTCTGGTTCAGGCAGGCGTTGTCCAATACTCGCAATCAGTGTGCCCGTGTCATCTATATCAATAGCATCTAGAGTCGTGAACCCTCCTGTTTTTATGTGTTCAATTTCAACAGTGTGGATGGTATTTTCCAGACCTGATTTTTCATAGGATAGGTATTTTCCAATAGGACTACCATACATATCAACAGTTTCGGTTATGCCATCTATAGTGATTTTCGTAGAATTTCGTTCTCTATTTGTATTTCTGTCTGATATCAGTCTAATTTTTGTACCGTTAAATTTAAAAGTAACCTTATCCCCTATCGTAGAGGTAGTTATAGCACTTCCCCCGCTGTGCACCGTATTTGTTTCTGTCTTCCAATTCCCATGAAAATGAAATTGGGTAATAGAATTTTCGTATCTTTTCCAACCTTTCTGGGGTGACTCCAATTGCCCAACAAGAAATCCTTGCGTATTAACTTCAATAGCATCAAATAGAAAAAATTTCGTTCCCACAGTTTTTATTTGAACGGTATGGACTCCGTTTTCCAGCCCCTCAAGATTAAAGACAAGTGCTGGAGCAACGGGAGAACCTGTCGTATGCTCATTTATTGTTCCTCTAAGAACACCGTCAATATATACTTCTGTTGCTCTTGCACGATCAGTAAACATACCCCCAATGATACGCAGCTGGGTCCCACTGAAATTAAAAGAAATGGTAGCACCACCTGTTGAGGTATAGGTAGATGTTCCACCATAGTTCCATGATCCAGTTTCTGTTTGCCATGTCCCCGTGTATTTAATAAAGGAAGAAGTATGGTCATACCTTACCCAACCTTCTTCTGGAGTTAATAAACGTTCTCCTACTGTTGCCATCTGCTATACCTCCTTGTATTCAAATACTGGCCGGAAACCGATTGTGGAAAGCTTGTTTGCCGAAGTAGTGTAGCCTATGTCATTGGCAGGAGTAGCTTCATTAAACCCTCCGCCTCTTAGTATGCGGTTGTAAGGTAAGTTTGCTTGTACACTTCCACTAGCATCTTGAAGACCATTAGCTGGCGTATCTTGAGTTATTGACCATACTCCCTTCCAATGAAAAACATCATCTAGTGTTTTTCCTGGTTGGATCATATCCACTGGGAAATTCACAATGTACTTATCCCACTCATTATTGAGAGGCCATGCGCCTTTATTTTTGTCAGTTAGGGAAAGACGTCCGTTTTCATCTGTATAAGCTACTCCGCCCGTTAGACAGCGGACCCATCCATTTATATCATCTACTTTTGCTGCAAGCCCTTGAACTTGCTTGCCACTATTTAAAGTATCCCAGGAAACTGTATGATACCAAACACGGTCACAAACCAGTAATCCCTTATCAATTTTAATAAAATAAAAAAAGTAATTTAGGTGGCTAGCTGGCTTAGAGGGATCAGTATTGTAGAAGATGCCAGAAACAGGGCATTCTGGCTTTCCTCCATCGCCTATTTCATAAGTGGCAGGCCCAATCCAGTTAACCTTTAGATAATCGCCAATCTCCATAGCTGCGATTTTAGTCCGTAGTTGTCCTGTTGTAGCGGGCGTTGGCATTCCTCATCATTCCTCTCTATATTCAGTACAGGTCTAAAGCGAATCTGATTGTTACACTGTTAGCAGAGCCTCTACGAATCCGATTTCTAAATGCTGCAGTAGTATTTCCATCATGATGTCGCGTTTCTTTTAAAAGAAGGTACTTAGGAGATATTTAAGTCACCCCAATTTTCTCAATACTCGAGTATTGGTTAACATTGAGAGTAAAAGAGTACACACTATGACCAGACGGAAGCACAGTGTCCTCTGTCAATTCAAACGAATAGTCTGTTTTAAGCCGGAATTTTCCATCCAGCTCCAAATAATTGTCATGGTCAAAGTTAGGGGCCTCGTTACTAGAAAAGGCTGCAATTTCGAAAGTATAATTTTGTTTACCGGGGGCAAATTTCAAAACCTCAATAGGGGGTAATTTATAATCAGAAGTGTAGGGGATGGTGATATTTACTTCTAAAGGAGAAACAGGAGATGCGATAACGCCATATTTCTCTATCTGGATCATTGAATTACCGTTACCAGGTACGTTACCGCCTGAACTACTGCCTACCGTATCTGTATAAGTGGGGAGAGTGTCTTCGTCATACCAAATGCAGCCAATGCTATTTAGTACTGCTGTTTCACTAAGGTTGGCTCGAATGACGAGAG
This sequence comes from Brevibacillus sp. Leaf182, assembly GCF_001423865.2. Classification (NCBI taxonomy): domain Bacteria; kingdom Bacillati; phylum Bacillota; class Bacilli; order Caryophanales; family Paenibacillaceae; genus Brevibacillus; species Brevibacillus sp. Leaf182. The sequence goes on along the minus strand of NZ_LMPN02000019.1, from coordinate 142,498 downwards.
AAGTACCTGGTAGAAAGCTGCGTAAGTCAACTAACTGATTCAAAGGAACGTCTTTTGTGAAAGTTGTTCCTCCATCTAATGACAAATCAATGCTGATACTCCCCTCATACTCAGCATCTAGTAAAAGGTGAGAAGGGGCCTTTGCTAATGGAATCGGGTTTGAAACCATGACAGGATTATTTTCAGAAACATAGAGAATTTGTATTTCAGTAACCGTCATATTTTGATAATGGATTTTACTCCATACGGTAACTTTAAGTTCATTAATGGGATAGTCAAGGACGATAGGATAGTGCCAAGAACCATCTCCGTTTATACCCATGTCCCTTGGAGAATTGAGATTTACTCTTGAAGTAACTTCTACCCATTGATTGGAAGAAGGATCTTTGACAAAAAATTGATGATCACAATAGTTGTGATCCTTACCATAACTTCCGTTCATCCAAAGAATAATTTTGGATACCAAAACAGGTGTCTTCCATTTCATATAGAGGTCCGCACTTGTACCGTCTTGAAGCCAATAATCAGAGAATCCACCTGGCGTGACAGCAGAATTATCGTCTGCAATTTTTTCAACCGAATAGACAGGAGAAATGTTATTGGCTTTAAACGTTCTATAGGCAGTATTTCTATTGCTGAAATCCCCGGTAGAAGAAGCTGTTTGTACACCCAAATCATCCCATTTGTAAACTTCGCCAGTAGTTTTGCCGAATCTTCCATTCGCAATTTGAAAGGATTCAGACTTAAATAGATCTATTCCTGATGTATTTACAAATGCATCAGCATACATATTATGCCTAACCGTAGCTCCCTGCCCTGCACTTTCCAAAGTCCGATAAGCATTGCGCAAAATATTAGTCGCAGCAACGACGTCAACTAACGGCTTCGTGGTAGTTGTTCCCCCGCCATCATTTCCCCCGCCACCCCCAGCACCAATCTTTCCCTGCATGTCATCCAACCGAGCTTTCAGACTGGGAAACGTCCTGCCATCCCGATCCCGACGTGCAGCGACGACCTCGGCGTTCGGGTTAGAGGAGACATCACTTTGCAGCTTCAAAATGGCTTGGTCTTGCTGTGCGTTTTTTTGTTCGACTTGCGAAAGACGAAGATCTTGCGTCTGGTTTTTTGCTTCTGCCGCACTGACCGCTGACGATAACGTATTCAGCCCCGTTTGAAAGGTAGAAACAGCACCTTTCAAAGCATCAAGCTGACGATCCTGTTCATCATCTTTGTTTTTTAGCTCACGGAATCTATCCTTTAAGCTCGGTTTATCCTCTCTAGCGTCATCCAGCTCCAGAAGGTAGGAGTCGATTTCAGCGTGGGTACGTTTTCCCTTATTGGCCAACTCATTATGATCCTTGACGACTTCAGTACCTGTTCGGGTGATTCTGACCGACATACGTTCAGCTCCTTTTCGATTTATTTGGTATAAACGGCGGACAAATTGAGCCCGAAATGGACATGCGTGGTTTTATCTATGAGTGCTGGATCTGTTTCTCGGGAAATCCGCGTCCAGAAAACTTGTTCTTTTCCTGCGGCAGTATCTGGCAGGGTGAAAGAATCGCCCCACGTGCCGGGCACTCCGTTTTGGTCTACGGCGACATCTACAAGCCGCTTGTACTGATCGGTACCTGCATAGGAGGTGAGAACACCTTGGATACCTGTAAAGGTTCCATGATGCATTGTATTGCGGGCGATCATTTTCACTTCCCTATACTGGCCTTGGAGCATATGACCGAGAAACTCCTCCGTGTTGTCTTGCAGGTGGACCTCATTTCCTTCGCCATCGATAAAAAAGAGGGTGGGAGAGGGGGAAAAGTCGTATTCGTCTCCGCCCCACATTTTCATCTGGTCGCTAGAGCTAATCGTTGTTTTGCCGTCTGCTTCCGCAAAACGAAGAGAGCCAGTGAAAGGGATAGGACGCTGAGTCATATCAAATTGAATGGAGGTTTGGCTTGTCCGACACGTTTTGGAGTCGACAGCGGCTCCTGTGGAATCGAGCAGTTCCACGCGGGTGCCGGGGGAGAGGTTTGAAACAGTGAGAGTGGGGAGGGAGAAAACGCGGACGTGTTCCATGTCCAGATAGTCGTCTGTAGCGCTGCTGTTGAGAAACATACCGATTTTGGGAGCAAGGCGATTGAATTCCTCCGAACCGATGATGTGCCAGATGACGCCGTCCTCGGACCAATACGCGGTGTAGGTATTGTAGTCGCGTACTAGCCGGAGCCAGGGGAAGGTTTTCGCAGTGCCTTGCGTTGCATCGTAATATTCTTCGACGTGGAAAAAGTCATTGTGGTTTATGAAGACAGTCAATCCGCCTGTGCTTCCGGAAGCTTTCGGATTGTATGAATTTTTCATATCGAGGACGAATTGCTTCATGGGGGTAAGTGTGTCTAAAAAGAGTTGAAGTGGCTCAGCTCCGCCTTTTAAACGGAGAGAGCCTGGTGCGTCTGTTAACGACCACCTTGAAGAATCATTCGGTGTCATGTTCCACTTGGAATCGAGGGTAAGAGAATCGAAAGAATCCTCGAAGAGAAACCCCGATTTACGCCGAGAAACTACACTCATAGAAGTACCTCCTTACGTAAATAGCCATATTCGTTTGCCAATCACACATGCCTCAGGGCGTTGTTTCCAGATCGCCAGCAAGCATTTGATCAATGCTTCGACGCATTTGTCTCCGCTGCCGGGATCGCAGTAGGGGGTGACGAGGACCTTGTCGCAGATCCAGTTGGTTAGTTTGATGTAGTCGATATTGCAGTAATCCCAGACCTCAGTTGTACCTTTTGCTGTAAATACCCAGGTGAAAGTATGTCTTCCTCTATCTACTTGAAACACTGGAGCTCCACCAGCATTTGTATAGCTGCCTCGAAGAACGCCATCAATGAAAAAGTCCAATTGGCTATTAAAAGGAGAGGGGACAATTGTCCAATTTTCCGATGCCTTGAAATTTCGTAGCTTGAACGTAGTCAAATAACTTTTACCAGTCCACTCGCTTATTTCGCCTTTTTGTTCTGTAGTAATTTCAACGCGTACTTTGGTAACGTTAGGTTTGGATAGGTTTTCGAGGGTAAAGTCGTAGTTTCCGGAGAGATTCACGGTAGTGTTTTGAAGTTTGTTGCCTGTTTGATCATAGATGTTTACCTGAATATTGCTGCCGTTGCATCCGCCCATCCATATTGGGACGTTGGCTGTTGTTTTGAAATTGTAGACAAAAACCGATGATTTAGGGAGGGGGAGTTTGTCGTGGAAGGTATATTCTCCATTACTTAATCTCGCTTCGGCATCGCAATCCGTATAGAACTTGATTCGGATAGAATAATTTTTCCCTTCGTCAGAATCATTGGTAATGGCAGCCTTAATTGTTTGTATATCATCAAAATCAGAGTATTTCTCTTCGGATAGGATGGTTCCGTTGTCTTCGTCGTGAACTCTTACGCGGACATAGGCATCACGGCATGGTTTTGATTTTTTACTTTGCCTGATCTCGATTGTATCGATCCAACACCAGGAGTCGTCAGGTATGATTACTTGAGTTGGAGGGGGGAGATTGGGTTCATATGGAGATTGGTCTCTTGGATAAGTGGAGCCTAGTTTATCGGTACAATATTTAGACCACTTTTCTACAGCTTTTCCTTGACTTAGAGTAAAGACACCTCCGTTGTCATCTAATCCTCCCCTCTGGCTTATTCCCTTTAAAAGCTTGTAATCAAAACGATAGTGTTTACCTAGAGGGACATCGTACTCTATGAAATGTTCAGCCTGACCTGTAGGACCTGCTGATAAGGGGTAGGAATCAATAATTGTTCGATTAGTTATATCCGTTACAGTAACTTCTACTTTAGTGTCGTCATAGTTGTTGCTGAATTTACGGTGTTTATTGGATGTTAATTTGAGATTGCGAATAGCGATGTAATAGGGGATACTATCTTTTCCAAACGTTGAGTCTTTAAAAAAAGTTCGTCGGACGTCAAAGACAATGCAATAGGTACCTGGCTTATTACAATAAAATTTTTTGGGGCCATGGTGTTTAGCGCCGCTCCAATCTTTTATTTTATAGGGATTCTGCGTGTTTCCTACATTCATCCTCTTATTTCCTGTAGTTGTGATTGTTGGGGTACTCCAACCAATACTTTTACGAGGAAAAATATGAGAATTTGTTTTGGGATCGTATCCTGTCGCGACTGCTTGACCATATAATCTTCGCGTAGAGACTTGTCGCCCATTATTATTACCTTGTTGACTATTTAATTCGTAGCAATAGTATTGATAGTCAAACTCAACTTCTATATTTTCATTACCTACACTGTCAAAGATGGCGTACCAATAGGTGGAAGAATTATTTTTATTTGCAACCTGTTCAGACGTGATCACATACGTATTATCAAAGTGTATCGGTGTCTTTTTAGCAGCGTCAGGATGAGAGCGGAAAACCCATTTGACAGGGACATCGAATGCATTTGGAACATCATAGCCTTTACCAGCATAGATTTTTAATCGCTCTGAATATTTGGCTATTGTAATGGGGGAGTTATTAATATGCCGTCTGATTGTAAAACCATCTTTTTCGGTACCTTGAGCAATGGGTACTGAACCATCATAGTAAATCTTAATGGGTCTATGAGCATTGGTGTTCCAGGCAACTCTAAACTTTCTTTTGGATTCACGAACTGGCTGAGGGTCATAGTTAACACCGTATTCAGCCAGATAAGTCTCTGTTCCAGCCGGATAGCACTGCTCGCCACCTGTAGAAGGATCTGGCTTCGTCGGCGGCTCATAATCGGAATCGGGGTCCTCAACCTCAACTTCATCGCAATCTTCAAATACCCACTTTAACGTTTGCTTTCCTCGGCTAAGTGGAACTACTACCGTATGACCAAGAGGATCACTTGTGCTTTTGTTTTCAGACCAAATTAACCGATTGTTACTATATAGACTGAGATACTCGTAGTCTGAAAAGGAACCGCCATATTCGAACTTTACGAACCCCGGTTCATCCAAATCTATATTCTCGACATAAAGGCGGTTCTTGGTACCGTCTTTATTCTCAACCTTGAGTACACCGTCTCCTCCGTGACCTTCTCCATGATAACGAGTAACGATATCTTCCCATTCCCAATTGTCATCGACACGAATTTCACGTGCATAATTATCGCGATCATTGAAATCCTCAGAGAAAATTACTTCATATTCATCTTCCTCTGATTCATCAACGAGACTTTTCAGCTCCAGTTCTTCCGAAAAGTCAAAGGAGGAACCAGGGTTCAGGAAGATGTCGTAAACATTTTCTGCACGATCTTCTTTTGTATAACTCGAGTTTCTGTCTGTTTTCCATTCCCGGTCTACATCAATATAGCTGCCCATTGGTGTTTTATGTTTGCCGCTTGACGAGCGATAAGAGAATTCACCAGGATAAGTTTCTTCCAGGGGTTCTTCTGTCAGGTCATCTTGAATTCGAAAAATAACGGTATTGCGGCCTTTTACTAATGGGAGCTGTACATTTTTCTCCCATTCATCTCCCGTTGCTTCTAGTTGTTGTACGTCATTGATAATGACGAGGAGTCTTTCTGTATCACGTAAACCTGTGGTAAAGCTAAACTCAATCCACCCATCAGCCTCCAGATCAAAAGTATAGGTGGCATCTCCATTTCCAGAAACAATAGGGTCCTGCATATAAATTCCGCTGCCAAGTCCGGGAATCGACTTCCATTCCCAGTGACTCACCCCGGTGAAGGAGAAGTTTAAAGGATCAGAAACATTGGTGGTTCGTTCCTCATAGTGATCAATCTCTAGTGGTGGACAAATCAGTTGGACATCTCCTGTTAAATCAACGGTACAGTTGTCACCAATTTCAATATCATAGGAAATGATAGCTGAATCTTCTTGAGTGGAGGAGGAACGTCCATCTAATGACCACTGCCATCCATGTTGTGAGACCGCGGTACTTCCTCGTACTCCTTCGCCGATTTGGGTACGGGAAGCAAATCTTTCATCGAAAAATAGAGCAGATTCATTCGTATAGGGCGGGTTATCCACTCCCATTTCATATTGAAAACTGAAATCTCCAGCGCACTCCGCATCAAGTACTCTCTGAACTTTCCTTGAAAGTGTGTCGTTTACTCCTGAAAAATAAGTGGTGATGATGCTCTTATCTGAAAACGTAATCCATTCCCACCCTGGAATGTTATAAGCCGCATCCCCCAACGTATCCACATCCGGCGGCGTCTGCTCATCCAAGCTCTGCACCACCTCAACACACTCCACATCTTTAACATAAACCGCATTTTCCCCAAACCGCCGATCACTCATCCGACGCACAAACCAATCAAACTTATACGTCTGCCCCGGCTTGACGTTAAACTTTGCTTCCTGCCAACTGCTGTTTTGATTCCATTCCCCGCCAACCTGATTATTGTTAATAAAAAACAGCAGCCCATCCCCAGGAGCGGTGCTGGCCATGTACTTGAAACGAATGAAGCCTTGCTTTTTAAAGCGCCATTGAAAAGTCACTTTACTGGAGTTGCCATGCTTGAGTGTGGTCACATCCAGCTTCATGATATTTTCGTTCCCCGCCATCTCATTGGAGCCGATGGAGTGAACTATCTTCCATTCCTGATCCTCCGTCGAGGAGACGTAGCGGAACAAGCCGTGAAACTTGTCCGACAGCGGGAGGGTCCGCATATCGAAGGTCGGGACTTCTTTATCGATGGCATCGTAATGATTGAGATAGTAGCCGCTGAAATGATGATAGTAAGGAGCCGGGCAGACTGGCAGCGAAACATCTTGATGGGTTCCATCCGGCTGCTCGGCGTTTTTCAGGATTTTGTAAATGCAATCTCGTACCATGAGCAGGGCGCGCTGGTAGTCGTTTTTTTGCGGATCGATTTGCTGGTTGACCCACCATTCCAGGCGACGGTACATGTTCCAAAGCGCTTCGCGGCAACGAACCTTGGCGTACCAATTTTTGTCTCGGACAAATTGCTCAATCATCTGGTCGATCATGCTTTCGAGAGAGTCGAGATTGACCGTCTGCCAACGACCAATCTGACCTTTGCCAGGATCGCCTAAGAGCGGATTTTGATACCCAGCGTAGCGATCCTCTGCACGAGGCCGATTGGGGCTGTCCGGGTTGTCCGGATGATTCGGGTGGAATGCGCCCTCTACCAATGAGGAGCGCATTTTTCCGAATGTGACGTTGCCCACTGATTTAGAAAAAATGCCAAACGTATGACCCAAAATGATCACCTCTAATCCGTAAAATCGTATTGCAGGTTATGATCTACCCAGAGGCGGATGCGGTTGCCCGTAACCAAAACACGCAGCGTATACCATTTCTCTTTTTCCCAGGCAAACGGGTTCATCGGGGTAGAGTACATGATTGATCTACCATTCTCTACCTTAAAAAGCTGCATGGGTCGCGGCATACCGCTGGCGCTTCCGTCACTGACGACAAACATCCAGTAGTTCTGAGCATTGTGATATTTGAACACGATGCCAGCGCTGTCACCATCTGCGGGCTCATCGACTTTGAAATCGACCTCAAACTGATAGTCTGTATAGGTAAAGTCGTTTCGGATGTAACCACTCATGCCACTGGAGCCTTTTGGATGGGTAAATGTGCCTTGGTCGCGATTATGCTCCCATGTGCCAGAACCAAAACGAGTCCAGTTGTCTTGCCCCATCGCGAGCGCATTCATATCTGTCGTCCAAGGATAGTACGCATTGAATGGATCGTGGGGATCGTATACTTCTGGAACAGAAAAACCACCTGACCAATGCTCGGGATCATGTTCTGCTTCGAGTACATCATCCGAGTAGTCGTAGACCAAACCTTGTCCTATTTCTTCTATACGATCTGCCCACGCCTTCTTGTAGTCGCGAACAGAAAGTAATGGTTGCTCGATATAACCTTTTCCGCGATCCAATTGGCCAGCCAAGTATTCCAGAATGACGGCATCTGCGAGTTCTTTTTTACCCATGACTTGGGTGAGAAGAGAGGTAGCGCGTTCTTGGTTGTTCGCTATCCAATCCGTGTTGATAACAGCTTGATCCGGTTGCTTGTAGCTGAGGATGGATTCGATCAAATGAGCTGCTGCTTCCGGCTGATAGGCAATCAGTTGCTCATGCAATACCGTTTGTTCCAGCGCGAGCTTGGCATACTTTCGCCATTCATCATCTTGCAGTTCTCCATCACGTGCGCTTTTTTCTGCCACATCGTACAAATCGAGGAGGTAACTGGCTCGTTCATGTGGGGAGGTAGCGAAGAGATAGCCGCTGCACAATTCCGTGATTCTGCTGCGAAGCAGTGCGGTGACCGGCAACTCGTCAAGATCGCTGGCGTGAGCGGATTTACGAGCTGTATGCTCGTCGAACAAAAAGGACGGATCGGGTTCCATGTAACTAAAAGGATGCTCGATTTGCAGCTCGGCTGGACGGAACATATCTTCGCCAACGAGTGCTTCTGCAATGGTTGCAGGGGCTGCCTCCATTTGGCTGGTGATTTCGACCTCATCAACCGTGGAAGGGAGCAAAGCTTCCCGTTTTCCTGCAACCCCGTCTTCCTCCAGATGCGAGAGAACCTCGTTCGGACGGGTGGACTCCCATGTCTCAAAGGAAAGAATGCCGGCCCTGTCTTGCAACGCTTTACTGAAAATGACTTCAGATTCAATCAATGCCTGAACCCGCGTCCGCACGCCCTCCAAAAATTCCTCATCTACGTAAGCATCGAAAGTCTTGTTGGTCAGCGCCCATTCCATGAGTGCTTCCAGAATGCTTTGGCCGTCTGTAAGGCGCGAGGCAAAAATCATGTCATCCATCAGGTGGGAAGGAAATTCTTTGGAAGCAAGGATGTCTTCCAAAAGATGAGCGGGCAGTAAGCGTAACATTGCTGCGAAGATCATCTCTTCTGCCAACAACCCATCCTTAGTTGCTTCGCGAGAATAGAGCTGGGCAGCGAGCCATTCTTGTAGAAGACTTGGGCGTACATTTTCCAGGTTGGCGAAAATGTCATCCTCATTCTGATAAAAAGATGGCTTAGGTGCTTTGCCTCCACTCAGATTGATAGGGCGTTCCTTTTCCCAAAGATGAGCAGCATGCATGAGCTGGCGATTTGCGCGAACATCATCCCTGATAATCGAAGTGGGGCGAGAAAGCTCTTTTTTTCCGAGTTCGAAGTGCTGAGGAATCCAGAGCGGATTGGTTTTTTCACGAAGAGAATCATTGATGGGATTGGGAACAAACAAGGGGTGGCTATTGTGGCGGGAGCTTTGTTCCAGATAGGTCATGAGCGAAGCATCTGTTTGAATCGTTCGGGTTCCCGTAATCTGTGATAGGAAAATAGCGAGGTCTGAAACCACGTCCCGATTCCCGATTGCATATTCCGTCATGAGTGTGCCTAAGGAGTGATAGGGACGAGTAGCATGGAGTCGAGAGTGAGTGATGAACAAGTCTTTTTGGTAGGGTCGGAAGGCTGTTGGTGAAAAGGAATCGAGGGAGAGAAGACGCGTGAAATCTCGATAGCCCCAGTCGTGCTTTTGTAAAAGGGAACCATCTTGACGCATGCTTCGAAAACCTGTAGAAGCTCGATGGATAGCTAAGTCTTGCGTAGCAATCCTGCTTGCACGTTGTAGGAAGTGCAGCAAGGCGTCATACTGACGGGCTTTGAGGTAAGCCCAGTCCATGTCGCGAAGCACCTTCGTCGGCTTTGTTTTCATCCGGTGGAAGGCTTGCACGAGGTGTCGGGTCATCTCGAAGGCAAAATGACGCTCGCCAATGGAACGGGACCAATCCGTAAACATGGCATGTCTGTTATCCCGGCTGGAAAGAGGTAGGCTGTTCTCAATAGATAGGTTGTGAGTGATTGATCTGGTTGCGTATTCTCTTTCCATCTGCACAAAGAGAGAAGCCCAAAACTTTCGCTCAGCCAAGCTTCTTTCGGTGCTGATGAATAAATCAAATGTAGAAGTACGCACTCCCGTGAACCATTCGTTTATCTTTTTTCCTGCGAATCGCTCAGTTCGTGTTGCGCTAGGTTTATCTTTCCCAACGGCAGCTTCGGTAGAAATGGAACGGCTTGCCGATGTTGGTGGCAAATCAATATTCAGCTCATCCTTATTGACGCGCACGGACATTTTGGTCGGATCGAGCTGTGCCATCCCTGCTGTTTTGATCCGATCCGATAAATGAACGCGACGAATAACTTGTAATGGCTGCTTAATAATTCGGTCAGCGTCCAAGATCTCGTCCTGAAGCAAGCTCTCTTGAAGCAGAGAGCGATCGGATACCACGACCAGATCCATAGGATTTGCCATGCTGGTATCATTCCGTATCATATCCTGCAAGGAATCTTGAAGCTCAGCGGAGGCAAAACATTTTCGATTCGCGAGCAAATAATCCAGCATGACCATGCTGGCACTTTGTCCGTAGGGAATATAGACGAAGGAATACGTACGGGAGGGAGAAGTCGTGAAAGTTACTTTTCCTATATAGTTGCGAATAGAAGCATGGTGGTCTGCAAGTCTGAATTGATAGGCTGCTAGAGAAGAAATCCCGGTCAAATGGTTCACCTCCCAAAAAGAAGGGGGAAGACCAGATATGTGTTCTAGTTTCCCCCTTATGCTAACTATACGGTTTTCGAGGGACTTCTTTTAGTAGCGAACTTCCTTCAGGAATGCGACTCCCATTTTTACGTTGGCGGAGTAGTTCATGAAATTTTGCTCGGTATTGTGGTCGAAATAGCGGTATACTTCCTGCTTGTGTTTCTTGGTCGTGTCGCTCGGATCGACATCAATGATCAACTCATCCAAGTGGAGAATGTTGTTTTTCGAAACAGCAATGCATGCATCCAGGCTGCCGCGGTATCCATCGTAGCCATGCACGACATAAATCGGGCTCAAATGGTAACGGCGTGTCCAAGCAGATGCGTTAAAGCCTTGAGGCTCCAGAAGAAGTCCAGTGTCGCCGAGCTTGCTATCGGAATATGCCTTGCCAGGTTGTGGAGCTTGGGTAATGAAGGCAGGGTAGTGTTTTTGGAAGCGAATGCCCGATTTTGTCGCCAGCATTTGCAAGGTGTTGTTGCCAAAAGAGGTGTATTGACCATAATCGTGTGGGGCGATTGGTGCAGCAGGCTCAGCAGCGACAGCACCAGCCGTCAGCATGATGTTTCCAACCACATCATCCATGTTGTACTTGAATGGTTTCAGTGCGCCCACGTACAGGAAGCTTTTGCGATAATCTTCAAAGTGAACAGCGGGATCGCCAACAGCAACGAGGGAAAGGCGATTGTTCATCACGTTCATGTACAGGTAGACAGGTTTGTCTATCGTACGATCTGTCGGTCGTTTGTCACTCGTGACGAATTTCTCGTCAGCCCATTCGAAATTGACTGGATGTCCTTCTGTTGCGAAGGTTTTGGCTGTCGCGTTGTATCCTTCCAATACTTGAACCGTCAAGGAGCTATGCTCCTTCGGGTTGGTGAAGCCTGGATTGACGAATTTAACATAAAACTCTTTGGTCACGTTGTTAATGCTGGAGATGCCCTTCAGGACAAGCTCGGAGGTTTTGCCAGAAGCGGTATCTTTTTTGATCAGATCGGTCATGACCGTCCAGGTTGATTTTTCTTGTGTTTCTCCGGCGGCTGGGTTAAAGGTATAGTTGGTAAGTTGTTCAATTTCGGATTTAATCGTATCCAGGAGCTCTTTAGAAGTGGTGATTTTTTCAATATATTTAAAATTGGCCATGTGAAATTCCTCCTTTAATATACTTCTTTTAAGATAGCGATGGTGCAATCAGTAGGGTTGGGGGAGTACTTGAAGAAGTTGACAGGGGTATTGATTCGGAAGAACTTGTAAACCTCTGTCCAGGTTCCGGCAGCGGGGTCCTTCGGATCTTTTGGTTCCTCTGTATCTACGACAAGCTCGTCCTTGTTGATCAGATTATGATCCTCAATTGCTACGACACTGTCGAGGTAGCCACGATAACCTTCGAACTGATGCACCAGATAGATCGGCGACGCGTGATATTTCTTCGTCCATTTCGAGCTTTGGAAGCCGTTTGCTTCGAGTACCATCTTGGACAGCTCAGGAGGGATTGTGCCCACTCCATCGTATTTAGGGAGCTGGGTAATGAAGGCAGGGTAGTACGCTTGGAAATAGACGGAGCTTCGGGTTTGCAGCATGGAGAAGGAGTACATGCCGTTGGAGGTATAGCGTCCCCAGCCCGAGTAGTTAGGATTGGAGTCCTGTTTGATGTCGGCTGGAAGGAAGCCTGATTTTTCCTTTGTCAAATCACCCATGCCGACTGTAATTCCGAAATTGCCTTTGTGGTCATAGTCAGCAAAAGGAATAGTTTTTCCGATATAAGCAAAGCTGCTGTAGTAAGCATCCATATCAGGCGAAGGATCGCCCTCAATTACGATTGCTACACGATCATTGCTGACGGAGAGGTTGTATTCGACCCAATAGTCTGGGCGACGTTTCTTGTTTGGTACCCAAGAGACGACAGAGTCAGCGCCGTAGAAAAAGTGGGAGGAAGGGCTTTTAATTTCGACCTTGTCATCGTAATCGAGTGCCCATGCTTCGTGAGGCGGGGTGTATTTGTCGGTTTCATCGGGATTGTTCCATTTGTTGTATTGAAGCTCGGCTTGTTTTTGGTCGAGGACGACCGGGACTTTGCCGGGGATGACGGTGCTCTTGTCGCAGGCAAGCAGGTAGGTATCAGCAGAGTTTCCAAACGGATTTTTGCCTGTGAAGCCTTTCCCGTAGGACACATCCAAGTAGTTGTATTGCTGGATGGGATGCTTGAACATGACGAAATAATCGTTAGGCGTTTGGCCTGTAGGTACGTCAGGAACGGTTTTTAGGACGACAGTGCGGTCGTAGTGATGGACGGGGTTGGCTGTGTATTTGACCATTCCGAATTTGTATAGTTGGGCACTAACGTAAGTGGTGTAACCTCCCGAAAAATAGGTAGTCCATTTAGTTTTTGAAAGTAGGTCGTTCCAATCGGAAGGCATTTGTGTAATGATCTTGTACTCGTTCCATTCGACACCGGGTGTAAAAGTAACTCCATCAAGATCGTATTTACCTTGAAGCAGTACATAGGCTTTCTTTCCGACGGTGTTTGAAGGATCAGCATCATCGATATTAACCACCAGTAGCCCTGGCACAGAAAGGGGAATGTCATTACCTTCAGTATCTTTGTAGACAAATTCCTTTACCTGAATTTTTTTACCTGATTTCGTGTTGCTAGTGCCGAGAGTTTCATAGACATAACCATCTTCATCAACGAGCGGAATATCAGCGTACGAGGCTCTTAATTCCCTCAAATCCGGCAAAACATAAACCGGATAACTCTTCCCATCCGTATGCTTGTACGTCCCTTGCGTATTCGCAACAGTCGTCTTTGTATACGTAACCCACTTATCTTCATTAACCTCAAACACCTTTTCCCAGCGGTTCTTCGTATCCGGGATTTTGGCATTGACGATTTCATCAGCCAGCTTGTTGATGAGCAAATCGGCTGTGACCTCGCCCTCGATCCAAGCTACTTGTTTACTAGGCATCCATACGCCTCCTTTACAGTTTCTTGCGTAAAAATTTCACATTGTACCAAACTTTCTTTTCCGTACCTGAAATGTTGTGGAAGTCAAAGCGGACCTGCGCATTTGGCTTTAGTGGATAAACGATCCCAAAGCTGTTTCCCATCGAGACGGACTCCGGGAGCTCTTTGGTATAGATCGTTTCACAGACCTTCACGCCGTCCAGACTCAGCTCCCAGTAATCGCCGACGCAGTAATTATTGGTAGCAAAAGCTACGGATAAAAATTCTGTCGGATAGGGAAGGGCATAGGTATCGGAAAAGACTTGCTTGGACGCGGTCACATCAAGCATGCGTCCGCGAATGAAGGGCTCGGTAAATTTGGAAAAGTGCGGGTAGGGGAGCTCTCGTACCTTGTCGATCACGCCCCCGCCCGAATAAACAACGGAGAAGCCCACTTGTACTCACCTCTCTTTCTCTATACGAAGGACATCGGTGCCAGTTAAGAGGCCCCTCGTATCATAGAGTAGACGGATCAGGTAAGATCCTACCGTTTTTCCGTCAGGTGCGTATCCCACAGCGGTAACCGAGGTCAAACGCCAGAGAGAATAATACTCCCAGTCTGGATGGAGCTGATCGACTTCAAGCGGGAAGGTGGTAGTGTCTGTAGAGCCAAACGTGAGGGAAATATCCAGCATGTAGCCAGACTCGTAGAATAGCTTGGCACCCGTGACCTTTTCCGGGTCGAGAGGATGCTCCCGGATCAGACGTACAGAGGGTTCTTCTGAGAACGGGTCTGCTGTGACGGTCGTGGTACGGTGCACTTCATCACGGATCAGATCGAGGATGGGGTAAATCAAATAATCATTGGCAATCCCGGCCATTACACAATCGCCCCCTCGTTGTTGCTCCAAAATAAATCAAGGATTTGCATATAGCCGTTCTCCGCATCAAACATCGTGCGGATTCCTTTGATGGTATACGCTTCGCGAGTGGTTGTATTGGAGTCGATAATGTAAATGCGATCGAGGACATCTAGGGTAGGGTTGCCGGGGATGGAGATTTGCAGCGTACGGCACAAGCGTTTTATATCAAAAAATGATCGTCGCGCGGCCAGTCGCTTCAACTCATCTGTCTTCGCAAAAGGAACGTGCCTCACGCCTGTGCGGACCTCGCCTTTCAGCTCCATCAAAATCTCCGTGTCTACGAAATGACCAGCCTTATTTTCTTCATCCAAAATGACAAGATGGCTTCTGCCACGGGAAAAATCGATCGTCTTATGAATCGTGATCAAATTATCGTGCTCCGTATACGTAGCCACAATCGGCCGATTCATATCAATCTCTTCCAAGCGATACGTACCATAACGGTCACAATAGGAACGGAAATCTGTATCCTTCATGATTTCCGCGATGGCTTCTCCCACTTTGTATTGATACGATTCGAATTTGCGGCCGGGCGGCTCGATAAAAGGATTTTTCCAACCTTTTGGGGTCAAAATGGATTCGGCATCTACTTCCAAGAATTCGCCCTCTTTATCAGGCACAGCCTTGAAAACCTTGCCTGTTGCCTGCGTCGCGTGGGTATAGCTAGTCTCTTGTACAATGGCATAGGGGTAGTAAATGTCTTGCGGATTGCTGCGCCAGCCATACATTCCTGCATGGGCGATCAAGTCCTGGACGATAGCGGATTTGAGATAGGCCGCTTTCGCAGCAGGCTCTGTCGGAACAGGTGCGGTACCCTCCCACTCTGGAATCGAATCAAACTCCGTGCTGGAACGGAATTTTTGATAGATTTGCCACACGCTGTTAGGCCAATTCGTATCGCCAGCCCATTGATAGGCTCCCTTGTCTCCTCCTTGCCAAAAAAATTTGACATCGTCGACAGATTGGAAACGCCACCCTTTGCTCGCCATGGCTTCCCGATAGCGAACGGCTCCGCGATAGAGCTGACGCTCGATCCCTTGGTATTGCGGGTCGCATTTTTCACCGGTAAAGCATCCATACCCGAGAATGAAGTCCCCTGGGGGCAGACCTTTCCCCAGCGTCCCCATTTTCGTCTCATGCTCGGCAATGGCAAGCAGAAACTTATAGTCGAGCTCTGGGCCCTGCTGCTTGGCCTGCTTTTTGGCCATCGAGATGATTTTGTCCCGACGAGACATCGAGGAAAAAACGTTGGTATCATGTGTAGCAGAATGTCCGACATCTGGGGGATATTGCTTGTCCTCGGTAATGACCTTGTTCAAAATCTTCTTATACATATCGCGGCAGTAAATGGTCATGGTCGATTCCTCGCCATTTAAATCGAGCTTGTCGATCAGGCCTGTAAAGACTCGCATCAAATTCAGACCATAGCCCATGTAGATCCGAACGGGAGTATTTTCAGAGAGGACACCGACATGGAATCCATTCACAAAATAAGACCAAGGGGTTTCCTTGTAGGTTTCGGGAAAGTAAAACGGATTATAGTCGGGGCTGTAGTAGCCGCCCGGGTTTGAAATCGTGATCCGTGCCTCACATGAATCCATTTCAAACTGGTCATCCATTTCGATGTGGTTAATATTGTCCAGAGTAAGGGTGTCCATATAGACGAACTTCCCGACCTGGAGCGATACTTTTCGCGGCTGACCAGGCATGAAGGTGCTCGTAATTTCCCGTTCCTCAAAAAACTCCTGCTGTACAGTCGGATCGACTTTGTCTTTGTTCCCGTACAGGTCAGGTCGCCCTTGCAATTCCTTGATCTGAATGTATTGGAGGGAAAAACGATTGACTTGTTTTCCATTCCAAAACAGCTCGATACGGATTTCCATTTCGCCATTGGGAAAGGGGATATCACGAATCTCTACGTTTTCTGTCCCGGAGAATTTGTTGACCTTGATTTGCATTTTTCCATTGAAAAAAACGCGCAGCTCGCCGGCACCTTCACCGAAGTTGGTGGAGAACCCCATGCTAAAAATGCCGGGGTGAACGGAGGTTAGCTTGAGATTCATGCCTGTTGTAACGGTAGGGGATGGGAAGACGGTCTTGTACCCTTTGGGATCAAAGGTAAAGGTGAGGTTGCTATGCTCCGTCGAGCTTCTGGCGATCATGGATAGCTTTTTGGTCAGCTCATCTACTTTATAGACAGATTTTGTGTGCCACGTATTATTGGTAAAGCGTTCGTCAAAAAGAATTGCTCCCGGCGTTCCAACATAGGTGGCATCGGTTGTGACTCCTGCGCCGCTATTGGAAGAGGCAGCGAACAGATGCTTCGAGCCATTCATATAAGGAAACGGATCGATGACGGCTTGTCCATTCCAGACCTCAAAGTGCAGATGAGCACCTCTTCCTTTCGAGCGGGGGGAATTGGGATCGTCATAGGTGCCCATGTTCGTAACGCCGGCAGAGCGGACATCGCCTGTATTGCCACTTTTTCCGATGATGGTGCCCTGCGTGACATAATCCCCTGTTTTGACGTGGATTTCGCTCATATGGGCGTAGCGGGTCCATATGCCATCCGCATGCTGAATTTCTACGCGAAAGCCAAAGCTCGTATATTTTTCAGACACGGTCACTTTTTTTACTTTGCCAGCCCAGGCAGCTTTGATAGGCGTGCCGACTGGACAAGCGATATCGATCCCTTTGTGGTTGCGATTGTCGCCCATATAGGCTGTAATATCTCGGATGCTTTTGCCCTCTACGGGAAAGACAAAAGGAATCTTGGATAGAGCAGTTCCTCCCTCTCCTGAACCATCTTGAATGATGGTGCGGGTCAGCGTTTTCTCTTCTCGCGGATCACTCATAATGAAATCGAGTTCTTCGGTACGGCCCGGCACGAAGACGAGTCGATCTACCTCGACGCGGCAAGCGGGCTTCGATAATTCTCCGAGTTTGAGTCTTTCGGAGAGAATTCTGCGCAGATCATTGGACATCGTTTGCATGAAAACACCTCCTATTTAAACCGTTCCAGGGACCATTTTCGAAAGCGATTCAAAAAAGAGACGGCCTGTGCCCGGGTTAGTAGCGAGTAAGGCATGAACCATTTTTCTTTCTCTTCCGCATTGGATGACGATACCTCGTACATATGGTTGACGACAGCCGCTCCATCGACGAAATTGTTGATCGCAATTCCTTCGATCAAGTAATCTCCGTTGCCAAACCGCTCGTCTTCCATAGAGAGGACGGATGGTGCCCACCATGAAGGCTTGCTGCCTGCCATCCCACCGTTTAGCGCAATTTTTTCCCCGGTATTGCTGTTGTACATATATTTTTCACGCCCGACATCTTCAAAGCGGGTGCTCATCTCTTTGACATAGAAGAAATGAACGTTTTTACCTGCCGTAAGCGGCATGTTGAACAGTACCGTATGATCATCAAATTCTTGATAGTCGGAACTGCTCACCACTTTCCCATCCACTTTGACGGCAAGCAGCTTTTTACCCGCGGGATAGGTACCGTTCAGGCGAAAAACACGTTGCCCCTCGTATGCCGTGTGGGATTCATCCAGCCGCTGTGTGGGAGGTTGTGAATCCGTGAAGCGTTGGTAAAAAGAGCGCCGAAGCCGGTCAATGAGCAGAAAAGCCTCTGCCCGATTGATGTAGGCGTTGGGAAAGAAGCGGTCGTTTCGCCATACGCCAGGGCTTTTCACCGAAAAATATCCGCCTCGCATAAACAGAGCGCCGTTTTCGTAGCTGTTGTAGATGAAGCGCAACTGTACGCCGTTTAGATTGTAAGGAAGATAAATCGTGGCTCCGGGAGCAGGACTAACCATGTAGACGTCTTGCTTGAGTCCGATATATTTTTTGGCGAGATCTTGGGCAGGTGTCGATTTCCATTCCTCTTCTGGCACATCAATCCGCTTGAAGGAGCGTCCATATGCGTACAAATACTCGTTGAATTGGCGGCTGAACGGATTGTAGAAATACGTGTCTCCGTTATCGAGGCGTTTGTTCGGGTAAGCAAAGGAAGAGGAGTTGGGGGGAATGGGTTTGCCAAAACGGTCTAAGGCAGGCTTACCGAAGCTGGAAAAAGCGACGACTGAGTTGGCAGATGGTGCGTAATACAGCTCGACGTCCGTTTTGTTCGGGTCTGTTTGATTCGGCCGAATTTCTTTGAAAAGGGTTTGCGTGCCGTCAATATAGACAAAGAGGGGGTTATCCGCACTTGGTGTCAATTTGGCTGCGAGCGTAAATACTTTTTGTCCGGTGGAGCCCTTCTGCTCCTCATACAAGTAAGGAGCATTGCTTTCAAAGGAGCCATAAGCAATTCCTTGAATGAACGGTTCTCCGTCAGCCATCAAATAATTGCTGGCCTCCATTACTTCATTAAAAAACCAGTCTTTTTCATTCACATCAGCCCAGCTGATCATTTTCATCACCTCCTATATAGAGTAGACAGAAACGCGGAACAGCCTCAGCTATTCCCGAATCATCCGCTCTACCAGCCGCCTTGTCCGATTCAAAAAAGCAATAAATTCGGCGCGCGTCACAAAATCATTGGGGCGGAAGTAAATGACGGGCTTCCCATCTCTGGTAATGACCGTGATTAGCCCAAGGTCGGCCATTTCCTCGATGTTTTTCTGCGCCCAATGCCCTTCAATATCTTGAAACTGGAAGCGAGATTCGCGTTCGATCGAGTCTTTTTTGATAAGGATCAGGTCGACGGTTACGCTGTAGCGCCGTCCTGCCTCAAGCACATGGGGGGTGATGGATTCTGCACTTCCAAGGAAGATGCTGCCCTTTTCATCGTAAAACTTGTGGGTCCAGCCTGCGTAGCTCAAGTACTGGTTATACGATTCTTTATCTGGAAAAAGCAAGGTCAATGAACATTGGTAGCTGCTAAAGCCGGAGTGGTGGATGTGCGAGGGAGCGTTGATGATTTTGATTTCACGCAAGGATGGCTGGGGGCTCGGCGGAGAATAGGGCTCGATGAGACGGGCGTTTACTTCCATGAACTCGAAGCCTGTATCGACGAACAGCTTTTTTTTGTAGCGCTGATTGGCAGTGCCAAAGGCATATTGTTGGGTCATCGTTGTACCTCCTTACAATCTCGTGTAGCTCGTGGCGATGCCGGAGCGTACTTGTTGGCTCAATTCGGTGGAAAGGCTTGCTTGTGTACTGCGAATGGCTTCGCTGACGGTCGAGCCGATGCGCTGTAGGTCAGCTTCGGTTCCGCTCATGTTGGCGATGGTAATGTTCACATTGCTGTTGCCACCATAAGTAAGGTCGTAGGTGCTATGTGTTGCATTTGCCGTTTGCATGCCCCAGTAGGTAAGAGGCTGCAAGCCGTCAGGCATGTTGAAGGTTCCTTTGGTGGGCCGCTTGGACATATTCAGGGATACGAGATTGTCGTATTTGGCTTTTTCGAGGCCTTTTTTAAAGTCTTCGATGCTTTTCTTGAATGTCTCGTTGTTTTGGTACTCGGCCAAAAGACGATCCATGTCAGAATTCCCTGCATCTAACGACTCAATAGTACTGCGTAAATATTCTTCCTCGAGGTTCTTAATGACTTCAGAATTGGCACTGTGACCAGCTAAGAGTGCTTCGCTTCGGTCAATGTAATACTGATGCTCTTTATTTGCCAGGTCAGAGCTCACTTTGCTCATCGCAGATTCAATTTTGGTACCGGCTGTATGGTTGGTTTTATCGAGGTTAATTTGTTCATAAGAAGCATCTAAGCCCGCAAGTGTAAATTGTCCTACTAGGTTGGCGTCGCTATTGTCAGGAATATTCTTGATGAGGCTTTCCAGTAAAAAACGAATTGTTCTGTTATTTGCTCTTCTATCATCTTGGTACTTTGCAAATAAGTCTAGAATTTCCTGGGAATCCTCTGTTTTGCCCTCGGACAAAAGTTTGCTCTTTTCTAGTTCATATTTGGCTTTGAGATTTCTGTCATTATAGTCGAGTTTTTCCAGATGATAACCAACTACTTCCTTGCCAAGGTCGAGTGTTTTAACCTCTTTCCATGAAGTAATGGGGGTATTGTCCAACTTGGAGCCGTCGCCATCGATATCGATAAGCTTAGAGTTCTTATCTTTCTCCTCCAGCTTTTTCTTATCGGATTTCGTTTTTTCGAATTCAAGGTCAGCTTCTTTCTCGTCTAGCTGAAGCGTTTTATTTAACTCTTCTTTGAGCCTAGCACCGTCGTATTTATCACCGGCTTGCAAGGCTTTCGAGTAATCGCTCCATGAAGGAGCAGTGCCACCCATGAGGTTGATCGCACTATCTGTAACAGCATTAAAAGCTGTTGATATATAACCCATAGCCTTTAAAACAGGAGGCATTTTGTCAATATTCATGATGTCAGCCGCGAGGTTTTTTTGGTTATCCAAGACCCTGCTTTGTCGCTGGGTGTCGGACATAAACAAAGGCTGTAACCAATCTTTGTTAAAAGTATCCAAGAACGTGAGCGCCGTTAAACCAGCACCTAAGACACCTGCGCCTTTTAAAAATTTCCCAGCATTTTTTAATCCTTTTCGCCATGCTGGTACACTCTTGGCTGCATCATCAACAGACGTTGAAGCAGCTTTGCCTGCTTTGGATGGGCCTTTTGGAGTGGAGTCTGTCTCATCCGTATCGCTCGTTTTTTCGGCAGATTTAGGTTTCGGTTTAGATTCGGATTTAGGTTTAGGTTCAGAATCGGTTTCAGAGTCAGAGTCGGAGTCAGAGTCGGAGTCAGAGTCAGAGTCGGAGTCAGAGTCAGCTTCTTTCTTATCCTCCTTCTTTTTGCCTTTAAACATCTTGTCCCGTATCTTCGTCTTGAAATCACCAGATAATTCGTCAAAAAGGAGAGCAGCAACAGGAGCGAGTCTGCTAGCGGTAGAGGATGAACTGCTTGCGGCTGTAGCTGAGGGAGCGGCCTGAGAACCCGCTGCGGCAGTCGGAGGTTTGGGTATAGCCGTGGACAGTGCTTCTGTCAATTCGTTCAAGGCTTCCCGTGTTTTCTGGAGTTGTTCCTCCTGCTGCTTCAAATCGCTTGTCATGTCCGTGATCTGCTGGTCGGTTGTGATAGACGTATCAGCAAGGGCACGCAGCTTCTCATCCAGCGAAGAGACGGAAGGAATCAAGGTGGTAATCGTGCTCTGCAATCCCCCAAATGCGCGCTGGACCAAAAGGATTCGGCTGGTGAGCAAATGTGCCTGACGCTCTACGTCGCGCATCTTTCGTCTGAGCAAATGCAACTGTTCAAGAAGTTTTTTCTCTTCCGCAATCAATGCCTTTAACAATCGATCATTGTACGGATACAGCTCTTGTACCCTTTTCTGTTCTAGCCTGTTACGAATCAATCGAGTGCGGGCAGCCTGATAGGAAGACAGATTTTGCAATTGCCAGGACTGGATCTCCAGCGCCTCTTGTGTAAAGGGAGAAGAGGATTGACCAAGCAGTGCGGTAACACGCTCTTGTCTTCGCTGCTCACTTCCTTCATAAAGATTGCGCTGAGCTTTGACGTAGGAGGCTTTTCCTCCGTATTGATCCGCAGCATTTTTCAACAGACGCACAGCGAGCGATAATTGGTTCTGGCTTTCTCGCATGCGCTGAAGTAGGTGGATCAAAAGCGTAGGAAAGCTGCCGGGCTGATTTTTAAAAAGATCGAATGCTTCTAGGGATGCTGTCTGCCAGAGGGCTTGCATCCGTTTTTGGGGAGCGAGAGGGCCATCTGGTAACAGAGCTGCTTTCTCCCGAATATCGGCTACAGTTACATGCGGGTCATTGGATTGGCGGGAAGACGTATAGTAGGCTCTGGTTACTTCTTCAAGGCTGACGGCATGCGTTAGCGCGATATCCCGCAGGTCTTGTTTGACTCCCGATCGCAAGTATTCGCGCAAACCATGGGCTTCTTCTTCCACTTGTTTTTGATCCGTCGTTCGTCCAGAAACGCGTGCCTGCGCCAAATCCATCATGTTTGTGTCTTTGAATAAAAAATTACGCTCTGCCTTCTTTAACAGGCGGTTCAAAGATTTCGCTGACTCCCAATTTTCGATATCCATCGAGGTGATCAGCGTGTGAAGGCCGCTGCTCATCATGTTTCGCAACACATCTACGGCAGCCTTTTCCCAAGCTTGTGAATGGAGGGTGCTTCTCGTGCCGTAGGACTTTTCCGTTCTTTTAACGGGAGCATCAGGAAAAGTCACAAAGCGAAATGGGGTAATGACTTCGCCTGTACTTACGGACAATCGGGAAGCAGGAGCAGCATGGGAAACAGGCTGAGACGCGTACTTACGGGAAATGCTGAGCGGCTTCGACTCAATGTCCCGTATCATTTGGCGTAGTTCATACAGTTGCTGATGCAGTGCTTGAAAAAATGGTGCAGCTTGTTGGGGACGAAATGGGGATGCCGACTGTTCTACTGAATTTCGTACAGTACTCGTTAGAGAGCGGAGGGCATCGGTCAAGCGTTGGGTTTCCATGAATATCACCTTCCTCAAAAGAAAAATCCCGTTCTGGTCTTAGAATAGACAGAAACGGGTTATAGACCACCTAACACTTTGCCAAGTACGGCAATATCGTCTTCGGAAATTTCCTGATAGTCTTGTGAGCTAGATGCACGGGGAGAGCTGTCGACAGAATTCGTTCCCTTTCTTCTCCAAAAAGGAAAACCCATGCGTGTCTCTACCTCAAATTGAATGTATTTGTTCACTCTCTTCATTAATTCTGCTACTTGGGGAAGGGTGTACTCCCAAATATCCCATTTCTTCAAACCACAGTCCTTATGGAGATGAAAAAATAGGTCGCCCCAATCAAGTGGCTCACCAGATTCCATATCGCGAATGGTGGAACTGTCACCCTCGCCACTCTCTACTTTTTTAAGCCGTTTAGACCAATGAGAAGGTTAATAAGCTTTTTGGCCGTCTCCAAATCACAATGTTCATCCAAGTACTCACGAGTAACCGCAGGGTAGTTGCGAAAGCCTAGAAGCAGGATATCGAACAAATCTTCTTCCTTGTTTTCGTAGGGGAGAAAATTAAGGATAATCGCGTCGATATGGACGGTTCCTAGCTTCTTCATCAGGATGCGGGCGTCTTTTAAGGTCACAGGCGGAATCCGGTAAGTTTTGCCATCACGCAACATGATTTCACTATCATCTTCAAAGAAAATAGCTTCGACCAGATCAGCCTCCTGCTGTTTTTTGATGCGCTCTACAGCTTCCTGGTTCATCATCTCTGCGTGTTTTTTTTCCAGATCTTCTTGTTGGTTTAGCACGAAAGAATCCCTCCTTGAAACATATATTTACTTGCTAAAATGAGTTGTCGTTCGCTATGATTCGTTGTAAGTTACTCCCTTTGAGAAAAGCAAGGCAAGAGCGAAGAGCACGGAGCTCTCCACTCAGCCTGATTAACCTCGAAAGGTTTACACTTTTTTGGTCGATACGAAGCGTTTCACACTGCCTAGCTTGCCATCTGCTCGCTCTGGATCAATAACGGACAAGGAAATAGCGGAAGTGCTGGCTGTGGAGCGGGCCGCATCGATCGAGAAGCTGCCTTTTGCCATGCAGGAGAACAGCTCAGTTTCAATGCCTGCATAGGTTCCGTCTTTTTGGAGGAAGGAGCCGTGATGGACGACATGAACCGGGAATGGAACTTCATCCATCAAAATATCGACCACGTCTACGGTTTCGGTTCGCTGATAGTTGAAGACCACATCTTCATTGATCAGGGCAGGAGAGAAGATGAGACGCGTTTTATCTTCGCCGCCATCTTTGAAAGTATCCACCATGAATTCGTCAGCTTTTGGCGCAGCAGACGTGCTCAAGCTAACTTGCTTCAACAGGCGATTGCTATTTTTCAGACGAACAGCAAATCCGCCGCCGTTGAAGAGGGTACCGCCAAAGTCGACTTCACACACACCAGCGTCGCCAGTGGATGCAGAACGATCAAGGCTGCCAGCAGTGATTGCTTTCTGCTCACCCAGCACATAGACATAGTCGCTCTTTTGCTCTTGCAGCTTGGAGCCCATCATGAGCTCAAGTGCGGCCAGATCAAATTTGGCATCCGTTGCGGTAATCTCAATGCTTTTGGATTTGACGAGAGTGTCAATGGCGAAGAGTCCATCGCCGCCAAAGATATCCTCCATTTCAACATTCATGTCAATTTTCAGATCCTGCATATTACCAAGCGTAATGACTTCGACGCCATTTCCATCTTTGGAAGCGCGTTTGGCAAGAAATTGACCGACACCTTTGATAATCATTTTTTTAGACAATGAAAGTCACTCCTTCTAGATAGGGGATTTGGGTGCTGTTGCTGAATCGTGTGGAAAGGGAACCGCGATCAGCTTGTCATAGGATAGACGGGGTTTTGAAATGTCTAACAAACTTGCAAAGTAAACTTCGTGATCAGTGTGAAGCAGTACGCAGAGGAATGGCCGGTATCGGATTCCTGCTGGGAGACAACATACGTGTCCAATCCTTCTATTCCATTCATCGATAAGCTTTTGCCGTTTAAGAGATGGAAAAGATGGTTCGTGATCTGATGCGCCAGCTCGACATCACCAGGCGTGATCACATCCAATCGGAAAAAGCTGGTGAGAAGGAGGGGATTATCGGTGTCGCGCTTTCCGGAAGTTGCGTAGAAGGAAAGGAGAGGCTTCGTAACATCAGATAGCTCGGCGAGCTTTCTTCGTTTGATAATCTGCTTGGATAGGGAGTCCTTGTCTTCTGGAGCAATTCCGAGTAATGCGAGCAACTGGCTATCTGTAGACAGTAATTCATAGAGATGATGATAGAGGTCGACAACCACGAATGATTCACCCCCTTTTGCTGAGAATTTTGGGAACAAAATGTGCTCCTTCTACGTTCATAGGTTAGACAGATGAGGAAGATGTCTCCCTTGGAATACATATTCGGTCGTCAATAAGCCAGGAGGTCATAACATTGCGAAGTGATAGGATACAAATCATCATTCAACAAACGAAGGAAAAAGTTTCTACGAAGGCGCTCAAGGACCATGAAGCTGTTGTTGGGATTATGGCGATGGCCAAGAACTTCATGCTGAATGAAGAAAGTGTGCGTCACATTATCCACGAGGTTTTTGATGGAGATAAGGAGCGAATGGCAAAGGCATTGACAGTAGCCAGCCATTTGATTGATGAAAGTTTGATTCAAAAAATCATCTCAGATGTAAAGTAGGCCCGTTTACAGCGGGCTTTTTCTTTTTAAAGGGAGAAAACTCATTCGAAACTGTCTATTCTATCTCAAACGAATAAGAATTGAGGGGGATAAGAATGAGAGATTCCAAAAAAGCCGTATTGTATGTCGTAATTATTGCTGCATTAGCTGAATTTCTACTAGGAGAGGATATCGATCGCGAAGGCTGGGAGGAGCTCAGTGACGCGCTTGGCATGGTGGGAATGGACCTGAACGAGGTTTTCACAGAAAATGACTCCCTGCTGTTTGGATTTCAAAAAGTTTGCCAGGAATTTGGGAAGATGAAGATAACAGAGGAAATGATAGAGGAATTATACGTAGAGGACCAGCTGGAATAAACGGCTGGTTTTTTTTATTTCAAAATCCGCTTAATGCATCGCAAATCGCTTCGTATAGATTCGACAAGAGGCAAAAGGAGGGGAGAAACCATGTACTATCAGATTAGTTTTTCGGCAGATGGAGAGCAGGTGCAGGTCATGAAATATACGTCGACCCAAGACACCCCCATAGCTGTTTTGGAAGAGTTCTTTCGCGAGCATGTTCAAGTAAATCCTGAGTCCCTAAAAGGAATCGGGATTGTCAGGATCGGTGGGTAGCATGGCCTGTCAGGGATGTGATTATGAAAAAGCCTGCCAAAAGAAAATCACAGTCAACGACATCGTGATGTCAGCAAAGGAACAGGATGTCGTACCCATGACTTGTGGTTGTGTGGTTCATGACATTTGCCGCGATTGCCAGTGGTACCTTAAGCGTCAGTGTGCTTCCTGGAAGACTTTGAATGGAAAAGTATTCACGGCTGGTACCTTGCAAACTTGTCCGAAAAAAATTTTGAAAGCTGGTTGCTAAATCCCTCCTCCCATTACCTAGTGTGATAGAGCAACTGTGAATAGGAGCATGAGGAGGGATGAAGTACATGACAGATCAACTTCACCAAATGGACGAGTTATTTTTCGCAGGGAAAGTCGATGATTTTTTGCAGAAGGCAAAAGAAAACTGTGAAGCCAAGCTGACCGGAATGACGTTTGCTGGAATGACCCATGATGATGTCGTTCAGGAGGTTCTCTTAAAGGTGTATCGCACGATGAAGGATTACGACCAGGAAAAAGCCAGAGTGACTACCTTTGTCGATCATGTGATTACGAATAAAATTCGCGACTGCTTGCGGAAAGCCGGCACGCAAAAAAACCTGACAAACAGTAATGCAGTTCTTGTCTCTGGTGGAGATGAGAATGAAGAGGAAACGATGATCAGTCGTATTGCTTCTCCGAGTGAGGAGTTTCGCTATGAGGAAGTAGAGATGATGATCGACATCATGGAGTATATGAAGCTGTCCACGCGAGACAAGCTGATTCTCCAGATGAGAAGTGAAGGCTATTACCACGAGGAAATTGGCCAGAGATTCAATATCAGCAAGGAAAGAGTGTGTCAAATCATCAAGGCGATTTTGAAGCAGTACGGTGAGCTGTAGACATACACAAATAATCGATGAAAAGGAATGATCCAGCATGGCAGTTTTGTTGAAAAAGATGAATGAGGAATTGACCGAGGAGCTCTCCCATCAGGTCATTGGAAAATATGTACACGTTCCGACCAATATGCATACAACACCTACAGCCGAGGGTGGAGAAGAAGAGGTAAATATCTGGTTCGGCGGTTGCGTAGCGGGCATTGAAAAAGCACTCATTGCTTTCGATTACGAAAAGCAGGAGTTTCGTGAGGAGCCGTTGACCTACACAAACTTTTTACTGACCGACGGTATGGGATACACGGTGAACCGACTCCATTCCGAGATTTATGAGATTACAAAGGAAGAATTCGAACAAATGCTAGCAGATCATCTGGCTACTCAGGCGGCTGAGCTGGAAGCAGAGAAAAAGCTTCGTGAAGCAGCAGAGGAAATCTCGACAAATGAGGAGACGATGTAGTGCCATGAGACAGCCCACGATTGTCGCTTTCGAAGGAATTGACGCCAATGCGAAGGAAGCCCAAGCGGCGTTACTAGAAGAAAATTTGAGATGCCTCGGATATAAAGTGAAAAGAGTATCGTTTCCGCGTTTAGATACTCCAATTGGAGCAGTCATTGGCATGTGGCTTCGCTGCGAAATTGAGCTGGATGAGAAAGCGGTAGGAAAGCTTTTTGAAGCGGATTTTCTGGACTATCAACGAGAAATGGCGAGGCTTTCGAAGGAGAACGTTGATTTTATCATCATTGATCATTACGAACTGTCCAATTATTACTACTTCTATATAAAGGATACTCCTCTTTCCTGGTATTCCACGATGAGTGATTTGACGAAGCGACCCGACGCAACCTTTTTTCTGCGAACCGAAGTAGATGCGAATAACGCCATGCTGCTCAAGGTGCAGGAAGCCTATCTGTCCCTTGCCCAAGCTTCGCGACGATCGGTACTTACATTGGATACGGCAATCGGGGTGGAGAGAATGCAGAGAAACATTCTGCAAGCAGTCCATCAGCTACATCTGAAAAGGCGAGTTACGTGCTAACAAAACTAATCGGCATTGTTGCCGCAGTATTCATTCCCGCTAATGCTGTACTGCCAGCCGTAGAAAAGGGGCTGCCGGACATTCAGCCTGTGCTGAAACCGGCCAGGGACACAGATAGGCAGGTGCATAGAAAAAAGGAGCTTGCAAACGTAATCACACAGGTTGCACCGGGACTTGATAAGGCCACAGTCGAGCTTTATACAGAAACGATTTTGGGATTATCCAAGCAATACGAAATAGATCCGGTTTTGATCATGGCGATGATCTGGCAGGAAAGCCGTTTTCAGCACGACGCGATCTCTGGCAAAGGCGCAAGAGGATTATTACAAATCATGCCACGCACAGGAAGTTGGCTGGGAGTTCATCCTGATGACCTGTTTGATCCAGTGATCAACCTGCAAGCGGGTATCAAGTATTTGGATCTCTTGCAAAAGAAATATGGAGACCGTCGTTTAAGTATCATCGCCTATAACCAGGGCGAGGGAAATGTCGACCGAAATCGTTATCACGATGGCTACTATACAAAAGTCATGACCCATTACAAAAAAATGAACGGCTTATTAAGTAAATCAGAAAGATAGGCTGGGAGGAGGTATTATGAGTGAGCATGCGCTGTTCGTAAAACAGAGAGTGGGCAAGAATCAAGCACAATATTCCTTGTATAACATGGAGAATATCCGCCGCTGCAAGGAAGACAGTGAGTATCTTGGTGAAGTGATACTCGCAAATGAAGATCTCATTTGGCATTCTGTGCACAAATATATCGGAAAGCCAGAGACATTAGTGAAGCAATATTGCTTGGAAAAAGCGGATATCTTGCAATTGGGGAGAATGGGAATCATCAAGGCTATCAAAGGTTTTGATATAGCAAGAGGTGTGAAGTTCTCGTCCTTTGCAGTCATAACGATTGTGAGGGAGATCAACTGCTTTTTGCGAGATAGCGGAAATATTGTACGGCCGACTAGAACGGCAACAACGATTCTCCAACACATCAGTAAAATAGAGGCAGACCTGGGATATCTCCCTACCCTAGAAGAATTGTCTGCACTGTTGGGTGAAAATGAGGAACAGATCAAAAAAGCGCTGGATGTCGGGAGACCTGTGAAGTATTTACAGGAGCCATACTTAAAGGCATCTGCTTCGAGCCATGAAGCTGCCACCGCTATGGACGTCTTGAAGGACGAAGGACGAGACGTGGAAGAGTACGTGCTGGACAAGCTGTATGTTACTGCTTTGCTTGCGCAACTGCAAAATCAAGTCTCATCAAAAGAGTGGCAAGTCCTGCAACTAAGGATGGCAGGCTACAATCAGACGCAAACAGCAGATTTTTTAAATGTATCCCAAATGTGTGTATCAAGAACTATGAAAAAAATACAGAATATTTCGAAAAGTAAACTTTCCTAATCTTATTTTTCAATCCCTCCCAAATAGGAGATAATGGAAGAGCACTCCTATTATGAAAAGAGGTCGATCACAATATGAAATACTACCGACTCGGTGGCAGTGGATTGAAGGTATCAGCATTGGGATTAGGCACGAACTCATTCGGAGGGCGTGCGGATGAGCAAACGTCTGTAAACATCATTCATACCGCAATCGAAAACGGCATTACCTTTATTGATACGGCAAATATTTACACGCAAACAGAATCGGAGCGAATCATCGGGCTGGCATTGGAAGGGAAGCGGCACGAGGTCGTTTTGGCGACGAAGGCTGGTTTGGTAAAAGGCGAAGGACCGAATCAGAGAGGCTCATCGCGTTATCACCTGATGCTGGAGCTGGAGAACAGCTTGAAGCGTTTACGCACCGATTATGTGGACTTATATCAAATTCATACGTTTGATCCAGAGACGCCTTTGGAAGAAACACTCCGCGCACTAGATGACATGGTTCGGTCCGGGAAGGTTCGTTACATCGGGGCTTCCAACTATGCGGCCTGGGAATTGATGAAGGCAATCGGTATTAGTCAGCGGGAAGGGCTGAATCGTTACGTATCAACGCAGGTCAGCTACTCGCTTGCCGATCGGACACCCGAGCGTGAACTCGTACCGCTTTGTCTTGACCAGGGGGTGGGGATCATTCCGTACTTCCCGCTCGCTGGCGGAATTTTAACAGGAAAATATACCTCCGCAGAACAGGCTCCGGCTGGTTCGCGTGCGGACAAGGAGCCGCGTTTCATCCGGTTGCTGAGTGAAGACAAGCTGGAGTTTGGTCGCAAAATCAGTCAGGTAGCGGCGGAGCTAGGCGTATCCCCCAGTGTGCTGTCCCTGGCTTGGCTCATGCACAAGCCCGCTGTCTCTTCGGTGATCGTGGGCGCGACCCGTGTAGGGCAGCTTACGGATAATTTGCAAAGTGCAGCTTTGACGTTGGATGAAGCGACATTGGCAGAGCTGGATCGATTGAGTGACACGTATCGAAACGGGGAACCGTTTGCCGAATATCGGTTGCCGTAACAATGATGACAGTTGTCGACTAACATTCCTGCTACCACTAAAAAGATGCCTGGATATCCAGCCCTCATCGCGTGAGGGTTTTAAGAAAAAAACCAGTCTGCTAGCACTGTGAGCCGCAGACTGGTTTTTTGTGATTACGCGTCGATTGTATTACTCAGCAGCCATGCTGCTTTCTTTCAAGATAACGTCATGTGCGCCGCCTTCTACCAAGCTGGTAGCAGAGATGACGGTGATTCGCGCTTTTTGTTGAAGCTCTGAGATAGAAAGCGACCCGCAATTGCACATGGTCGATTTGATTTTGCTCAAGGTGCGATCCATGTTCTCGCGCAGGCTTCCTGCGTATGGTACATAGGAGTCTACGCCTTCTTCAAAGACGAGACTGCTTTTGCCGCCAGTGTCATAGCGTTGCCAGTTGCGAGCGCGGTTGGAGCCTTCTCCCCAGTATTCTTTCACGAAGTTGTTGCCGATCTTCACTTTTTTGGTCGGGCTTTCGTCGAAGCGAGCGAAGTAACGGCCCAGCATGACAAAGTCTGCACCCATAGCCAAAGCCAGTGTCACATGGTAGTCATGTACGATTCCGCCGTCCGAGCAAAGCGGAACGTAAATGCCTGTTTCCTTGAAGTACTCGTCGCGAGCTGCTGCCACTTCAATGAGGGAAGAGGCTTGGCCGCGTCCGATTCCTTTTTGTTCGCGGGTAATGCAAATGGAGCCGCCGCCAATCCCTACTTTTATGAAATCTGCACCTGATTCCACGAGATAGCGGAAGCCTTCCCTATCGACGACGTTACCTGCACCGATCGGAACATTGAAGTTTTCTTTTACATATTGAACCGTCTCGCGTTGCCATTCGCTGAAGCCGTCGGAGGAGTCGATGACCAGAATATCAACGCCTGCTTCCACCAACGCAGGGACGCGCTCCTTGTAGTCCTTTGTATTGATACCGGCACCTACGATATAGCTCTTGTTCGCGTCCAAGAGGGACAGCGGATTGTTTTTGCGGGAATCGTAGTCCTTGCGGAAAACGAGGAAGTCGAGATTTTGATTTTCGTCCACGATTGGCAAGCAGTTGAGCTTGTGCTCCCAGATCAGGTCATTGGCTTCGGAGAGCGAGATGCCAGATTTGCCATAGATCAGCTTCGAGAATGGCGTCATGATATCGCTGACGAGTTTGTCCTGAGAGTCACGGCTGATGCGATAATCGCGACCTGTTACGATTCCGAGCAGCTTGCCTTTTGCCGTACCATCTTCCGTAATGGCAACGGTGGAGTGACCTGTCGCCTCTTTCAATTCCAAAATGTCTTTCAGCGTATGGCTTGGTGTCAGGTTGGAACGGCTCACGACGAAACCAGCCTTGTAGCCCTTTGCTTTGCGCACCATGGTTGCCTGGCTCTCGATGGACTGGGAGCCAAAAATAAACGAAATACCGCCACATCTAGCCAATGCGACCGCCATATGATGGTCGGAAACTGCTTGCATGACTGCGGATGAGAACGGTATGTTTAGTGAGATGGCAGGCTTTTCACCTTTTTTATACTTGGTAATCGGAGTGGATAAGTCCACATTGTTCGGAGTGCATTCTTTTGTGGTGAGATTTGGCAACAACAAAAACTCATTAAACGTTCGAGATGGTTCTGTGTAATAAAAAGCCACGATTCTCTCCTCCTAGGTGAAGTTGGTCTCGATTTTTGAACTGCCTCTTTAATAGAGAAATTTTTACCATGGTAACCGTGAAGTACGACAACGTCAATAGGGAATCGTTAGAAGGAGTGATTTCTTTGCTAAAATTGCGAACAGGTCATGAACAACGCCAGCTTTTGGAGCAAATTTCGTTAGAAGATTCGTACATTTTATACGGAAATATGTATTTGCGAACGGACAGGAGCGTCGTTGTAACGGACAGCGCCCAAAAAGAATTAATCGCCATCGGGTCTTACTTAAAAGGGATGCCTTTTCACGCGTTTTCTCTTCATGTGGTAGAGGGGGAGGAAAATTACGAAGTGGAGCCGATGCTCTCCTATCTGAAAGAAGTGCTAGATGGCAGCCTGCCAGATGGACAAAAGGGCGTGTTAGCATTAGCAGAGCCTCTCCTAACGCGCGTACAGATTCCGAATATACTCGCCACCTATAATCCTACGGCGGTACACGTGTATGAGAAGCTCGGTTTTGTTACGGTATCTTCTTACGCTTTTATTGAATTTCTCTTTTAGAATAGAAAAAGAGAGGACAAGTGTCCCCTCCTGTCAATTCAATCGGCCTTTGAACTCAACGGGTACGATCATTGTAAAGCAAGGTCCATCTGGATCGTTGCGGGCATCAATCGTCCCTTTATGTGCTTCCAAGACGGCACGGGCAATCGCGAGTCCAAGCCCATGCTTGCCCGACTTTCCTTTGCGGAAACGCTGGAACAAATTCGGCAGCAGCGCCTCCTCAATAAGTGGCCCGTCATTGGAAATCGCGACGACTACGCTTTTTCCCGCGTGTCTACCTGTGATGGTAAGTCGGCTTTTGGCGTAGCGCAATTGATTTTCCATGATATTGACGAATGCAGTGCTCAATTGCTCGCCGTCTCCCTCCACGATCAAGTCGGCTGCCAGATTTAACTCCCACTCGATTTGCGGATTGAGCACGGATAGCCGCTGCTTCAACAGGTGCATCATCTCTGACAGGTCGACGCGGTCGACTTGCATCATTTGAGAGACAGACTCGATCTTCGTGATGTACAAGAGCTGTCCGACGACCTTTTCGAGGCGCTTGCTCTCTTCCATGATGATGGAAAGCCCTTTTTCAGCCTGAGGGCCCTGGAAAACGCCTTCGATGAGCCCTTGTGTGTATCCTTGAATTGCCATGATCGGTGTTTTGAGCTCATGGGAAATATTTTGGACAAAATGTTGCTGTGACTCGTCGTATTCCTTCAGTTGGTTTTTCATCATATCGAATGAGCGGGCGAGCTGACCGATCTCATCTCCGCGATCCATCGCAAGCGGGATATCGAACTGACGACGAGCGATTTTTTTGCACAGCTCTTCAAGTGTACGCAAAGGTCTGCTCAAATACCCGCTAAACCACACGGCCAACAACCAGCTTACGAGCAGCAGCAGACCAAACACGAGCAAAAACTGACGAGTCAGGATCGAATTAATCTGGTTGAGCTCCTGTTCCTTGGAGAAGAGCACCATGTAGTAGGGGAAGCCATGGTAATCCATTTTTTTGCTGACGAACAAATAGCTCTCGGCTCCACGATCCAGCGAACCATGCTGGAGCTTGTTGCTTGGGTATGTGGCTGCTTTTAGGAACAGCTCCTTGGAATCCTCATACGGAATACGGCCATTGCTATTGCTTCGGCGACCCAGCTCTTGACCATTTTCAGCATAGACGATCATATCAAATGAGTACTCATAACGTTGGAGCAAGAGCTGTAAAAAGTAAGGGGCCGCAGCCGGAACAGGCAGCAGCTCATTATGCTCGTTGAAGGAGATATGCTGAGATAAGGTGTAAAACTCTTCTTCCAAGAGCGAGTAAGTGTTGGAGACCAGATACTGTTTGACAGCCATCGGATACCCGATGCCAAGGCCAACCCCGAGGACGCTTGTCAGGATCATGAACAAAATGAGGATTTGCCTGGATATCGGCAGATTTTTCAGCCGGAATTTGCTCATATACGCGTCATTCGGTAGCCGAAGCCATAGACCGTCTCCAATGGAAACTTGGGCATTTTCTTGCGGATGCGCTTCACCAAGTCATCGACAGCTCTGTCTGAGCCGATGTAGTCTTCTCCCCAGATGGAGGTCAGAATTTGCTCGCGATTCAAGGCCAAGCCTTGATTGTGCAAAAGGTAGACGATGAGCTCGAATTCTTTTGTGGTTAAATCAATAAGTTCGTCGCCTTCTTTTACTTGTCTGCCTTTTTCTGAGATCATATAAGGATCAACCGTTACCCAATCTTGGAAGGTTTGGGTAGAGGCAGCATTAGCACCGGGCTTCTCATAAGTGCGCTGTAGCAGCTTTTTCGCACGGATGACCAGTTCGCGAGGGAGAAAAGGCTTCGCCAAATAGTCATCGCTGCCCAGTTCCAATCCGATGATTTTATCGACATCCTGATCGCGAGCGGAGATGAAGATGATCGGGACATTCGACTTTTCGCGGATAAGACGCAAGAGCTCATAGCCGTCGATGTCAGGCATCATGATATCCAATATCCACAAATGCGGCTGTGTTTCTTCATCAAGTAACGGCAAGACGTCCTTGCCATTAGAAAACGCTTTCACTTGCAATCCGGCACTTTGCAAATACGATTGCAAGAGCTCCAACAGGTTCGTTTCATCGTCCACCAGATAGACGAGGTAGGGGGTATTCATAGATTGTGGCCTCGCTTTGCATCTGTTTTATATCCGTATTGTAGCATAGCCAAAAACAAGATGTGTGGCACGGACGTATGAGAATCGTGGAAAACGTGTGGAAGCAGGATTCCCCTGTATCGTTCTGGAAAAAGAAACAGGGAAAAAAAGACGACGAGAGATGGAAAGGAGCGATTCATATGAAACGAACAGTCAAATCGTCTCTCATGGTACTAGCCTTCATGCTCGTAACAACCGCTTGCGGACAAAAGCCGGTGGACACCCAACCTAGTCCGCAGATACCTGATCCGATTGTGCAAACGCCACCGGAAACGAATCAGCCCATCGAATATGCGTATAAGGCACCGATGACAGGACTTGGCAGTCACGAAAATCTGGGGAGCAAACGCCCGATCATGGTGATGATCAACAATGCTCCGCCCGCCCGTCCACAAACAGGCATCAACAAAGCAGACATGATTTATGAGGTACTGTCCGAAGGGGAAATGACTCGCTTTCTTGCGATATTCCAAAGCCAAAAACCGGAAGTAATCGGACCTGTCCGCAGTATCCGGCCTTATTTTATCCAGATCGGAAACGGCTTTGATGCTGTCCTCGTTCACGCGGGAGGCAGCCCGGATGCGCTGGAAACCTTGGCGCGAAAAGACCTCAGTCATCTGGATGAAATCCCGAACGGTCAATACTTTTGGAGAGAAAAGTTCCGCAAAATGCCACATAACCTGTACACCAAGCCAGAACTCTTGGAAAAAGCGATGCAGGATAAAGGGATGCGTCAAACGGCAGAGGTGCCTCACTTCACGTTCCTGCCGGAGGATGCCGAGGTCAAGGAAGGCGAGCCTGCTACACAGGTAGATCTGACTTTCCACTCATTGAATAAAGCTGCTTTTACATATGATGCCGAGCAAAAGAAATACATGCGCTTTACGGCAGGCAAGCCGCATTTGGACTTGAGTGACAAGAAACAGTTGTCCACGACCAATCTGTTGGTCATCTCTGCCAAACACCGCGTGCTGGATAAAGAAGGGCGTCTATCGGTTGATGTAATCGGTCCGGGCGACGGTTATATATTCCAGCAAGGAAAAGCGCGCAAGATAAAATGGAAGCGAAGCAATGGAGTTATCCGTGCCTATGAGGACGCGGCTTTGACGCAAGAAGTACCGCTTTTGCCCGGAAATACATGGGTGTCCATATTGCCGAACTCACCGGGTCTGTCGAAGTCGCTCAAGTTCCAGTAAGGATTAGGGCTTGCGGATGAAGGCGGTTTCTTCTAAGATAATTGTTGAAGCTTTAGTGCTTAAAAATTGTACAGTGAGAAACCGCTCGAAAGACGGACTATATAACAGAGGTGACAGACATGCAATTGGAAAAATTAAAAGGAAAAGGGCTCGAGCAGTTGTTTGAAGCTGTTCTTTCCCTGGAAACGATGGAAGAGTGCTATCAATTTTTTGACGATTTATGCACGGTGAACGAAATGCAGTCGCTCGCACAGCGTCTGGAAGTGGCGAGAATGCTCCGCAAAGGTTTTACTTACAATCAGATTGAAGCAGAAACCGGCGCAAGTACGGCGACCATTTCTCGCGTCAAACGCTGTTTGAACTATGGAAATGACGGATATCAGATGGCGCTTGAGCGGATCGGAAAATAGCTAGGAGGCAGGCAACGTTGATTGACTATCGTGGCTGGCGCCATACATTTAAACTAGACCCGGATAAAACAATCGATGACGAGGCCTTGGAGGCGATTTGCGAGTCCGGAACAGATGCGATCATTGTAGGCGGCACGTACGGTGTGACCTATGACAATACACTCGAATTGATGTCGCGATTGCGTCGTTACGCAGTACCGGCTGTCCTGGAGATTTCCTCGCTGGATGCTGTTGTGCCGGGATTTGATTCGTACTTGATCCCGCTCGTACTGAACGCTGGCGATCCAGACTGGATTTTTGCTCCGCATGTATCGGGGCTTCAAGCGTTTGGCGCTTATATTCATTGGGATGAGATCATTACAGAAGGATATATCATCGCCAATCCAGAAGCGGGCGTAGCAAAGCTGACGAAAGCACGTCCGATTGCGGATGCCTCGCAGGCCAAAGCGTATGCGCAGGTAGCGACGAACATTTGTCGTTTGCCGATTGTCTACATGGAGTACAGCGGTACATACGGCGATCCGGCAATCGTAAAGGCTGCCAAAGCAGGCGCGGGAGAAGCCCACCTCTTTTATGGCGGTGGGATTCGTAACCCTGAGCAAGCGGCAGAAATGGCTGCGATCGCTGATACGGTTGTTGTAGGGAATGTTATTTATGATGATCTCACTGCTGCATTGGCTACTGTGAAGGCCGTTAAGGGAACAAGCAACTAAAAAACCACCTCCCCAACTTATGATTGGGTGAGGTGGTTTTTCATGTCTGCTTTAGTTTTTCAAGGGAAGGGTTACGCTCCAGTCGACATCTTTGTTTTCTATCAATTGCTCTTTAATTGTAAAAGTCAGTTCTTTCGGGATAGCTTTCAGATCTTTCACCAAATCGAGTGGACCGCTCAAGACAATATTGCCTTTTGCATCTCTTGTGAGTGAGCCTTCGAAATAGCCGATGTATTTATTGCCATTTTCATCAACTGCTGCAAATTTATTTACGTCCGCAACACCTGGTGCCAAGGTTGCATCTAGTTGCATCGTTGCACTCATTCTCTTCTCGTTCCTAATCGTTTCTTCTTTTACCGTAAAATTCGAGAAGGTGAACACGTTTCCATCATGTTCTGTTGTGACGGGCTTGTTTTTCATCTCATCAATGGACAGCTTTTGCTCAAAGTCTGCGGATGTGGTTTGATACGTTGCTCCCACTCTAAAGGTCAGGTCTTTATCCGTTGGCAAGGAGTGAAATGTGAGAAAGTTAATGATTTTGCCTGTAGGTGAGTCATCGACAATACGGACATCATAGTTTCTGGCTACATTCTTGTAATATGGCTGCGGGTACCTCTCCTTGTTCCCTCTGTCCATTTCGCTCCATTTCGCAAGCACCGCTCCCGTATCATCCACAATTTCATAGGTAAGATCCTGAGAGGTATACTCTGCCAAGGTGTTCTCGATGACAAATTCCATCTGGCCTGGTGTCACCATGACTTGTTTGAGATCAATCAATTCGCCATTTGGAGCGGTGTATTGTTTATGGATGGGAACAATTTTTGTGTCTTTTTTCGCTTTGGAAATGTCAACCGGAAAGGTAACCTTCCATTTTCCGTCAAGGCCTTCGACGTCCTTGATCACAAGATCGATGATCAATTCATCTGGAATCTCGCTGGTATCACTAAAAAACGTTTGGATGGGACGACTGAGCATAACTAGCTCGCTCTGTCCTTTTACTGATATCAAATCATTATGACCGTTTTGAAATTCCTCATCGTAGTTTGTATACGTCTTGCCATCCTTATCTGTTATTTTCAATTCATAGGATGTACCTTCGTCCTGCAAAACACGAGAGAACAGATCCTCAATTGGTTTTCCATTCTGATCCTTGATGGTAAATAAAATTCTGACATCCCTTGAGTCCGCCATGACTTCTTTTACTTCAAGGGTCATTCCATTATCGACAGCTTTCAGATCCACTTTTTTGTTATAGCCTTCTTGAAGGCCACGTTGGATGAGGAGGTTTGTGGATGCTAGTGTTTCAAAAAGGCTGCTCTCTTGTGTCTGCTTCATCTGAGGTTTGATGGTAGAGGCATACAAACCATGTACATACGTTGCAAAAGAAGGGGAGGTAAGTGTTCCAAAATAGACGACTGCTGCTATTCCTGCTACGGCGATCGTTGCTTTTTTCACGATATCCAGACTCCTTTTTTTCCAATTGATTTTTTTTTGTAATTTTTGTCTTTCTGATCGTTTCAGAACGTGTATAGGGTAAGGGGGAAGATTCGCCATGATGTCATGAATGACTGCTTCGGACGGTTCGGCTGTCGCCAGTGATTCTTCCGGGTCCTCCAGCTCATCCAGCTCCTGCTTCAACTTACGCTGGCAATGACGGCAGTCTTCCAAATGGGCGGCCATGACCTCGGCTTCCTCTGGCTCAAGAAGGTCGTATAGATACAAAGCAA
This sequence comes from Brevibacillus sp. Leaf182, assembly GCF_001423865.2. NCBI lineage: Bacteria > Bacillati > Bacillota > Bacilli > Caryophanales > Paenibacillaceae > Brevibacillus > Brevibacillus sp. Leaf182. The sequence goes on along the minus strand of NZ_LMPN02000019.1, from coordinate 103,446 downwards.
TTTGCCCTTTATCTAAGCATTTCATAGATGAAAGTCCCCCCTTTGCCCTGCATGCCCGATTGCTTCCCTGAGCTTGTCTTTTCCACGAGACAGGCGCGTCCGCACAGTACTCGACGGAATCGACAGTCGATGGCTGATTTCCTCACAACTCAATGATTCGAAGTAGCGCATTTCGAGGACGATCCGATACTTTTCTTCGACGGACATCATCCTTTGACGCAACAGGCGCTGACCCTCCTTATTCAGAAAGGCAACCTCCGGTGTATGACTATCCACTGGTTCTATCTCTTCGCTGGCGGTGAGCTGCTGCTTTCGCTTGCGCTTACGCAGCTCGTCCAGACAGTGGTTGGCTGCTATCCGGTACAACCATGCAGAAAAATCGTAGTTTGTTTTATATTCTGGTAAATGGTAGTACGTCTTGATGAAAATTTCCTGCACGATATCTTGTGCATCTGGTGTGTGTCCCAGCATTTTACGAAGAATGGAACTTACTTTTCCGTGGTATCTGGAAATGATCTCGGAGTAGGAGTCTTTGTTTCCTTGCAAGACTCGCCCGATGATCACTCGATCTTCCTCCATTTGTGCTCCCCCTAGGCAAAAAAGGCTCGCTGCGCAGCTTTTCCTTTTTTGATCAAACAAAAGTGATCTTGGTGAAATTTTCCTAATACATACTAGTACTACGAATCCCAAAAGGAAAGCGTCCCAAAATCAGGGCGATTTTCCAAAAAGGATATAAATCTTTTCCAAAAAGAAGGAATTTTAAGAATTTTAATAGAAAATGGAAGGAAAATCCTATTGCATACGAAATAAATAGTCAAATATTACCGAAATATATAATATTTTGCTAATATTTGTAGATTTCTGTAAATTCATGAAATATAATGAACTTGTCTTCATTTTCGATCATAGAGAGGAGGAACTATCCATGAAAATCCAAGCGAAAAAAGTTGAAAGCGTTCGCACTACTGCAGTAGCAGCTTAATTCTCTTAAGAAGAGGGGGAGTAGCACACGAGCTATTCCCTTTTTTCATCTAAAATGAGCCGGGTTAGCGAACCCCACTATTGGGAGGAGTTTTATGGAACGTCGTCCTTTATTTAAACCAGTGCATCCCGTCTATGAAGTGACAGAGCAGATGATCCGCTTGGGAGAGGCACCTGGCTATACCTTCGAATTGGAAGACGAGAATGGGTCCATCCGCAAGATGATCAAACTGATGGATGGCACTCGTACTGTCGGTGACATACATACATTATTGGTTGTCGATTATCCTGAAATTACGTATGAAGAAATATCGGAAGCAGTGGAATCACTGAGTGGCTTGGGCTTCCTGATGGATCAGGCGAAGGAAGAGGCTTCCGTCCTGACTTCGGAACAAAAGGAAAGATATAAAGCGAATATCCGTTACTTCTCCTTGTTTACCGATCTCAATCAAAGTCCAAGCGAGCTACAGGAACAGGTCAGTAGAAAAAAAGTGACGATCTTAGGGATGGGTGCCTTTGGCTCTACGCTACTGGTCAATCTGGTAGGAGCCGGAATCCAGCATATCAAGCTCGTGGATTTTGATAGAGTAGAGCTCAGTAATTTGAACAGGCAAATGGTCTTTAACGAGCATGATATTGGTCGCTTGAAGGTGGAAGCGGCACGTGATTTCATCGGAAGGCTTCATTCTGAGGTATTGATTGAAACGGAGACGATGCAAATCAAGTCCAGCAAAGACGTGGAGCGGGTTATTGCCGGAAGTGACCTCGTGATGCTCGCAGCCGATCAGCCCTTTTTCTTTTTGCAGAGATGGGTGAATCATGCCTGCACCAAGCTGCAAATCCCGTTCATTGCTGGTGGATTCAACCTCATTGAAGGACAGTTCTTCATGGTAGAACCGGGCAAGACAGGCTGTATCGAGTGCATGCATTTGCATCGTTCTAGACAGATTGAGGACTATTCGCAGTTGATCCAAAGGCTGCTCGATACCAACTTTATTCTGCCTACCGCCACCATTGCACCTAACACCATGATGATTACGGGAATGATGGCTTCCGATGCAATCAGGTATTTGACAGGAATTGCTCCGGTACAATCGGCGGGCAAATTTATCATTTTCGATTTCAACACGTTGGAAAAGAGCGTGTTTTTTGAGTGGGAGCGAAATGAAGCCGAATGCCCGACTTGTGGAAGTGGCAGCGGAACGGAACCGATTTTTCATATCAAGAGAAATGAAGTGCTCACAACGTAAGGAGTCGTTCCTGTAAGAGAGGAAGGTGTCTGTCAATTGAATATCTCGGGAAATAGCATTCTCAAGATGCACCCGCTTGCGCGTCGGGCGGAAAACGAGGAAGGGATCCTCATTGGACGAACGGATATCAGCAATTTCATTGTGCTTCCGGCCATTGGTGTCGAAATCATCGATATGCTGGATGAAGGGAAGAGCATCCATGAAGTCGCGACGATCATGGAAGAACAGTTGGGCGAACCGGTAGATGTGCTTGACTTTGCGCAGGATTTAATTGCTTCCTATCAATTTGTCTACATGGTAGATGGAGAAGTTGTCAACGAGTCAGTGCCAGTAGTGGATCATTTCTCTTGGATCAAGCAGAGTACAGGGCAGTTTTTCTTTAATCGCGTTGCCTTTGGAGTATACGGTATCTTTTTTATCACGGGTCTTTTCATTTGTTTGTTTACGGGCAAGTATATCCCGGTCTATTCCGATATTTTTGTTTCTTCTTCCGTGACGGTTTCGGTAGTGGTTTCTTTTTTGGCCACGTGGGTTTTTCTGTTTTTCCATGAGATGGCCCACTTGATGGCGGCCCGCTCATTGGGGATCGGTAGTCGTATCGGTCTGGGGCATCGACTTGTTTTTGCCGTAGCAGAGACGAATATGTCCAATATTGTTCTCGTCGAGCCACAGCGCAGATACAGGGCGTTTTTGGCGGGAATGTCCTGGGATGCGATGTTTATGGGAATCGGTGTGATTCTGTTGTTTGCCAACGATCAAGGCTGGCTGACGCTTGTGCCCTTCATGGCGGCATTCATTCGTATGCTGAATGTGATCCTGCTCATGGCTTTGGCCTTTCAGTTCATGGTTTTCATGCAGACCGACTTGTATTACGTGTTGGCCACAAAGTTCCAATGCTCCAATCTGATGGTGAATACACGCCTGTTTCTAAAAGCGAAATTCCGTTCCTTGACGCAGGATGAGCAGGAGGAATGGGAGTACGTAGCCGACCATGAGAAAAGAGTCATCCGCTGGTATAGCTGGGTCTACTTGATTGGATCGGTGTGGGGAATCTGGTTCTTTGTCCAGTATCAGCTACGCATGGCGGTTGATTTCATTTGGATTATCGCCGACGATATGAAAAACGCTCCGCTTCACTCGTGGGAGTTTTGGGACGGCATCATGTTGATCCTGTTGGTTCTGGTTCCGTTTCTCATATTAGGCTGGTCGTGGATGAGAGCATATCGACAACGGAGAAGCGAAAGAGAGCGAACAAAATCCTTGCAGGGCACATAAGTTGCGTCTTCACCTTGCCAAGCTGTCCTGTTACGCTAGGGGGAAGAGAGATACCGAGGCAAAGGAAGTGCTCACATGAACCCGATGATCCAAAATATTATTCATCTGCGAAAAGAGGGGCATCTGGACGAAGCGATCCAGCTTGCCCTTCAGCTCGTTAGCCACTCCCCGACTGATCCTGTCGCCCACTATCAATGTGCTTGGTGCCACGACGCAGCCGGAATGGAGAAGGAAGCTGTTCCCTTTTACGAAAAAGCGATTGAGCTCGGACTATCTGTCGAAGACGACCTGCAAGGGGCTTTACTCGGTCTGGGCAGTACGTATCGCACACTGGGACAATACGAGCAGGCAGCAGATACACTAGCGAAGGGGATGCAGCAGTTCCCCGATGATCGTTCCTTTCCGATTTTTCTTTCCATGGCGTATTACAATCTCGGGAAGCACCACGAAGCCATGAATCTCCTCCTGAAAAACCTCGCAGAAACCTCAAGCGATCCGACGATTTTGGCCTATCAAAAAGCGATTCTGTTCTATGCAGATGATCTGAATAAGACGTGGTAGCGCCATACCTTTCCATTTGCAGGAAAACAGTTGCCTCCCGTTGTACAAGTACAACAGCGGGAGGTGCCTATGTATAAGCTGATATTGGTAGATGACGAAGAAGATGTAAGAGAAGGGGTTAGCCAAGAAATTGACTGGCATAGCCACGGATACGAGGTGGTTGCCAAAGCAGAAAACGGCAGAGAGGCATTGGAGCTGGTTGAGAGACTGCGGCCGGACGTCGTCGTAACCGACATCAAGATGCCCTTTATGAACGGACTGCAGTTGGCGGAGTCCATCGGGCGCGATTACCCTGCCATTCGTATCATTATCCTGACTGGGTTTGATGAGTTCGAGTACGCGCAAAAGGCCGTGAAGCTGCAAATTGATGAATATGTACTCAAGCCGTTTTCCGCGAGCGAGCTGATGGAAGCACTGGATAAGGTCAAGCGACGGATGGACGAAGAGGCGGCCCATCGGGAAAACGTTCAGTTGCTGCGCGATAGCTATCGAAAAAGCTTGCCGGTGTTGCGGGAAGTTTTTTTATCATCTTTGCTGAGTCGTCAGCTCGTACAGAACGATGTTTTTTCAAAAGCTTGCGAATACGGGATAGAGCTCAGGAGTCCCGAATATCTCGTAGCGGTCATCTGTGTAGACCAGCCCAAGCAGGAGGAGCAGCAGCTTTTTCTTTTCGCAGTGAAAAATATCGCAGAAGAGCAACTGAACGCAGGCAAACAGGCGGGTATCGTTTTTCTCCGTGAAGATCAGGTTGTACTGCTTATGAGAACAAAAGTAGACGACACGCAGCGAATCGAAGTGCGAACACAAAATATCGCAGAAGAAATCAGGCGAACGATTGAAAAATATATGAGCATCACGGTAACGATCGGAATTGGCAACGTCGTGACAGATATAGCGGCACTCCCTTACTCGTATGAGGACGCCATGCAGGCACTCGATTACAAAAGCATCCTCGGCTGCAACAGGATGATTGTGATCCATGATGTGGAAAAACAAGCGAGTGAGCAAATACGCCTCGATGAGAGAAGGGAGCATGAATTGGTTCGGTGCATCAAAATGGGGACGAGTGCGGAGCTTCGGAACGTGATTGATGAATTGTTTGCTCAGGTGGCGGGTGTACCCGTATCCCTCGAGGACTACCGAATTTATTTGTTGGAGATTATGACGACCATTTTGAAGACTGCCCATCGTGCCGATCTTGACATGGATCAACTGTTTGGCGGGCAACGTTATCTGTTGCAGGTCATGACGACTTTTACCGGTATGGAGGATGCCCGAGAACAGATCACAGATATTTGTGAGCGCCTCATGGCGAGTATCGCAAGCGGACGGCAAACGACGTACAGGCGATTGATCACGCAGGCATTGGACTACACCCACGCGCATTATCATTCTCCCGACATATCCATCCACAAGGTATGCGAACATCTGCACATCAGCCTCGGTTATTTTAGCGGCATTTTCAAGAAAGAGACGAAAACCACCTTTGTGTCCTATCTCCTGTCATTGCGCATGGAAAAGGCCAAGGAGCTTTTGCGGACGACCGATTTGAAGTCCTTTGAAATCGCGGAGAAAGTCGGATATACCGATCCCAATTACTTTAGCTTCAGCTTTCGCAAGTATACAGGGATGTCCGCTAAAGAGTACCGAAGTCAGAGCGAGCAGGAAGGTTAATCCATGAAAAGATTGCTCGCGGTGATCAAGGTAAAAGGCATTCAATTTATCATTACCACTTCCTTTACACTCGTGACGGTACTCGTCATGCTGTTTGTCGGGGTGATGCTGTACGGAAAATTTGCGCAGACGGCAGAACAAAACGCCTATCTGCACACGCAGCAAATTCTGGAGCAGGTAAAATACAATCTGGACAGCTATTTGAACGGGATGACGCAAATTTTTGAACTCGTCGATGACAAGATCAGAAGAAGCAAGGGGCTCACGGCAGACAAGCTGAGCGAACAGCTCGAGACCATCGTAGAAACGAGAAAGGACATCGTCTCCATCGCGGTTTTTACACGAGACGGAACGCTATTGGCCACAACTCCTTCCAAAATACTGAGGAGAAACACTCGTTTGACCGAACAGAGCTGGTTCCAGAAGGCGATCGAGGACCCGACGAACCTGAACTTTTCGCTCCCGCATATCCAGAACTTGTTTAAAGGGGAGTACACCTGGGTCGTTTCGATGAGTCGGGAAATTCTTCTCCACGGACCTGACGGAGAATTTCCTGCTGTACTTTTAGTCGATGTGAATTTTAAAGAGATCGACGACCTATGCCAGAGGGTGGGCTTGGGGAAAAAGGGGTACGTCTACATCATCGATTTGGTCGGGAACATCGTCTACCATCCGCAGCAGCAGTTGATTTACGCCGGATTGAAAAATGAAAACCGTTCCTTACCGCTGAAGCATTCCTATGGCAGCTATGTAGAAGAGACGCAGGATGAAACGCGTTTGATCACCATCAAGACGATTGATCAGCTAGGCTGGAAAATCATTGGGGTGTCCTACATGGACGAGATCGTGACGACGAAAACAGAAATCAGTCGCTTCATTTTTTGGCTGCTCATCTTTGTGATTGTTATGGTGTTGTTCGTACTGCACTATCTTTCAGCGAAAATATCACGACCGATCAAGCTGCTGGAGCGGTCCATGGAAAGGGTGGAGCAGGGAGACTTTTCGGAGAATGAACCGATCCGGGGAAGCCATGAGGTCGAACAGCTTTCCTTGCGTTTTCATCTGATGGTCGCGAAGGTCAGGGAATTGATGCACCAGATCATTCGGGAACAGGAAGCCAAACGAAAAAGCGAGCTGGAGGTGCTACAGGCACAGATCAATCCGCATTTTCTGTACAACACGTTGAACTCTGTGGTCAGAATGGTCGGCAACGGAAAAAACGAGGATGTCATCACCACGATTACCTCGTTGTCAAAGCTGTTTCGGATTAGCCTGAGCAGAGGGAAGAACATTATCACGGTGCGCGAAGAGCTCGAGCATGTGCGTCATTATCTTATTATTCAAAAAATGAGGTACAAGCAAAAATTTGAGTACGAGATCGTGGTCGAGGATGAGGATGAGGTGCTCAACTGTCTGACGCTGAAGCTACTGCTTCAGCCGATTGTGGAAAACGCCATCTACCACGGGATTGAGCATTTGGCTGATCCGGGCCGGATTCGCATATTTGCAGCACTCATCGACGATAAGGTGTTACTTCAGGTTAGTGACAACGGCTTGGGCATGTCCCCTGATGTTCTCGCACAAGTAAAAGCTGGCTTTTACAAAAGCGAAGAAGGCTCGGGCGTCGGGATTCAAAACGTGCAGGAGCGCATCCGCTTGACCTTCGGCGAACAGTACGGTTTGGAAATCGCGAGCGAACAGGAAGAGGGGACCGTTGTGCGTGTATGGATTCCGCGCCAGCTTGCAGAGGAGCGAGATCGTTTATGAGGACAGCAGCGGTGAAACGTTTGAGCGTATACGGATTGGTCGTTTTGACAGCGGTGACGCTTTTTTACTCGTGCAGTGCTCCGCTTACGGATGGGGAAGTAGACAAGAAAAAGACAGTGGCGCTGATCGTCCGTATGAAGCATGGCGATTATTGGCGAACGGTCAAGCTCGGGGCGGAGATGGCTGCCAAGGAATATGAGCGTAACCTGAATTTTTACGCGCCGGACTATGAGGAAGATGCCAGTAGGCAAATGGAGCTGGTGCAGCAGGCAATCGCAGATGGCTCCGAGACAATCGTGGTGGCACCTAGTGACGATCGAGTTTTGCGAGAAGCCATCAAGCTGACCAGAGAGCGGGCCATCCCGATCCTTGTACTTGATACAGTCGGAAAAGATTCAGCCGTCAAAAGCTACATTGGGACAGATAACTACGATATGGGCATGAAGGCATTCGAAAAAATGGTGTACCTGATTGAAAAAAAGGGACAAATCGCATTGCTCGGCACAGATCGGGTAAAGACAAATGCCAAACGAAGAGAACAGGGCGTCCTCGATTTACTCCCACGGGAAACGCAGATTGAACTGATTGCCAACGAAAATGTTCCCTTGGATAAAAAGCAGATCGGTGTGTGGACGCGCGAATTGATCCGCAAGCATCCGCAAGTGAAGGGAGTGATTGCACTCAATGCCAGTACAGCGATCGGTGTGGCCGAGGAAATGGAAAACAGTGGGCTGCGGGACAAAGTAAAGATTGTAGCAATCGACAGTCCGCCGGAAGTGCTGGAGTATTTGCAGGAAGGAATCATTTCCGCAACGATCATCCAGAAGCCGCTATCGATGGGATATCTCGGCGTCAAGTACGCAGTCGAAGCGAGCAACGGAGAAGCAGTGCCCAGTCTGGTCGACACGGGAACAAAAGTAATCGATCGGGAGAATATGTTCTGGTCGGAGAATCAAAAGCTCCTTTTCCCCTTCGTAAAATAAGCCACCGAAAAACAGATGAGAATTTTGATAAAAATGCGCAGGATTTTCGATGGAAGACATTCAGGAAAACGCTTACATTTGGTGTATATCAGATGTAAACATAGGGGATAAAGGGGGATTATCGAATGAGAAAGCTGATTGCCACTACACTGGTGGCCGCTGTTACACTCTCGGTGGTTGGATGCTCACAATCAGGCGGTTCGCAGCCGGCAGCGTCAGGGGGAGGAGCTGCTCCTGCGGGGAATCCCAAAATCGGAGTCGCCATCTACAAGTTCGATGATACATTCATGACGGGAGTGCGCAATGCGATTTCGAAGGCCGCGGAGGGCAAAGCAGAAGTGGACATTGTAGACAGCCAAAATGCCCAGCCTACGCAAAATGACAAAGTGGATTTGTTCATTAACAAAAAGGTAAATGCCCTCGCCATCAATCCGGTGGATCGCACAGCGGCTGGCGTCCTTATCGACAAGGCAAAGCAAGCCAATATTCCTGTCGTCTTCTTCAACCGTGAGCCGATGCCAGAGGATATGCAGAAGTGGGATAAGGTCTACTACGTGGGAGCAAAAGCAGAGGAATCCGGCACGATTTCTGGGCAGTTGATCGTCGATTACTGGAAGGCAAATCCGGAAGCAGATAAAAACAAGGATGGTGTCCTCCAATACGTCATGTTAAAAGGCGAGCCAGGGCATCAGGATGCTGAGCTGCGGACGAAGTTTTCGGTGAAGGCGATTGAAGATGCAGGGATTAAAGTAGAGAAGGTCGCGGAAGATACGGCCATGTGGGATCGCGTAAAAGGGCAGGAAAAGATGGCCGCCTTCCTCGCAGCTTCCGGTGACAAGATCGAGGCCGTTCTTGCCAACAACGACGATATGGCACTGGGGGCAATCGAAGCGCTGAAGGCATCCGGCTACTTTGCCAATGGCAAGTACATGCCCGTTGTTGGCGTGGATGCCACAGCGCCTGCACTGAAGGAGCTGGAGGCGGGAACCTTGCTCGGAACGGTTCTCAACGATGCGAATAACCAGGGAAAAGCAACGCTTAGCATCGCGGCGTCTTTGGCGAAGGGTGAAACGCCAACGAAAGATTCCACAGGCTTTGACATTACGGACGGCAAGTACGTGTGGGTGCCCTACAAAAAAATCACCAAGGAAAACATGAACGACGCGAAATAAAAAGCAGGGGAGTCGGTGAAGAGACGAATCCGACTCTCCTGTTTCAGTGATGGGGATGATTTTGCAAAAAGGAGGGCATTCGCATGGCCCAGCATGCGTTTTTGTTGGAAATGAACCACATTCATAAAGAATTTCCGGGGGTCAAGGCACTCGATGATGTCACGCTACAAGTCCGTCCTGGAACAGTCCATGCACTGATGGGAGAGAATGGAGCAGGTAAATCGACCCTGATGAAGTGTCTCTTCGGAATTTATCGGCCAGATGCGGGGGAAATCGTATTAAACAATGAGCGGGTGACGATGAGCAGCTCAAAGGACGCGCTGGCACATGGCATCTCCATGATTCATCAAGAGCTGCATCCGGTACCCTTTCGCAATGTCATGGAAAACATATGGCTAGGACGTTTTCCTGTCAAAAGAATCGGGCCTTTTCCGTTTGTGGATGAGAAAAAAATGCTTGTGGATACAAAGAAGCTGTTTGCTGATCTGGGGATGGACCTGAATCCGCACGCTGTTGTCCGTGACTTGTCTGTATCCAAGGTACAGTCGCTTGAAATTGCCAAAGCTGTCTCCTACCAATCCAAAGTGATCATTATGGACGAACCGACGTCTTCACTGACGGGTAACGAGGTGGAGCAGCTATTTGCGATCATCCGCGAACTGAAGAGCAGAGGTGTCGCCATCATCTATATTTCACACAAGATGGAAGAAATTTTGCAGATTGCGGATGACGTAACCATCATGCGCGATGGCAAGCTCATTGGAACATGGCGTGCAGCCGAGTTGACGACAGATCTGATCATTTCCAAAATGGTTGGACGGGACCTGACACAGCGTTTCCCGAGTCGATCCAATATGCCAGGAGAACCGATCTTGAAGGTAGAGGGGCTGAGCTCTCCATTTTCCCAGTCCTTTCAGCACGTGTCGTTTGAATTGCGCAAAGGTGAAATCTTAGGAGTAGGTGGCCTCGTAGGCGCACAACGAACAGAGCTGATTGAGGCGCTGTTTGGACTACGCGCGGTGTCAGCAGGAAAAGTGTCGATCAACGGTCAGGAGGTACGGATCAAATCACCGAAGGATGCGAAGAAATACAAAATGGCGCTCTTGACGGAGGAGCGGCGAGTCACCGGCATCATTCCTGTCTTATCGATTCTGGAAAATACGGTCATTGCGAATTTGGCCAGTTACCAAACACCTTTTCTACTTCTCAATGAACGTAAGCGAAGAGCGGATGTCAACCGCAGTATTGAGATGCTCCGCGTCAAGACTCCCTCTATGAAAGCACTGATCAAAAACCTGTCAGGAGGCAATCAGCAAAAGGTTCTGCTGGCGCGGTGGCTCTTGACTGATCCGGATATTTTATTGCTGGACGAACCTACGCGTGGAGTCGATGTCGGCGCCAAATACGAAATCTATACCATCATCGCGGAGCTGGCGAGTCAGGGAAAAGGCATCATCATGATTTCCTCGGAAATGCCGGAGTTGCTGGGAATGTCAGATCGAATCATGGTCATGTGCGAGGGTAGGCTCTCCGGTTTTTTGTCAGGTACAGCGGCAACCGAAGAAGAGATCATGCGGCTGGCTACCAAGCATCTTGCATGAGAAAGGAGGGGAACAGGCATGTCTTCGTTGTCTGCTAAACAGGTGCAAGGCTTTGTTACGCAAAATGCCATCTATATCGTTCTGGTTTTGTTGATTGCGGGAATCGCGATTTACGATCCCAATTTTCTATCGATTACAACGCTTCGGGATATTTTGTTGCAATCCTCAACTCGCGCCATTATTGCCTTGGGTGCTGCGTTTGTTCTTATTACAGGCGGAACGGATCTTTCAGCCGGGCGAGTGGTCGGATTGACGGCTGTCATCTCCGCCTCGATGCTGCAAAGCCAAGACTATCCGCGGAGGTTTTTCCCGGATTTACCCGATTTGCCGTTGCTTATCCCTATTCTCATCGCGATTGCTGCGGGCTTGCTGGTTGGCCTGATCAACGGCATTATTGTGTCTCGTTTTAGTGTGCCCCCTTTTATCGCCACGTTGGGCATGATGGTCATTGTGTACGGGTTCAACTCCATCTATTTTGATATGGAGCCCAATCAATCTCAGCCAATTGCTGGACTGCGCAGTGATTTCAATCAGCTTGGAACCGGGTACATCGGCCCGAGTGGCCCGTATTCGATTCCGTATATCGTCATCATTGCGATCATGGTTGCGTTCATCGTCTGGGTGATCTTCAACAAAACACGGCTTGGTAAAAACATGTACGCCATCGGAGGCAACATGCAGGCCGCCACTGTTTCCGGGATCAACGTCGCTTTCAACCTCATGATTATTTATGCCATTGCTGGTGCCCTGTATGGACTCGGAGGTGTTCTGGAGGCAGCCCGGACAGGTGGCGCGACGAACAACTACGGAAACATGTACGAGCTGGACGCCATTGCAGCCTGTGTGGTAGGTGGAGTATCGACCTCCGGCGGAATTGGTACCGTTCCAGGTGTGTTGGCGGGTGTCCTTATTTTTGGTGTCATCAACTACGGACTTACGTTTATCGGAGTCAACCCGTATTGGCAGCTCATCATCAAAGGACTCATCATTGTAGCAGCCGTTGCTTTTGACATTCGCAAATACTTGGCGAAAAAATAATAGAGACCCCAGTCGGCTGTCAACCAAGGCAGCTTTTCTGGGGTCTTTGATTGTTTATTTTCGCAGTGGTGTGACTTTCATATACGTAAATAATCGCCATACCCACTCAAGGGGCCCCATGCGGAAGACAGACAGCCAAAGTATACTAACTACCATTTGCAATACGTAGATACCGAGGCAGATCAGTGTCGTTTGCAGGTAGCCGAGATTGCCAAACCAATCGAACAAATAGCTTCCTACAAGGATCAATACGGTTTGTCCGACGTAGTTTGTCAAAGCCATGCGACCATAGCTGGTCAGCGGAGAGAGGACGGTCTGGACGGTTTTATTTTGCAGCAGCCGAATCAAGGTCGTCGTGTAAAAGGCAGCCATGACAAGACCTGTGGAGGTCAAGGCAATCGTGTAATTCATTAACTGCTGAAGGGTTTCTTCTGACACGGTATCGTCTACAATCAGATTCGCCCCACCCATTCCCGGATCTTCCGGAGTCAGTCGGTATTGGATAAACAAGCCGATTAACGAAAGGACGAAGGTCACGCCCTGTACTTTTTTAATCACTGGCAAAAATCTCGGAATGTCCTGAAAGACCCCGTACTGCCCGACAGCCAGTCCCAAAATAAACAACGGGAGCACCAAAAGCGCCTTGAAGCCGGTAGCACAGACAGCCATCGACAGAATAAGGCCGATGATCAGATTGGTTCGCGCCTTCAATCGATAAAAAGGCAGCAAGATGAAGCCGAAGATGGCGTAGATGAAAAGTGCTTCGCCAGGGTGGAACATTTTATGCACATAGCCAAGGGCGAGTAGCGCAATCAGACGCCGAATGAACAAAACGGTGCTGTTGGCGCCTTTTGCTTTTGCTCGACTGATGAATATATAGAAGCCCACGCCAAACAAGAAGGAAAAGATCACGAAGAAGCGAGATTCCACAAAGAAATTGAAAAACTGGAACAGCCAGTGGTCCACACTTCCTATCTCAGGTGTTTGTGCATACAGCAATGCCACGATGTTGACGAGGAGAATGCCCATTAAGGCGAAGCCTCGTACGGTATCTAATGTATCAATTCGTTGATTCATGGTCGGTGCGTTTTCTTTCAATCCCATCACTTCCTTCTCTCGTTGTTCGTCGTCCGATTCGCGCACTTTTCCTATCCTAGCTCATCCGGGGATGGAGGAGAAAGGGCATTTGCTTACGTCTTACTTACAAAAGTGTAAGAAGTGGGGGGATCTCCCGTATTCGACCGCAACTTCATCCCAAATTCATGCGTCTATTGTAATAATCAGGAAGTCGGGGTGCACAATGAAACCGATCGTACGGAGAAAGTGGCGTCTGGCAGCAGGCATGGCCTATTTTCGTTGGAAAAGGTATGTACAATGGACATTTGGTCACACGAGGTTCGCTCAGGAGAAAAGAAGCGATTTGTTGCGTTATGTCCATTATTCTCACCAAACGATTTTGTTACGCCCATTACAGAACGTGGAAATGTGGATGCAGCACAACAAAGTGATCAATTTGCGTCTGGCCATTGCACGACTAAACGGATTGCTCATCCATCCTGGAAAAACCTTTTCGTACTGGAAGCAGATTGGCAAGCCGACCCGTAGCAAAGGCTATGTAGAGGGTATGCTGCTCTCGCAGGGACGCGTCACGGCCGGAGTTGGCGGAGGGCTTTGTCAGCTCTCGAATCTGCTGTACTGGATGACCCTGCATACACCATTGACAATCACGGAACGACATCGTCATAGCTACGATGTTTTTCCTGATTCGAATCGGACACAGCCGTTCGGAAGTGGAGCGACTTGTTTCTATAATTATCTGGATTTGCAAATCGCCAACCGGACGACCCAACCCTTTCAACTGCATGTCTACCTGACCGATACGCATTTGGTAGGGGAATGGCGGTCAGACATGCCACCGACACGGACGTATGTCATTATCGAGAAAGAACATGAGATACATCCATCGATTTGGGGAGGGTATGAACGGAAGAATGAATTGTATCGTGACGTTTATACGCTGGAAGGAGAATGGGTGGAGCAAGAATGGCTGACGCAGAATCGGGCTTATTTGATGTACGAGCCATTGTTACCGAAAGGATGATGTTTCCTGTTCGGGATACGAACTGGAACTCCACTGCGATCTGTGCGAAAATAGGAACATATGCTTTCGTCTAGGGAACGTGGAAAGGTGGATTTATACATATGTCTTTTGCAGATCGTATCACAGCAGGACTGAACCCGGAGCAGCGGGAAGCAGTCCTTACAACAGAAGGCCCCGTCTTGATTTTGGCCGGTGCGGGTAGCGGCAAGACCAAAGTACTGACTCAGCGCATCGCATACCTGATCAGTGCAAAACAGGTAGCGCCTTGGAGCATTTTGGCGATCACCTTCACCAACAAGGCAGCGCGGGAGATGCAAAACCGTGTGGCTGCCATTATTGGCGGAGCGGCAGCGCAGGATGCATGGCTGTCGACGTTTCACTCCTTGTGTGTGCGGATTTTGCGCAGGGATATCGACCGACTCGGTATCAATCGCAGCTTTTCCATTTTGGATGCGGGTGACCAGTTGTCTGTCGTCAAGCAATGTTTAAAAGAGTTGAACATCGATCCGAAGCAGTATGAGCCGCGTTCGATTTTGGCTGCGATCAGCGGAGCGAAAAACGAGCTGACCGATCCAGAAACCTATACGCGTCTGGCGGGCGATCCCTTTGCACAAGTGGCAGCAAAGGTTTACACGGCTTATCAGAAAAAGCTGAGAAACAACCAGTCGCTGGACTTCGACGATCTGATCATGACGACGGTTCGTCTGTTTAAAGAAGTGCCGGAAGTATTGGAGTTTTATCAAAAGAAATTCCGCTATATACACGTTGACGAGTATCAGGATACGAACCGGGCGCAATACCTTTTGATTTCCATGCTGGCAGACAAGTATCGAAATGTATGCTGCGTGGGGGATGCTGACCAAAGTATTTATAAATGGCGCGGTGCCGACATCTCGATCATTTTAAACTTTGAAAAAGACTATCCTGAAGCCAAGCTCATTAAGCTCGAGCAAAACTATCGCTCTACCAAGACGATTTTGCAGGCGGCGAACCAGGTCATTGCCAACAACAAGTTGCGCAAGGAAAAGAAGCTCTGGACGGAGAATCCGGGCGGCGACAGGATCATGTGCTTCCAGGGTGATTCCGAGCACGATGAGGCGTATTTTATCGTCGATACGATCCGCAAGCAGATGGCACAGTACAAGCGCTATGACAAATTCGCAATCCTGTATCGGACGAATGCACAGTCTCGTGTGGTCGAGGAAGTTTTCATCAAATCGAATATGCCGTACACCATCGTCGGCGGAACCAAGTTCTACGATCGCAAAGAGATCAAGGACATCTTGGCTTATTTGCGTCTCATCTCCAACCCGGATGACGATATCAGCTTGCAGCGCATCATCAACGTACCGAAGCGTAATATCGGGGATACGACAGTAGACAAGCTACAAGCGTATGCGAACGCAAATGGTCAGTCCCTTTTCCAAGCGATTCAGGAGACGGCTTATATGGGGCTGCCTTCACGTACGACGAATGCGATCCTGTCCTTTAATGATCTCATCTCGAACTTGATGCAAATGACTGATTACTTGAGTGTGACAGAGCTGGTGGAAGAAGTGCTGAAGCGCTCTGGATACCGAGATTCTTTAAAAGAAGAAAAAACGCTGGAAGCACAGGCTCGTCTGGAGAATATCGAGGAGTTCCTGTCTGTAACCCAGGAGTTCGAGCGCAAAAATGAAGACAAGAGCTTGCTGGCCTTCCTGACCGACCTCGCGCTGGTGGCAGACATCGATTCCTTGGGAGACGACGGTGCCCAGGAGGAAGTATCGGCAGAGGGACAGGTTGTATTAATGACCTTGCACAGCGCCAAAGGGCTGGAGTTCCCTGTCGTGTTCCTGGTTGGTTGTGAGGAAGGTGTCTTCCCGCATAGCCGCTCTTTGTTTGACGATGCCGAGATGGAGGAAGAGCGTCGACTGGCTTACGTGGGAATTACACGGGCGGAGGAGCGTCTGTACATGACATGTGCCCGTATGCGGACGTTGTTTGGACGGACCAATGTGAATGCGCCGTCTCGCTTCCTGCAAGAAATTCCGGCTGAGTTGTTGGAAGGAAATCCAGCGGCAGCGGACCGAAGCTTTGGCGGTGGACGCAGCAGTGCGTTTGGACAGCGGGATGGCAGTGCATTCGGACGTGACACAGGAGCGAGACCGTTTGGAGCGTCCTCCTCACAAGCAGGCTCTGCTCCGAAATTTGGCATGGGTCAGCGAACCGCGGGCAGCACACCTGCTACGTTTACTCGTCCGGCGGGTGAAAAACTGCCTGGACATGGTCAAGGAGCAGGTGTTGATTGGAAGGTTGGCGACAGAGTGGCGCATGGAAAATGGGGGAACGGTACGGTCGTCAAAGTAAAAGGAACGGGTGACGACATGGAGCTCGACATTGCTTTCCCAAGTCCGACTGGCATTAAAAAGCTATTAGCGAAGTTCGCTCCTATTCAAAAAGGATAATGTGCAATACAGCCAATCGCAAAAGTAAAGGATGAACGAAATGGATCGATTGACGGCGGAAACAAAAATTAAAGAATTAGCGAAACGAATTGAGCGGCATAATCGTCTTTACCATGAAGAGGATCGACCTGAGATTTCTGACCAGGAATACGATCAATTGATGCGGGAGCTAAAGGAGCTAGAAACAAGCTTCCCTGATTTGCAGTCTCCTGATTCTCCTTCCTTGCGTGTAGGGGGAGAACCGTTGCCCTTCTTTGAAAAGGTTGTTCATAAGACACCGATGCTCAGTCTCGGCAACGCCTTTAATGAGGAGGACATCAGGGATTTTGACCGCCGGGTGCGTCAGGCCGTTGGCAGTCAGGCTGTCCGCTATGTAGCTGAACTGAAAATTGATGGTCTGGCCGTGTCACTTCATTATGAAAATGGGCTGTTCGTTCGCGGGGCTACCCGTGGAGATGGAACAACAGGCGAAGACATCACACAAAACCTGAAAACGATTCGTTCCATTCCTTTGCGGCTGACGAAGCCGTTAACCTTGGAGGTTCGCGGTGAGGCTTACATGTCCAAGGGAGCATTTGAAAAGCTGAACAAAGAGCGCGAGGAGCGAGGAGAAGCGTTATTTGCCAATCCGCGCAATTCCGCGGCAGGCTCGCTCCGACAGCTCGATCCGAAAATTGCCGCATCCCGTCAACTGGATACGTTTATTTATGGCATTGGTGATTTGCAAGGGGAGACAGTAGAATCTCACAGTGAAGGGCTTGATTTGCTGGAGACGCTCGGCTTCATGGTGAATCAGGAGCGACGTGTATTCAACGACGTTGATGAATTGCTCGCTTTTATTGCGGGCTGGACAGAGAAGCGCCCTCATTTGCCTTATGAAATCGACGGCATGGTAATCAAGGTCGACAGTTACGCTCAGCAGGAGGAGCTAGGATTTACTGCGAAAAGTCCGCGTTGGGCTATCGCATACAAGTTCCCTGCCGAAGAAGCAGTTACGATTCTCGAAGGTATTGAAGTATCTGTGGGGCGCACAGGCAATGTCACCCCGACTGCTTTATTGAAGCCAGTCAGTTTGGCAGGTACGACCGTGAAGCGAGCTTCCTTGCACAATGAAGACATTATTCGGGAAAAAGGTCTTCTTATCGGCGATCATGTTGTCGTCAAAAAAGCCGGGGACATTATCCCGGAGATTATCGCGGTCTTGCCTGAGCGTCGTACTGGAGATGAAGTACCGTTTGCCATGCCAACGCATTGCCCCGAATGTGGGAGTGAGCTGGTACGCTTGGAGGAAGAAGTGGCACTGCGCTGCATCAATCCAATGTGTCCGGCACTAATCCGTGAAGGCATGATTCATTTCGTGTCCCGCACGGCCATGAACATTGACGGCTTGGGAGAAAAAGTCGTAGCCCAGCTGTATCGTGACGATATTATCCACAGTGTCGCTGACCTGTATTATTTGCACCAGCAGCGCGATGTTCTACTGGGCATGGAGCGCATGGGTGAAAAGTCCGTAGATAATTTGCTTGCGGCTATCGAAGCGAGCAAGGAGAACTCGCTGGAGCGCGTATTGTTCGGTCTTGGTATTCGCTTGGTCGGAGCCAAAGCGGCACGCGTTCTCGCGGAGCATTTTGGCACTATCGATGCCATTATGCAGGCATCCGAAGAAGAAATTACGCAAATCGATGAGATCGGGCCGAAAATGGCTGCGAGTCTCGTGAACTACTTCGCACAGCCGCAGGCTCAGGCAGTTATTGAGAGACTGCGAGCGGCCGGAGTGAACATGGAGTACAAAGGAATCCGCATTGAAAGTGGCGCAGACCTTCCATTCTCAGGAAAAACAATCGTTTTGACCGGCACCTTGACGCAAATGTCGCGACAGGAAGCAGAGGAAGCGATTGCGCGCTTGGGTGGCAAGGTAACAGGCAGCGTCAGCAAGAAGACAGACCTGGTGATTGCAGGCGAAAAAGCCGGCTCCAAGCTGGAGAAGGCAGAAAAACTAGGCGTGGCTGTTATGGACGAAGCAGGCTTCCTGCAAGTATTGGAGAGCAACGCCTAAGAAAACGGTGGCGACAACGGATGAGTAAGGGAAGGGACGTGAAGAGCATGAATAGCTTCCTGAAATGGGGAATCGGTGTAATAGCCATGCTGCAATTGGTTGGCTGTGGAAATAACAGCAGTACTGGCAGTGAACAATCCAATACGAATCCTCAAACAGTTACAGCTGCTGCTCTACAAGGGAACTTGACCTATCAGGACGTATTGGAGCAGGGAGCAACCATCCACAATCTGATGATGACCGATGATGATAAGCAAATATGGGTTGGTACCAATTCAGGGCTGTATAGCTCGGTTGGGGGTGGATCGTGGGGATCTCTCTCGACAGATTTACAGCAGTATACGATCGAAGGTTGGTTTGTGGACCCGGATGATCCGAAGCAAATATTTGTCGGTGGGATTGATGGGGTTCTTCATTCGACAGATGGCGGTAAAAAGTGGGCTACTGTCAACAACGGGTTGCCAGAGCCTGCGAATATCAGCAGCTTTGTGGGGAGTCGCCAAGGAGACGAAGTACGTCTGTTTGCCTTTGTCTCGGGTGAAGGCATTTATCAATCGACGGACGAGGCCCAATCTTGGAGCCTGTGGCAGCCGATGGATCAGGAAGTATTTGCCATGGACTTTGATCCCGAACAAGACCGACTCTATGTAGCGGCCCAATTCAGCTTGCTCTATAATGAAGAGGGGCAGTGGAAGACAGAGGAGATTCCCGGAGCAGAGCAGATCTATTCGCTCGCCATTAACAGACGAACTGGCACTCTCGCTGTCGCAACCGAAAAAGGTATCTATGAGAAAATCAAGGGCGAATGGCGTTTGCTTGATGCTCGTTCACCGGAAAAGCTGATTGTCCTTGCTTCAGGTGGCGAGGATACAAAATGGGTGGGAATTGGCGAATCGGCATTGATCTACAAACTCGAAGACAATCGATGGATCAAGTGGAACGAATGATTTGTACATCGCCCACTTTTGGATACGAAAAGGAGTAATCTATGAAAGTGAAGTTTTTGACAGGATGCAGGTTCTTGACAGCTGTACTTCTTGTGATGGCATTGACTGGCTGCTCGTTGATACCTGGGGGCAAGGACAAAGCTCCTGAGCCTACTACACCGTCCTTGTCGGAGGTAGTGGAAGTATCCGAGGATTACTACGGCAGCATTACTCCGTACCAGCCAAACCAGACACGAGGAATGCTTGCTGATACGAAATATCGCATCGATTTCAGCCACCTTGAATTAGGCCTAATGGAGTTCGCTCGGGAGACATTCCCGACGTCCGATTATTATTTCCAAGAAGGTCAAGTGATTAAAAAAGAGCAAGTCACCCAGTGGATCGCACAGGAAAAGACGGCTGGGGCTAACGGGAAAAAGAAAAACGGAATTCTCGTGCACGTATTGGAGCATGATTACCTGAGCAAGAAGGATAAGAGCCTGGCTGGCATGGTGTTGGGCTTGTCGCTTTCGCCGAACTATCAGGATGCAACCGGCCAGGACAAGGTGTACACGACGCAAGAACTGCAAGCAAAAGGCCAGCAGGTCGCAGCTCGTATCGTGCAGTCTGTGCGCGGTACCAGTCCGGAAGTCCCGATCCTGGTTTTGATGTATCAAGTACCGGAGGCGAATTCTACTCTGGTGCCGGGGCACTTCATCATGTCAGGAACAGTAGGGGCGAATGAAGCAGCGATCTCAAAGTGGCTGCCGATCGAAGAGGAATATTTCCTGTTCCCAAGTCCAGAGGTTGAGCAGAAATACCCAGAGCAGTCGTTGCAGTACGACAAGCTGATGCGCCAATCCAAGGGCTATTTCCCTGAATATATCGGGATGACGGGTCTGGGACGTTTCATGGACGGCAAGCTCACGGAAATCACGATTACCGCCACGGCAGAGTATGATTCCAGAACAGAGGTATTGCAGTTTACGCAATTTGCAGCAGGAAGCATTAATCAGCTCTTCGACAAAAGCGTTCACGTGAACCTGTACGTACAGTCGATGAACAAACCATTGTCGCTTTACATTCGACCGACAAGTGGTGAGCCGTATATGCATATTTACAGACAATAAGGAAAAGCATCAAACATCAAACACCCGAATGATCGCCTGAGAAGGTGAGGAGGTCGGGTGTTTTTTTGTACACAAAAGATAGTGGTTTGAACAAATGTGTGAAATGTTGAACGATGTGTGTACAAAAGTGTTCGGAATACTTCTTGAAACTTGTCGGTGATTTTTCTGCAAAAATGCAAACACTAATAGAGTCGAGCCTTTAATGGTTTTGTTGGTATGATCCTTGCATATGTTTTATGAGTGATCCGAACATGGAAGATATCGATAAGGAGGCGTCACAGATGCAAGTGGAATTCAAAAACGAGGCGTTTACCAATTTTAGTCTGCCAGAAAATAAAAAGGCATTTGAAGAAGCGCTCGCTAAGGTAGAAAGTGAGCTTGGCCGTGAGTATCCGCTTATCATCGGCGGAGAACGCATCACAACTGAAAAGAAATCCAACTCCTTCAACCCTTCTAATAAAGAACAAGTAGTGGGCGTTGTTTCCCAGGCTGACCAAGCACTGGCTGAGAAAGCGATCCAAACAGCTGCTAGCACTTTCGAAACATGGAAAAAGGTGCCTGCACAAGCACGTTCACGCTATCTGTATAAAGCAGCAGCAATCCTGCGTCGCCGTAAGCATGAGTTCTCTGCTTGGCTCGTAAAAGAAGCAGGAAAAAGCTGGGCAGAGGCTGACGCTGACACAGCAGAAGCAATCGACTTCATGGAATACTATGGCCGTCAAATGGATAAGCTGTCCCAGCGCCATGACTTGCCACGTATCCCGGATGAGGACAACGAATTGTACTACGTTCCACTCGGTGTAGGTATCGTTATCCCGCCTTGGAACTTCCCTCTGGCGATCATGGTTGGTATGACGACAGCAGCTCTCGTAGCGGGTAACACTGTCGTATTGAAGCCTGCTTCTACCACTCCAGTAATCGCTGCGAAATTCATGGAGATTCTCGAAGACGCTGGCGTACCGGCTGGTGTTGTAAACTTCGTACCAGGTTCCGGTAGCCAAATAGGAGATTACCTCGTAGAGCACAACCTGACTCGTTTCATCAGCTTCACAGGTTCCCGTGACGTAGGTCTGCGTATCAACGAACTGGCTGCGAAACATCGTCCAGGTCAAAAATGGATGAAGCGTCTGGTTGCTGAAATGGGCGGTAAAGACTCCATCGTTGTTGACAACGACTGCGATATCGAGTTGGCTGCACAGTCCATCGTGGCTTCTGCATTCGGTTTCTCCGGTCAAAAATGTTCCGCTTGCTCCCGTGCTATCGTTCACCAAGACGTGTACGACCAAGTACTGGGCCGCGTAGTAGAGCTGACCAAACAACTGACTGTGGGCGACATCAGAACCAACGATTTCTACACAGGTCCTGTGGTTGACGAGAAAGCATACAACAAAATCCTCGAGTACATCGAGATTGGTAAAACAGAAGGCAAACTGGTTGCGGGTGGCGAAAAAGGTCCAGAATCTGGCTACTTCATCATGCCAACTGTATTTGCAGATGTAGATCCACAAGCTCGCATCATGCAAGAAGAAATCTTTGGCCCAGTGGTAGCGTTCGCGAAAGCCAACGATTTCGATCATGCAATGGAAATCGCGAACAACACCGAGTACGGCTTGACTGGCGCTGTTATCAGCCGCAACCGTGAGAACCTGGAGCGCGCTCGCGAAGAGTTCCACGTAGGTAACCTGTACTTCAACCGCAAGTGCACAGGCGCTTTGGTGGGCGTACATCCATTCGGAGGCTTCAACATGTCCGGTACTGACTCCAAAGCGGGTGGACCAGACTACCTCCTGCTCTTCACACAAGCAAAAATGGTTTCCGAAAAACTGTAAGCTACGCAATAAAAAAGCTGCCTCTTTTACAGAGGCGGCTTTTTTGTTCCCATTTTGTCCACACTAAGGACAAAATGAAAGGGCAAAGCAGGTGAGGGTAGCTGTTTACTTATATCGTGTCAGGACTCTCCTCGTTTTTTGTTGTGTATTTGTTAATGCCAGTAGCAAATTGGTTAGCTTGGAAAACAAAGCTGCTGGATATGCCCAAGGGGAGAAAGGGACATAACCGACCAATCCCATTATCTGGTGGTTTGGCGATGTTCGTCGGTCTCTTGTTGGTGTCAACTTTTTTTGCAGGGGCGCAAAAAACCGTTGCAGTTTTGGCAGTTGGAGGGGCTATACTGGTGGTCATTGGATGGGTAGACGATACCTACAAGTCGAAGAAAAAAGAGTTTCCGGCACTACCGAAGCTGATGGTGCAGTTATTGGTAGCGACGATGACATTCCTCATGGATATTCGCTTTCGGGGAATTAATTTCATGTGGCTGGGGGGAGAGGAAGGGATGTATGTCTCATTTCCAATCCTGGTTTCCCTGCTGATGACCGTGCTGTGGATCGTCGGCTTGATCAATATGGTGAATTTTTTGGATGGGGTGGACGGCCTTGCTGCCGGTGCTACGGTGATCTCAGCGGTGACCTTGTTCTTTTTGTCGATGCTCAAGGGTCAAGAATTAACGGCATTATTGGCAGTTGCACTGGCAGGTGCTGCACTCGCTTTTCTACGCTTTAATTTCTATCCGGCGAAAATTTTTATGGGTGATGCGGGATCGATGTTTTTGGGATTCGCTCTCGGCGTGATTTCGTTGGAAGGAACGATGAAAGGGGCTACGCTCATTTCATTAGTTGTGACTGTGCTGGCAGTAGGCTTACCCATTATAGACACTGTACAGGTCATGATCAGTCGGCTTTTGGCAGGTTCCCCCATGTACCAAGCGGATCGTCGACATGTTCATCATCGGCTCATGTCCCGGGGGTTGTCTACGAAGCAGACGGTCATCATTCTATATGTGGTGAGTTTGCTGTTCTCCGTCTTGGCAGTGTTTTTGTTTTACAGTCAATAATCAAATGTGGTCAAAGAAAAAGAATCGATTGCGCCCTGTATTTTTGGCTTGATAAAGTGCTTTGTCTGCATTGCTCAACAGTTGTTCGGCTTCGCTTGCAGATGCCGGGTAGAGGGCAATGCCTATGCTCGTCGAAAACGGGATGGCTCGCTCCTCGATCATCCACGGCTCTTGAGTCGCAAGCAGGATACGATTCGCAATTTTTTCAACCTGACGTTCGGAGTGTATGCCGGTCAGGACGATGACAAACTCGTCTCCACCCAAACGTGCGACGATATCTCCATCTCGAACGGATGACTTGAGGCGTGTAGCTAGCATTTGCAAAAACAAATCTCCGGTGTCATGACCCCACGTATCGTTAATTTCCTTAAAGCGGTCACAGTCCAGATAGAGGGCAGCGACCATCTCCTCTTTTGATTGGGCTGCACGTAGAGCTTGCTGAAGCTTTTCGGAGAGTAGGCGTCTGTTCGGCAATCCTGTGAGCACATCATGATACGCCATATAGGCCAATTGAGACTCCAGGTTTGTGCGCTCGGTAACATCGCGGGTAATGGAAAAGACATGCGTGCATACCCCATTGTTATCATAGACAGGAGAAAGAATGGATTCGCCAATGATGTCACCATTCGCAGTAAAGTGGATCGGACTCCCGCTTTTTACTGCCTGTGTGTACATGTGCTGTAATAAGCTGGCTTTTTCATGAGGATACACGTCCTCAAACGTTTTTCCGTATGCTTCCTCGCACAATTGGGCGACGTGCATAGCGGATGGATTCATCAAGACATAGCGAAACTGATACTCCTCTTCCGCATCTTGTTCGACAGCCATGAGAAAGAACATGTCCGACATATGATCGAATAGACTGGTTAGGATATCACCATGTTGACTGATAAGTGTAGTAATATCGAGTTTCTTCACCATAACCGATATCTCCTGATAAGTGGCTTCTTAGAATGATTATAGTATAGCAAGACTCTCGAAGAAAATGATGAACCTCTGGTAATAGTGCGGGGTTTACTGGCTGTTAGCAGAAGTGGTAAAGTAAGGGTATTGTTGTTTTACGAAGGAGCATTTCTTATGGGCAAAAAGCTGCTCCCAGGTCTCATTCATCGCTTGCCACAAAACGCGATGTCACGGACGATGGGCAAAATTACCGCTACTCCCTTTAGTCGATTAGCCATTCAACGATACATAAAGCACTATCAAATTGATACGTCCATCATAGAAAAGCCAGCTTCGGAATACCGCACGCTGAAGGAGTTTTTTTCCCGGCGCCTGAAGCCCGCAGCGAGACCGATTGCACCTGGCCCAGATACCATCGTCAGCCCGGTAGATGGAACCGTTTCGCAGTTGGGAGATATTTGCGAAGGTACCTTGATTCAAGCAAAGGGAAAAGAGTTCAATGTGATTGAGCTGTTGGGCGGTTCGGAGGAAGAGGCCAAGCGTTACTATGGTGGTAAATTTATCACCATTTATTTGAGTCCAAGGGACTACCACCGGATTCATATGCCAGTAACGGGCGATTTGAGCTGTTACTGCTATTTGCCTGGCAGACTCTATCCAGTCAACCAACTCGGGATTGAAAACGTAGACCGTTTGTTTGCCCGCAATGAACGTTTGGTAACTCACATCAAAACAGATAGCCTGGGCGACATGGCTTTGGTCAAAGTAGGAGCCTTGTTTGTAGGCAGTGTGAAGGTTTGCTACAACACAGCTACCACGAATATCAAGCACGGTCGCCAAACCCACGAGAAGATTGCTGGGACACCTCGTTATGAAAAAGGGGCGGAGCTGGGTTGGTTCGAATTTGGATCAACCGTCATTTTGCTGTTGGAGTCCAACGAGCTCGAATGGGCAACAGGCATTGAAAAAGGCAAGTCTCTCTTGATGGGGCAGGCGCTCGCGAAAAAGAAGCCAGAATAACAAACGACAGAAGAGATTACAGTCCAGGGCAAATGCCTTGGACTTGTTTTTTCTTAGTAGTTGAAGATGCGACTGTGGTGGGGAGAAGAATATTTCCAGTCTAGGCTCCAGGCTCCGTCCTGCTGTGGGTTAGACTGCCCGCTCCGAAGGGACTTGCGGGGAAACGCAAAAGTGGTAGCCGCTTCGTCGCGGGTGCACGTTGCGTTTCTTTTTCCCGCAAATCCCTTCTCCGCTCGGTAGGACTCCACAAGTCGCTACGTCTGGAAATATTCTTCTCTAGCGTAACTGCTCACATTCTTTCATCTTTATAAAGCATTAAAACATCGAATAACACGGAAAGCTCGTAGAGGAAACAGGAGAAATAAGCGAAGATCTTAGGGACACCGACCGAGGCGCAATGAAAAAAAGAGAAACAAGCCCTTAGCGTCCACCTCTGAGATACCCCCTGAATGGACGACTTTGGACGCGGGTTTCGCTTTTTTTCATGGAGACGGGCAGTCAATCCCACAGCGGGTGTACCTAGAAGCTGAGCGTTTTCTCCTGTTTCCTCCCCACCACAACAGCCGGACGAAGTTTTTAATTGTCTAATAATCGATCAACTTTTTTTGGTCGAGAACATTATTTGTTTTCCCTGGCGAAATCCCTGTGAAAATTGACTGAACCTGCTCTTTTCAAGTAAGATCAAAGTTATGTGATACGATTCGGAGGTGGAAAGAATGAGTGCCATTACTCGCAAAGAAGTAGAACACGTAGCTAATTTGGCCCGTTTGCAGCTCACTGAGGAAGAAGCGGAGCGGTACACAAAAGACCTGAATGCGATTCTTGATTTTGCAGCCAAGCTGAATGAGCTCGATACATCCAATATTGAGCCAACCAGCCATGCGACAGATGTGAAAAACGTCATGCGCGAAGACGTAAACAGACCGTCCCTGCCGCGTGAAGACGTGCTGAAAAACGCACCAGATCACGAAGACGGACAGTTTAAAGTACCGGCTGTATTCGAATAACCTACTTACTGGATAACGAGAAGGGAGGAACCCACTGTGTCGCTGTTTGACAAGCGATTGTCTGAGATACATAGCGCCCTGCGCGCAAAAGAGATTTCGGTAACGGATCTGGTGCAGGCTTCCATCGCTAGCATCAAGGAGCATGACGGAGAAATCAAATCCGTCCTGCATGTAGATGAAGAGGGAGCCTTGGCTCATGCCCGTCAATTGGACGAGCGTCTGGTCAAGGGAAATGAGGAGCTGGGTCTTCTCTACGGCTTGCCTGCCGGACTGAAGGACAACCTGGTTACAAAAGATGTTCGCACGACTTGCGCGAGCAAATTTTTGGCGAACTACGATCCTGTCCATGACGGAACTGTTTCCAAAAAGGTGAAGGATGCCGATGCGGTCATCGTTGCGAAGCTGAACATGGACGAGTTTGCGATGGGCGGCTCCAACGAAAATTCCGGCTTTTTCCCAGCGAAAAACCCGTGGAACACCGACTACGTTCCGGGAGGCTCCTCCGGTGGCTCAGCGGCGGCAATGGCTGCGCGTCATTTTTATTTCACTCTAGGCTCTGATACAGGTGGCTCCATCCGTCAGCCTGCTGCTTTTTGTGGCGTTGTCGGCTTGAAGCCTACGTATGGACGTGTATCCCGTTTCGGTCTGGTTGCGTTCGCGTCCTCGCTGGATCAAATCGGGCCGGTGACGAAAAACGTAGAGGATTCCGCCTATGTGCTGCAAGCAATTGCGGGACATGATGAATACGACTCTACCTCTGCCAATGTGGACGTACCGGATTACTTGTCCGCATTAACTGGAGATGTAAAAGGACTGCGTATCGGGGTACCGAAAGAGTTGATCGGAGAAGGGATTGACCCTGAGGTTCGCGATGCTGTTCTGGCAGCATTGAAGCAGTTGGAGAGCATGGGTGCTACATGGAGCGAGGTTTCCATGCCGCATACAGAATACGCAGTGCCAGCTTACTACCTCTTGTCTTCGTCTGAAGCTTCGTCCAACCTGGCTCGTTTTGACGGCGTACGTTATGGTGTGCGTGCAGACAATGCGGCAAACCTGATTGAGCTGTACAAGGAATCTCGCAGCCAAGGCTTTGGCCCAGAAGTGAAGCGCCGCATCATGCTCGGAACCTACGCGCTCTCGTCTGGCTATTACGATGCTTACTACAAAAAGGCGCAGCAAGTACGCACCTTGATCATTCAGGACTTCAACAACATTTTTGCTGACTACGATGTCATCCTGCACCCAACCACGCCTTCTACGGCTTTCAAAGTAGGCGAAAACGTAGATGATCCGGTGAAAATGTATCTGGAGGATATTTGTACCGTTCCTGTAAACTTGGCTGGTCTGCCAGCAATCAGCGTGCCGTGCGGATTCTCCAAAAACGGTCTGCCGATCGGCTTGCAGATCGTAGGTCGTGCATTTGACGAATCCACCGTATTGCGTGTAGCCCATGCGTATGAGCAAACAGCGGGCTTCTACGGGCGCAAACCGGAATGGGTGAGGGGGTAAGAGCATGAGCAAGTACGAAACCGTCATCGGCTTGGAGGTTCACGCCGAGCTATCGACCAACAGTAAAATCTTTTGCGGCTGCCCGACTGAATTTGGTGCACCGCCGAATACACATACATGCCCAATCTGCTTGGGACATCCAGGTGTACTGCCTGTAACGAACAAGCAAGCGGTAGAATTCGCGATGAAAGCAGCACTCGCCCTCAACTGCGAGATTTCCCGCGAGACCAAGTTCGACCGCAAAAACTACTTTTATCCAGACTCGCCAAAAGCGTACCAAATTTCGCAGTTTGACCAGCCGATCGGCTACAATGGATGGATCGACATCGAAGTAAACGGTGAGACGAAGCGCATTGGGATCACTCGTCTGCATTTGGAAGAGGATGCAGGCAAGCTGACGCACAGCGATTTTGGCGGAGAGTCTTTGGTAGACTTCAACCGCGTCGGGGTACCACTCGTGGAGATCGTTTCTGAGCCAGACATCCGCACACCGGAAGAAGCGCGTGCGTATCTGGAAAAGCTGAAAGCGATCATTCAGTACACGGAAGTATCTGACGTTCGCATGGAACAAGGCTCCCTGCGTTGCGACGCTAACGTTTCCATCCGCCCGTATGGTCAAGAAGAATTCGGAACCAAGGCTGAGCTGAAAAACATGAACTCCTTCCGCAACGTGCAAATGGGCTTGGAGTACGAGGTACAGCGTCAGACGGAGGTTGTTTCTTCCGGTGGCAAGGTCGTTCAGGAAACTCGTCGTTGGGACGAAGCGAACAAGAAGACCTTGACCATGCGTTCCAAAGAGGAAGCGCACGACTATCGTTACTTCCCAGACCCGGACCTGGTTCGCATGCAGATTTCCGAGGAGTGGATTGAAGCGGTTCGCGCAACCATTCCAGAGCTGCCAGACGCTCGTCAGGCGCGCTATGTGAACGAGTTTGGCTTGTCAAAGGATGATGCTGGAGTCATTACGATCTCCAAGGAGACGGCTGATTTCTTTGATGAGACTGTGAAAACAGGAGCAGAGCCAAAGTCAGTAGCGAACTGGCTGATGGTTGACCTGTTGGCACACCTCAACGCCAACAACCTGGTGTTTGCTGATGTGAAAATGACACCAAAAGGCTTGGGTGAGATGATCAAGCTGATCGGGGACGGAACCATTTCCTCCAAAATCGCCAAAACCGTCTTCAAAGAGATGGTCGAGACCGGCAAAGAGCCGAAGCAGGTCGTCGAAGAAAAAGGACTCGTCCAAATCAGCGATGAAGGCGCTCTTCGTCAAGTCGTCGTCGATGCGGTCAATTCCAACCCGCAAGCCGTGGCAGACTTCAAGGCCGGAAACGAAAAAGCAGCTGCTTTCTTTGTTGGACAGGTCATGAAGCAAACCAAAGGTAAGGCAAACCCGGGAATGGTCAACAAGTTGATTCAGGAAGTATTGAACAGCCTGTAGGGCAAAACATACGACAGCACTTTCTCTGTAGAGGAAGTGCTTTTTTTTTGTACGGTTATCTATGCTAAATAGTGGAAAAAAAGTAAGATAGAATGCGTAGCTATTATCATAATTGATTAGGAGAAATGTTCATGACACAAAAATGGAAAAGTGCGACGGCTGCTTTTGCAGTAACAACGATGCTATTGGGAACAGGTTCCCAGGCATTTGCTGCAAGCCCGGAAATGATCTTGAAAAATGCAGGAACTCCATCTGAAGACCAAATCAAACTGCCTGCTCGTGCGGTAGAGATTGTCGCTGCATTGGAGAAGCTGGAGCCTGCCCTAAAAGCTTTGACGGTTCGGGAAGTGTTCATTTCCGAGAGTGATGAAAATCAAGTGGTCCTGGCGATGAACCATCCAGACAACATACACGAGGATGCGTATATCCTTTTTGATCGCAATAGCGGTGAAATGGTTAGTTTCGAGGCTGCCACCATCATTTGGGATCAAAAAGAAAAAGCAACAGATAAGGCCATTTTGCAAAAAGCCGATAAAGCCGTTGAGGAGTTGCTTGGATCGAAGAAACGGAGCATGACGGATGCCCCACAATTGTCAACATTCGTGGAAGATCAGGAAGAGCCGTTTGAATTCCGAAATGTCTATTATCCGATTCTGTTAAATGGTCTGGAAATAGAAGGAATGCGTTTTGGCATAGACGTAGACATGGATTCCGCCGGTCATTTAATCGGAGTCTCGTTTGAACCGCTCGATTTGAAGGGGGTTCAGGTTGCTGACCCGAAAAAAGCTGTCACAAAAGAGGCGATCCAGAAGCAGATTTTTACACCTGAACGGATCCAGTATGGTTATGTGTGGGAAGGCAGTGAAGGTAAGCCTGAATTAGCGTATAAGCTAAGAACATCTCCAGTATTTGATGCACTGACAGGCAAGCAGATCGTTGATGGATGGGGGGAAGAAAACGGGGAAGGCAAGGTAAATGCTGACGATCTAAAAAATATTTCCTTGAAGCCTCAGACAAAGCCATTCATTGAGAAAAATGCTACGGATACACAAATTTTAGAGCGGTTGTTTGGAATTGATACGAAGAAGACGTATTCGACCTATCGAAAGGAAGAGCAGGACGGCATACTCAATCATTATTGGGCGAACTATGTTGAAGTGAATTACGCTTCGGTAGTGGAGGACAAAATGACAGGAGAGATTGGCGGTTATCTGAATTGGACACATATCGCAGACCTTCCTGCTCCGCTCACCAAAGAACAGTCGTTACAAAAAGCGATTGCTTTCTTGGAGCCTTATGCTAAAACATCCGAATGGCAAGTGGAAATGTACGAACAGATCAAACCAGAAGATCCACTGGCTATGAAGATTCTATCGAATAAGGATAACAAGCAAGAGACAGAAGAAAAGAAATCTATCGAGCAGTATGGCTTTTTATTTTTTGAGAAACAAAACGGTATACCAGTCATGGAGTATTCCTATGGAGTAGTTATTGATCCAATGAAAGGACAAGTCGCAGAGTTCCTAGCCTCAGTTCCCACAGAGGATCGCAAATATCCTGTGCTCAAACCATCCGTAACAGACCAGCAGGTTGCTGAAATTTTCGCCAAACAGGTACCGGTAAAGCTGACTTACATCTGGCCGACATCCAGTGATTATGATGCTCCTATTCTTGCCTACAAACTCGATACCAGCAAAGGTTGGCCAACCGTAGATGCTGTAAACGGATCGTTCAAATGGAGTGAGTCCGAGGAATAGTAGCCCGTATAGAAATACGAGACAGGAAGAGAGAAAGGCTTGATCAACATGTTGATAAAAGGCTTATCAATTGTTCTAACAGTAGCAACGATACTCTTTGGAACAAGTGGACCGGCATTGGCTGCAAGCCCTGAAATCCTCCTGAAAAGCACAGCAGCCCCAGCTCCAGAAGAAATCAACCTCCCGGAAGGCGCCGCTCAAATCGTGGCTGCTTTAGAAGAGCTGGAGCCCGAATTAAAAACGTTGACAGTGCGAACCGTTAAACTGAGGACGGGTAATGAAGTAGTCTTGTACATGAGCCATCCAAAAGATGAGTACGTTGGAGCCTCTCTCGTTTTTGATAGGGAAACCGGGGAAATGCTCAGCTATAACGCAGCCCTGGAAATTTGGAATGCTAAAGGGAGAGTAACGGACGAGGTTTTATTGCAGCGTGCAGAAAAACTTTTTCTCGCCGTACAATGGTCAGATAAACGGAAAATAACAGGTACTCCTAAATTATCGCAAATGGAGGAGAAGCGTCCCGAGATAGTCCGATTTCGGTACATAGAATATCCTGCTATGCTGAATGGTTTGGAAGTAGATAGAGGGATCCTGACAGGCATATACATGATTACGGATTACGAAGGTCATCTTGTAAGTTTGTCTTTTCATCCACTTGATTTGGAAGATACCAAGGTTCCTGATCCAAAATCGGCATTGACACCAAAAGCCGTCACAGAGCAGTTATTCACCCCCGATCATTTCGACTACGGATATGTTCAGGAAGGGAGCGGCGGCAAACCGAGTATACAATATGCATGGAGAACTTCACCATTGATAGATGCTGTAACAGGAAAGCAGATTGAAGCGCCTAGCGGATTAGGGATCATAGACGATGGAAAACGAAATCCTGTCAATGTGAAGAACATTACGATCACTCCAAAAGAGAACTCACTTATTGTCTCAAACCGGGCTGATGCAGAGAAAATTGTTACGAATTTGTTTGGAACAGATAAAAAGTTCACGAATATGCCCTATGATGCAAGGAATAGTTGGGGAGACTTCGTTTATTCTTGGACAGATCGTGGTGGGGTGGATATTCTCCTTAAGGTGGACGAATCTACTGGACAGGTTATCCATGCTATGGATTGGACACGAAAGGAAAACCTATCTATTCCATTGACGAGGGAAGAAGCACTAAAAAAAGCGATTGCCGTCCTTGAATCGTATGCTTCGAATTCGGCTAATGAATGGCAAGTAGAGATATTCGATCCATATAAACCTGCAGTGTTGGCCGACTGGATGATGGAATTAAATAAGGTTAAGGAAAGACATACAGATAATTATTCATTCATGTTTCATAGGCTCCAAAATGGTCTGCCTGTGCTCGATCACAATTATTGGGTCGTGATCGAAATGAAGAGCGGCCAAGTCGTATATTTCTCTCCAACTATACCGAACGAGGAAGGCGGACTTCCAGTACTTAAACCATCTGTGACTGCACAGCAAGCTGCTGATTTGGCAGCAAAGAATCTTCCGCTCAAGCTGTCCTACTTCTGGCCAACCTACAATGGCAAAAAATCTCCTTATCTTCAGCTCGTCTATACAATTGATACTTATAAGGGCTGGCCAACCGTAGATGCAGTAAGCGGGAAGTTTGAATGGAGCAATAACCTAAAAGAAGTAAGGCGACCATAAATCGCCTTACTTCTTTCGGTTTACTTTCCTGCTTTATTCTCAAGCCCCGCCTGAATTTGTTCCAGGACGGATACAGCCTCGCGCTCATTTCGCTCAATCGCCTGCAACAACGCAATTGCCTGCTTACCCTGCTCCGCATCGTTCGGCTCGCCTCCAGCCGGGAACGGGAAGAGCTTGCTTAGCTTGTCAAAGTCATCGGCAATCGCTCCGTACAAGCTAGCTGCTTCTTTCATCAGCGGACGAACCTCATCAAACACAGAATCTGTCCACGTATCAACGACTTCGCTCCAGAAAAGAGAGGCGTAGCGACGTGCATCTCCGTTTATCACGGTCGTATACGCGTTGCCATTCGGCTCTACCGTTCCCTTTTCATAGGCTTCCTGCCAAGCAGCATAGGCAGCTAGACCATTGGCGCAGCTCGGGTCCTGCGGTTCTTCTCCACGATAATGAACGAGTGCAGATTGGAGAGCATTTGCGAGCATCGTGCGTTGATCGATCGGAATCGCATGATCGATGGCAAGGACAAACAACTCCTCGAGGATACCCCGCCCCAAGCTTTCATAGGGAATGGTACTGTCGTTTCGGCAGTTGTCTCCTGCGTAAAACACTCTTTTTTCATCATCATAGCCGTAGATCAATCCGAACTCTGGCATGAACAGGTCCCAAGCAAGCACAGGATGCCCTTTGTCGATGGAGCGGTGTACCAGCTCCAATGCTTCTGGCAGGAGGACAGACAACTGGCGTTTTTCGCGTGCCTCCGGGCTCAATAGCGAGGGAGCAACTTGATTGGCATTAATGGTTGGTTCACAGGAAAGATGATACGAGGTGACGGCACGAGATTCAAAGCCCATGTTTTTCAAACCCTGCTGCAAGACGCGCTGAAAGTGAAACATCGTCGGACCTGCAATATGGATATTTCCAGGAACGATCGTCAAGCGAAAGGCGTGGCCGCTCAGGCCAAGTATCATCGGCAAAGACATTTTTCGTTCGGTCGATTCTACCAATCCGTATAGTGCCGCTGCGCAAGTAACCCAAGTAGGCATCGTGAATGCTTCTGGCTTATTCAATACTGCTTGTTTCATACTCCCTGCAACCTTTCTCGTCTTCATGTATTGATCAACAACGACACGAGTTTTTTCCTGAATCAGTTTTTTGCGAGAACGCGATAGCACTTGGTAGACATTCGCCTGGGACATCTGGAACATGTGGGCGATCTCATGAGGGGCCAAATGATCAAAAAAGTGAGATTCCACAATGCGCCTCTCCCGAGGATTGAGGCAGTGCAACAGGCTCCTGATCGTCTCAAACAGTTCACGCCGCACCATGACCTCTTCGGGATTAGTGTTCTGCGCAGAGTGTGACCAGGACCGTCCCAGCCTGTGCAGAATACTGTCGAGGTCCTCCCAGTCAGTCGGTTCCTGCTCCTGCGTTTGTTTGCCCAGACTTGAGAAAACGGTTTCCCTTTTTTGCGAACCCTTCGAAAGTCGTGTGTACGCCTGATTGCGCACAATTCGATGCAGCCAGGGAAGGAAACGGCGGCTGTCCACCAGCGTTCCAAGGTGCAAAAAGGCGCGAATAAGAGCATCCTGAACGATGTCTTCGGCAAGAAAGGCTTCTTGTGTGTACGACCGTGCATAGCCGTATACTTTGGAGCGATGACGCCTGACTAGCTCGCTAAACGCCTCCTGATCTCCGGCTTTTGCCTGTTCTACCAGAGTCTCGTCTTTGATCTGGGTGTGTTCCTCATGAGTCTTGGGCCTGATTATCAAGTGATCCATCGCAAAAACTCCTCGTGATTTGTTGATGTACTGTGTAGACTTGGGGTTCACGGATTTTCTGACACGGGATGCGAAAAAATTTCGGAGTTTTTTTAACCGTTTTGTTTAGTGTATCAGACAAATAAAGGCAGTGGTTTTTCCAATGTTGCAGGGGAATGCAGAAAATGGAAATAGGTTCGCTGACCATGTAAAATGAAAGGAGTTTGAGAATAGAAAGGGGAGCGGCTTATGCGTGTTCCATGGAGTTTGGAAGAATATGAAGACCCGTTACTCTACGACATTGAAAACGATGGGGCTCCTGAGTTCCTTTCCATCTGTGGTCGAATTATTACAGCCAGTGGAAGAGCAGCATGACCATACGTTTGTGGATCAAAACAATCGGAATGTGAAAGTTTCTTACAAAATGGAATACGATCCGATCAATCAAATCCAGCATTACAAGACGATTCGCCGTTTCTATCAGCAGGAGGAGCTGCAAGAAGAAAAGGTAACGACAATCGATTTGCGCTATACGTACCCGCAGGAAATCGAAAAAACATTAGCGCTGAACGGTTTCAAGCTGCTTCACTGTTTTGACGGCTGGGAAGAGAAACCGTTGAATCCCGATTGCTACTCCATCGTGGTTGTGTGTCAAAAAACGGCTCGGCTATAGTCGGGGGCCTGTACGTCAGGCAACAAAGCAATTTGTAACAATTTCCACTCTCCCCTATAATGAACGTACAGGAATAAAAAGGAGGATGGAAGTACATGAAGCTCGTTTCTGTTGCAGGAGAAAGTGTGGCACCTGGAAAAGGTGGATCACCGTCTGATACATTTGATCGTTCCATTGCTACGTGGCAAGAAAACGGTCAAGAAAAAACCATAACCGTCACCTATGTACGTTATTTTGGCAAAGTACTCGCTGAGCGGGGCATTTACGATCAAGAGGCAGAAGGTGTTCCTGTCAGCCATTTGGTAGCGACGCTGTTTCTAGAAAAGCATCCAGAGGTAAAAGAAACCCGTCATTATATTAACGATACGGAGGCTTTCGTCGCGCTGTTTGAAGGCTTTTCCCTGACTAAGTGGAAAGAGCGTTATCCGCTGTAGGATACGAGCGTTACCGTTTTTAAAGTCAAAAGATTCTGATTCGCCAACGACACATACGGGTAACTTTTGTGAGGGCATGCTAAGGGCAACCAATTATTGGAGGGAATTAGCATGTTTTCTATTTGGCTGCCACTGGTGATGACATCTTCTGCGCTTGTGTTTGGTGCCATATCTTCGCATGTCCCTGCGACTATGACTTCCTCGGCGGCGTGGATGGTAGCTGTACAGGAGTTTGATGCGTTTTTGCAGGACTGGAAAGAAGGGCAGACGCTTGCGAACCTGCGTCACCCGCTTTTTGATCTCACGGAAGTGTCAGCGGTGTCAGGAATGATGGAGATCATCCGTTTTTCGGGAGAGGCCCACGGGCAAGCGGGAGAAATCACCCTTTCGTTTTACACACTGGAAGGCGACAAGGTCTTTTCGCCCCCAGGATCCGTGTCTGTCGCGCGAGTCGATGAGAAGCGGCGGGAATTTCATGTCACTGGCGCCATACCCCGGGTTTTGCGCGGGCGGACGGGTGTCGTACAGGTGACGTTTACGGGAAAAAAGCGGGCGTCGTACTTGCTGAAGGTACGATTCTAGAGAAAAACGGGAGAGGAGGGGCTGCTGTTGATTGAGGTCAAGAATGTTAGCAAGCGATTCAAGGAGATCGCAGCGGTCCAGCATGTATCGTTTCGGGTCGAGGCAGGCGAGGTATATGGACTTCTCGGCGAAAACGGTGCGGGTAAGACAACGACGATGCGCATGATGGCGACGGTTTTGACCCCGACTGAGGGAGACATCGAGATTAGTGGGTTTTCCGTTCGACAGCAACCGCTTGAAGTGCGCCGCAGAATCGGCATCTTGTTCGGGGGAGATGTGGGTCTTTACAGCCGTTTGACAGCGAGGGAAAATATCGCGTACTTCGGTCGCCTATACGGATTAGAGCAAGCGAGGCTTGAAGAGAGGATTCACAATCTGAGCCGGATGCTTGAGATGGAAGATTTTATCGACAGGCGAGTGGGGGCCTTTTCCCGGGGAATGAAGCAAAAGGTAGCGATTGCCCGGACGCTCGTACACGATCCGGATGTCATTTTGTTGGATGAACCGACAACAGGATTGGATGTAACGGCTGCTACCATCTTTCGAAGAATGGTCAGAAAGCTGCAAGAAGAGGGGAAGACGATTCTGTTCTCCAGTCACAACATGGGCGAGATTAACAAGCTGTGCAAAAGGGTTGCGCTCATTCACAACGGTAAACTGCGGTTCGCGGGGGGATTGGATGCTTTACGCGAGCAGTTTGGGACAGAGGATCTGGACGACATTTTCATGGCTGTCGTGGAGGGGAGCGAAGGCTGATGGGCTCGCATGTCGTTTGGACCGTATTGAAAAAAGAACTGATGGACTTGTTTCGCGATCGCAAGGCGTGGATGGGGACGCTTCTAGTGCCATTGCTCGTCATTCCGTTCGTCTTCTTTTTGCTAGGAACGTCCTATAGCAATGTGGAAAAAGAAGCGAGGGAGTACATCCCGTTAGCTGTTCAAGGATCATCCTCATTGATTACGGTTTTGCAAAAAAATCCTGCCGTTCAAATCCTGGAACCATCCAATCTAGAGCAAGCACTGCAAGCAGGTCAGCTACGCGCTGTTTTGACAATTCCTGCTGGCTTCGATGAGGAGATCGCGGCGGGAAAGACAGCACAGTTATCGGTTGCCTATGACTCGACTAATCAAAAGTCTGTCTATGCCCGTACGTTGATCGAGCAGACAGTAGAGGCTTACAGCAAAGATGTCGTAGCGAAAAGGTTGAACCAAGCGGGCTTGTCCGAGCAGACGATTCAACCGATTGTCTCCACCTTTCAAAATGCAGCCTCTGAGGAAAGGAAGTCGGGAGGGATGCTGGCTGGCATCATTCCGTTAATGTTGGTGGTCTCACTCGCATCCGCAGGAATGGCAGCAGCGAATGATCTCGTCGCTGGTGAGAAAGAGCGGGGAACGCTCGAATCGCTGTTGACGGCGCCGATTGCAGCCCAGCACATCCTCACGGCAAAGCTGTTAGCTGTCATGACGATGAGTACCATGGGGGCAGTAGCGTCGCTGATTTCTGTCACACTGGCCATGCGTCTGGGACCAATGGGGACGGAAGGAGATCATTTTACACTCGCCTTCTTCTCACCTGTCACTTTGTTGGTGCTCATCGTGACGATTTTGTTGTTGGCGGCGCTTTTTGCAGGATTGGAGCTTGTTTTGAGTACGATTGCCAAGTCTTTTAAAGAGGGGCAGACGTACATGAGTGCTGTCCTATTTTTGGCAATGGTTCCGTCGTATATGCTGATGCCAGTCAGTCCGGTCGACATCCCTGCGCATTACTACGTGATGCCTGTGTTCAACGGTGTCGCACTGTCCAAGGAAGTGTTTTATGGCAAGGTCGACCCGATGCATGCGCTCTTGGGGATTGGTTCCTTGCTTGTCTATGTGGTTTTCACTATTTTTCTCGCGTCGCGCATATTCCGCAGAGAAGGAGCGGGGTTAAAGCACTGAACACGGAAATGAACCTGCCTTGTTGCTTCTTTGGTCGCTGTCATTTCGAGAAAGCTGGTGAAATGTTGTGAATCCGCTGTATGTCGGTGTGTTATATATTTTCGGATCGGCTGCTGGCTTTGGTGTCATGTCTATTTTCGCTGTGTACGCCTACGATGCAGGTGTGTCTGTTTCGACGCTCTTGTTTTTGCGGTTTTTATTGGCGACTGCCCTGTTTTTTGGTTTGTTGCTCTGGCGCAAGGAGTCGCTTCGCTTGGAGAAAAGACAGGTGCTCGCGATGTTTTGTCTCGGCGGGATTTTGTACACGCTGCAATCCCTTAGCTTTTTCTCGGCGGTGCAGTACATCCCGACCTCCATGGCGGCTTTGCTGCTGTACACATTTCCGGTGTTTGTTGCCATATTGAGCTACTTCGTCGAGAAGGAGCGGTTGACGAAAAAGACTGTCATCGCCATGCTGATTACACTCGTCGGACTTGGACTGGTGCTCGGCTTGTCATTTGGCGGGATTCAGCCAGTTGGCGTATTGTTGGCTCTTGCTGCGGCGTTGTTTTACTCCGTTTATATTGTCGTGGGGAATCGAGTGGTAAAAGGCGTTTCGTCCTATGTAACATCTGCGTACATCGCCCTGTTTGCTACCATTTCTACTTTTTTCATTGCGCTAAAAGACGGAGGTGTTGATCTGTCTTTTGCGGTACAAGGGTGGTGGGCGCTGCTGGGGATCGTGGTTTTTTCTACGGTGGTCGCCATCAGTTTTTTCTTCCGCGGCTTGCAACTGATCGGGTCAACCAAAGCGTCTGTGCTAAGCACGCTGGAGCCTGTTGTCACGTTTGGGTTTTCGGCGTTGTTGTTTGGCGAAGCCTTTAGCTTGCTTCAACTGTTGGGAGGATGTGCAGTGCTCGTCGGTGCCGCGCTGATTGTTTCGGGAAAAGGCGGGGAGCCAGAGGTGGTACCCAGGCAGGCTTCTTCATAAAGCTATACCAAAAAGACGCTCTTGCTGTGAGGCTTCACGTGCAGGAGCGCCATTTTCTTTTTTTATGTGGCCTGATCAGGATTCGTTCATCTGTGAACGGATTAACCAGCCCGCACCGTACACACCCGCATCATTGCCGAGTTCGGCCGGAACGATCTCTGTGGACTCGACGACGTAGGTGAATGGAACAAAGCGTTTGAATGATTCACGAATTCGGGAAAAGAGGAAATCACCGGCTGCAGCCACGCCTCCACCGATCATAAACTTCGCGGGATTCAGTACATTCGCCAAATGAGAGAGAGCGAGACCGAGATAGAGCGCCACTTGATCGATAATCGCGAGAGCCGCTGCGTCTCCTGCTACGGCTGCTTCGAGGACATCCTTGGCGGCAATGTTTCCTTTGGCGGCTAGTACAGCGGCAAGCGCCGGGCTTGATCCATTTGTAGCTGCAAATCGCCCTTCACGAATGATAGCAGTCGCAGACGTATATGTTTCGAGGCAACCTGTTTTGCCGCAATTGCAGGGGGCACCGCTATCCGGGGTCATGGTGATGTGCCCGATTTCGCCTCCAACACCGTTGATGCCATGGATGACCTTTCCATTCAAAATGACGCCTCCTCCTACACCGGTGCCGAGTGTAATCAGAACGAGGTCTTGTGCACCTTGGCCTGCACCTTGCCACATTTCTCCGAGAGCTGCGACATTGGCATCGTTGTCGACCGCGACTGGCAGACCTGTAAGGGCTTCCAATTTTTCTTTTAATAAAACGGGTTGGCGCCAGTGAAGATTCACCGCTTGGAAGACGATTCCCTTCTCGCCATCGACGGGGCCAGGTACTCCCACACCGATTCCGCAGACTTGTGAAAGAGAATAGTCATGCTGCGCAAGAAGATCATGAGACATGTCTACGATTTTTTGCAAAATCCCATCCTCGCCGTCCGCAACAGGCGTCGGTTCTTGCGTTTTTGTAACCAGCTCGCCGTCTGGCGTAATCAAAGCCATCTTGATTGCAGTGCCACCCACATCTACTCCCACGATGATCTTCTTCACAAGCGTCTCCCCTATCTCCTTGATTTCCATCTTTTTCTATCTTATCACGCGATATGGAGCATAGCGATTCCCAAAAATGGCTATACAGGATATGATGGAAGAGAGTACCCCCTTGAGCGAGGGAAGGAAGAAGGGATCTGCCTTGAAACGAGCCAGATTAATCTACAATCCAAGCTCCGGCCGGGAGATCGTGCGTCGGCGATTGCCGGAAATCCTCGATTTAATGGAGTCGGCCGGATATGAAACTTCATGCCATGCGACCAGAGGGGAAGATGATGCGACAGAAGAAGCTGCTCGTGCAGTAGCTCGCGGTTTTGACGTCATCCTGGCCGCTGGTGGAGATGGAACCATATATGAAGTAGTCAATGGGATGGCAGAGCATAAAGCACGTCCATCTCTTGGAATAATCCCCTGCGGAACAAGTAATGATTTTGCCCGGGCGGTCGGTATACCGAAATCGATCACGCGTGCAACGGAGATTGTCGCCAAGGGCAAGAAGAAACGCATTGACCTGGGGCGCATCAACAACCGCTATTTTATGAATATCGCGGGTGGCGGCTCGCTGACGAATTTGACCTACGAGGTCCCGAGCAAGCTGAAAACGCTAATCGGACAAATGGCGTATTACGTCAAAGGTTTGGAGAAGCTGCCATCGCTGCACCCGATCCGTGTTCGTTTGGAGAGCCGCAAAGAGGTGCTGTTGGATGAAGAAATCATGGTGTTCCTCATCGCCAATAGCCGATCCGTAGGCGGCTTCGACAGGCTCGCCCCAGATGCAGACCTAACGGACGGCAAGCTGGATGTCATCGTTGTGAAGAAGATGAATATTGCGGAGTTTATTCGTTTGGCAACACAGGCAGTTCGCGGCGAGCACTTAAAGGACCCGAACATCCTGTATTTCCAAGCAGATTACATCAAAGCCACTTCGCCGGGCGGAGAGACGGTTCAGCTCAATCTGGACGGAGAGCTGGGCGGACAGTTGCCTTGCGTGGTGGAAGCATTGCCGGGGCATATCGAGTTGTTCGTCCCGTAAGAAGATAGTAAAATGAATAGCAATAGCCGTGGGGATGCCGCTTTTCGCTGTGCATCCCTGCATGCTTCCAGGAGCGAAAACGAAAACCTATAGAGCAAGATAAAAGGAGCAATAGATAGTGGCGAAGACAACAAAGAAGCGGCGCGGTCCGCACCCGACAGCCAAAGTGGAGCTGGACGTCCCTGTACGTGTCGGACAAACCGTGGAAGTGGAGATAACCGGACTGAACCACGAAGGAGCAGGAGTCGGTCGGATTGAAGGATATACGCTGTTCGTAGATGGCGCGCTTGCAGGAGAGCGAGTTCATGCGCGCGTCGACCATGTGAAGAAAAACTTCGGCTTTGCCAAGCTGACAGAAGTAGTAGAAGCGAGTACCCACCGATTCCAGCCGCCCTGTCCGCTGTACGACCGTTGCGGTGGCTGTTCGTTGCAGCATCTCGCATACGAGGAACAACTGCGTCACAAGCAGCAAATCGTGCGGGACAACCTGCGGCGCATTGGCGGTTTCCAAGTCGAGGGGGAAGGGGCGATTACCGTTCATCCGACACTTGGCATGAGTGATCCATGGCGCTATCGCAACAAAGCACAAGTACCGATTGGCGAGGAAAACGGGGCGTTAGTCGGCGGCTTTTACGCGGAGAAATCCCACTCGATCATCGACATGAACGAATGCCTCATCCAGCATCAGGCGAATGATGAAGCAGTGGCAGCCGTGAAGCAGGCGGCTACCAAGCTGAATATCACGGCATATGATGAGGTACGCAATACCGGATTACTCCGCCATGTGGTAGTCAAGGTAGGGGTCAAGACGGGTGAAGTCATGGTTGTGCTTGTGACGACTGAGGAGCAGATTCCGCAGCGCGATCAGTTGGTGGAAGCGATTCGTGCACAGGTAGCTGGCGTGACGAGTATCGTGCAGAACA
This sequence comes from Brevibacillus sp. Leaf182, assembly GCF_001423865.2. Taxonomy (NCBI): domain Bacteria; kingdom Bacillati; phylum Bacillota; class Bacilli; order Caryophanales; family Paenibacillaceae; genus Brevibacillus; species Brevibacillus sp. Leaf182. The sequence continues at coordinate 60,921 of NZ_LMPN02000019.1, read as the reverse complement.
TCAACCGGGACAAGACCAATGTCATTTTTGGCAAAAAGACCGTGACGCTCTGGGGCAGTGATGTGATTTACGATTATATCGGTCCGATCAAATTTGCCATTTCGGCGCGTTCGTTTTATCAGGTCAATCCTGCGCAGACAGAGGTGCTGTACAACAAGACGTTGGAGTATGCGGGTGCGACTGGGACGGAGACGGTGATTGATGCGTATTGCGGCATCGGGACGATTTCGCTGTTTTTGGCGCAGAAGTCCAAGCATGTATACGGTGTGGAGATTGTGCCGGAAGCGATTGCGGATGCGAATCGGAATGCGCAGTTGAATGGCGTGGAGAATGCGACGTTTGAGGCAGGGCCTGCGGAGGTTGTCATTCCTGCTTGGAAAGAGAAGGGCATACGGGCGGATGTGATTGTCGTTGACCCGCCGCGCAAAGGCTGTGATGAGGCGTTGTTGACGACGATTTTGGAGATGCAGCCGGAGAGAGTGGTTTATGTTTCGTGTAATCCTTCTACGTTGGCGAGGGATTTGAAGGTGCTGGCTGAGAGGTATGAGGTGAAGGAAGTGCAGCCGGTGGATATGTTTCCGCATACGGGGCACGTGGAGTCGGTGGCTTTGTTGACGTTGAAATAGTTGTATGAGAAAAGGCTAAAACCCCTTGATAAAATAGGGTGTTTAGCCTTTTCATTTGATGATCAATTTAGGAAGAAAATAGCCGTTGACCACATTCGACGCCAGAAATGACCTTTTTTGCTTACGAACCTCGCTGAGCATTGGTTGGTTGAGTTGATATCCCGATGAGCCTATATGTCTTTCACTTGTTTCAAATAACATCTCTCTCATATAAAAGCTCCCTTCTATTGTATAAACCCAAATACTCCCATTCCGCATAATCTAAATCTAATTTCTCCAAAATTGCCCACCTCATATCGTATAGGTCGACAGCCTTGCCCAATGCTTCGTAATGCTTTATTAGATGCTTTGCACTGCTAGTTACGTCTTTGTCACTAAGTAAAGAAAAATCAAGACGTAAAATATCATGGTAGGCTAAAATAAGCAGTTCAAGCTCAATTTCATAATTTAGATCCATCATGGTTTCAAAAAAAGATGCTTGCTCTCTCGATAAGTGAATAATAATATGCAATCCTCCATTTTCTAATGAGTATTGTTCATCTCATGGAATGTTTTACAAACTACACACCATATCAGATTGTGTTCCTCTTTCATATGCTTCTTTTGCCGGATAGAAGATTTACAGAGAATAGAATCAGATTTAAATAACATGACTATATAGAAATATTTAGGCTTACAAAAAAGACTAATGATGACTTACCTAACTTAAAAGCAGAAATCTATTCTATGAAAAAAATTAATGGTGAAACAGATGAATACCAAACATATCTAGTATATGGGGTAACAATGAATGATGATTCGATGGAACCTCGAATACCAAAAGGAACCAACCTAGGTTTAGTTGGACTTGAGCATCTAAAATCAGTTGACATCATACTTGCAAAAATTGACGACAATACTTTTGTGATACGACTTTGTTTATTCATCGATGAACAGATCGTATTGCTTAGTGAAAAGCTAAATTATGATCAATAATTGCAACAGATAATTCTATTGAATTAGTTGGTAAAGTAAATCATGTACGGATCAACCTTTAAGCTGTATTTTTAAAATTAAACTCCACTTATAAAACCTAGATACTGTAGGTTTCTTTTTTTGTCCTAATTTGGAGGTTTTTGATGCTTTTAAGTCAAATAAGGTAATTCGAACTACACTTTTTATTTACTTAGGATATAAAAACACTAATATAGACTCGTATCGTAGGAGGGAAATATGAGCAATCAGAAATACGTCTCTATAACGGCACACTCTAAGTTGATGAACGTTTCTACAAGTGAACATTTTTTATGCTTAAGCGATATTGGATGGATGGAAAGGGTTTATAATTCTTGGACACTAACGGATATAGGAAAAAACTAATGTGGGCAAGTTAGATCTGATTCGCTACGGGGAACTTGGGTTATTTGGCTGATACAGTAATCCGAGAACTTGAATCTATGAAAGACTCAAAGGCGACGAATAGTAAATATTTAAACGCCACTGTATTAAGTCAAATCCTTAAGGTATCCAAATTGCGTATTAACCCGATTCTTTCCGAACTAGGCTGGTTAGAGAGGGAGAAAAAAGGTTGGATATTGACAAAGTTAGGTGAAAGTATTGGAGGAAAACAATTAGAGTATGAAAAAAACGGAATATCTTATGTAACTTGGCCAGAAACTATTCTAAATAATAAAAGCCTAATCGAGACGTTTAAATCGTATTTAATCTAATTGAGCTAACGGATGCTGACATTCAAAACTTGGACGATGTGTTCCCGAAAAAATTACTCAAATTTGGAATACAATCTTTATTAGACATATTGATAACTTATTAAAGGAGAAATAAATGATATACATTTTAACTAGTATTATCATACTAGCATTAATTCTCACATTGATATTCCACAGCAGGAATACTCTACAAAATGCTACCATTCCAATAAAGAAAAGCGAAATTGATCCTTTATTTTTCGACATCAGTGATATAGATAAAATGGATGATGGCTCCGAATTTGAGATGTATCTTTATCGCTTGCTTTTAGAATTAGGCTACAAAGGAGTTTTTAAAACGGTTGGAAGTAGAGATTTCGGAGCTGATCTAGTCTTTATTGATCGCTCGGGAACACGTAATGTAATTCAGGCTAAACGGTATAGCATCGAGAATCCTGTCGGTATTAGTGCTGTACAAGAAGTCTATTCTTCTATGAGATATTACAAAGCGAAAAAATCTATTGTCATTACCTCCTCAACTTTTACAGGTTCATGTGAAACTCTTGCTGGAGTTAATTATGTAAAATTACTTGACCGAAAAGATCTTATAGAAATCATTGATTTATTTAAGCAAGGGAACTTAGAAAATGTTAAAAATATTATTGAGTCTGAGCCTAGAATGATATTGGATTCTTGGTCTGAATATACTGATGATGATCTCAAAATAAAAACAGATAAAAAAGCAGAGCAAATGGTTATGAGTCGGTAGTTTCCTAAGTTTGTTTTTGAACCAGCTTTTAAGAAGTACCTGTTCTTGTTTAAAAAAGAAGTCCCCATACTATATTTAGGAGCTGGAAAAAATGAAAATGAGTATTTCACCACCAATAGAACAGATTGACAAAAAAATAAATACCAACTTAACAGAAATCCAAAAAAATTTTTCGAATGAAATTACAGTCTTTGAAACTATGTTTAATATTGAGTATTTTATTGCAATTAAACACGGTGCATTTTTAGGAAGATTTGTAGACGAAGAAGAACACACAGGATTAATGTGGACTGCATTTGGGAAAAACATGATATCTTTTTATTCAGCCTTTGACTTAACCAAGAGAGGATTAGTAGGTTCTGCTAGAATGTTATTACGGCATATTCTCGAATTCCTAATAATTGCTAAGTTCATTTCGATTAGTAAAAACTCTATCCTCATAAATAAATGGCATAAAGGTGAAGACATTTGGATGAATAAAGATGTTTTTAGTAAGATAAAAACTAAATCACCTGAGATAGAAGATTTTTGGAAGTTGCTATGCCAATACGCTCATGGAACAATTTATTCACAACAAATAGAGTTAGGATGGAAAGAAAACGAAAGAGAAATCAGACTGAACTTTATTTTTTTAAGTATGTTAATGGAGATGAATTATCATCTTTTAAATTCACATATCATAAATCGATCATTAGAGTATTATGTATCTCAATTTGATGAAAGAGAAGAGATGGTTTTTTATAAAAACAAGATAAAAGAGGTGTTTTCCCATTCAAAGAGGTCAATGTTGCCGGAGCCAAAAAAGGTAATTAGAGACTATAAAATGAAGTGGATATTAAAGTAAAAGGATAAAAATTACAATTTAACTATTACTTTTAATATGTACTATTCTCAATTTTGGTCAATCTCATTTTGTAAATCATGTTTATGTTAGTTTATTAACATACTCCTGTAGATATTTTATAGCCGTCTATCAAATTACAGTTCCTTATAAGTAGGAGGAGTTAAACTTGGAGTTAACTGATAAATTGTTAATCGCTTGGAAAAGAATAAAAAAGGATAGAAGAACAGATTTTATTATTGGAGATTTTGAATATGATGTTTTTGATAATTATAAAGATGAATTATTAGATGATTTGAAAGAAAAAATAATTAAAGAAGGGGTAGACTATTCTCCGAAATCATTACGCAATATTAGAGTGCCAAAAACATCTTACACAACAAGACCAGGTTCTATTCCAAGTATTCCGGATAGAATATATTATCAATATTTAACAGATGAAATAGCCCATGAAATTGAAGCGAAATTATTACCTGTTGAAAACAAAATTGTACACAGCTACCGTTATTCAAGCTCTAGAAATTCAGAAGATATGTTTCTATTTAAAGAGGCTTCGTATACTACATTTGAAGAGAAAACACTTGAATTAAGTAAAGCTTTTAATTTTGTTGTTGTAACTGATATCTCCTCCTACTTTGAGAGAATTTATCATCATAATTTAGAAAACGCACTCCGCGGTCTTGGGGCAACACATGAAATAGTTCAAGCGTTGATGAATTTGATTAGAAAATGGAACAAAGGTAATTCATATAGTATCCCCCAAGGAATTTGGCCTTCTGATTACTTAGGAAATGTCTATCTGGACCCAATAGACAAATTTATGATGAGAACAGGACATAATTATTGTCGTTATGTAGATGATATAAGATTCGGAGTAGACAGTTATGCAGATGCGCAAAAAATATTACTTACTCTAGAAGAAAATTTGTCACTAATTGGGCTCACGCTTAATGATGCTAAAACTAAAATCATTAAATCCGAACAGATTGAAGATGAACTGTTTCCATATAAGTCAAGAATTGACGAAATTAAACAAAATATTCTTTTAGAAATTGAAGAGAAAGTCACTTATAATCCGTATAGTGAGGATTTTGAGTATGATGAAGACTATTACGATCAACTCTCAAAAGTTGATCTATCATCAGCAAGAGAATTATTTTTAGAACAATTAGAATTAGATTATCCCAATCCTTCAATAGCAAGATTTTGCCTTAAACAATTTAAAAAGTATAGGGATCAAGAGGTATTAGAAGATGTTTTAAATAATTTAGATCGACTGGTTGTTGTTACACCAAGAGTTGTTGATTATCTAAAAAACATTTATAAATCAATAGATAATAAAAAAATCATTAGTCAAAGTGTTGCTCGATACATTGAAAACGATACGAAATATGATTGGCAATTAATGTGGCTTCTACAACTGCTCAATGAGTTTACTGAGATTGAAAAAGACGACATCCAATCAGTTAGAAAAATTATAATGAGTCCCAAGGGGAACTTACACGATGCAGTTCTTGTAAGTGCTTTACTTTTTCTTGGAAAACACGGCGATTCTGCTGATGGAGAGTGGATATTGAATCAATACGAAATCAACCATTCCAGCTGGGTAAGAGAAACAATTCTATACGCAATAAGAAACATGCCAGTTACAAAAAGAAACCATTATTATAACTATTGCATTGGACAGGATAAATTTCTCGATAAGATTATAAGTTTTGTAAAAATGAAATATCAATAAATTCTCCCTGGTAGTAAAAACTCATCATTGACCACACAATTCCATTAATTAATATGATGATTGGTAATCTTGGATGAATCGCTAATGCAATTAGCAGCACTATAGGACCCCTTATAAAACTTGTTCACCTAAAGTTACAACCATCCCGAAACGGGGCATGTGGAGAGTGTGGCGTTACTTGTGAAGAAAGAAACAGGTGCAGCAAATAGTTGATATGATAGTTTTTGAAATTGATATAGGGTATAGAACTAAATGTAACAGGTGGGTGATGGAAGTATTGTTGACCATTTGTTGACCAAATCGGTGATATTAGATCATTTAGGCTCCTACCGTAACAAAAAAATGACACCGGATCGACCTCCCGGTGTCATTTTATTAAGCGTTTGATTTTCGACCCTGGAATGGTCAAATCACATCAAACTTGCTTGCAGCTTCTTTGTAGGCAGATCTTAGAGCAGCAGGCCCCATATTAGAGTGGCCGAGCCTTTCAGAAATAATCTTGGCATGGACTCCTTGGTTAATAAGAGTAGTCGCGCTCAGGTGACGCAGAGAATGGAAGGTTGTGTAACACAGCCCGTGTTTTTTGAGGAATGACCGGAAGTGTAGATAAGGTGTTTCTGGATAGTAAGTTTCCCATCGGGAACAAATAGGGAGGCATATTACATCTAATTTTGCGTCCGACTTGTCAAAACAATTGCGTATTGCGACTCAAGGAACTAGTGTGTCAGCGCTTTCGATCTTCAACCGAAACGAAACTGCGTAAAAAGTGGATTCATACTATCACAAGTTTATTTAAACTATTTGAACAGTAATTCACATCTCTATAAGAAGAAATTGGCCGTCTGTACAAAGAAACTTAATTGTTACTGCATATCCGACAAAGATTATAAATTTTCGCTTGATGGTCACGAATCTAAACAAATTTCGAACAAATAACGTAGAACGGATAGAACCGAATGGTCTATAATAGCTAGGTACTGGAAAATTAAGGAGGATAAGGATGGAGTTTTCACAAAAAATACAAGAACTGCGAAATAAAGCTCAAGAAACGCAAGCTGCAAATAAAATTATGGATATGTTGACTCAGTTGAAATTGAAGAATGATGATACAACTTCTTACAGATGGACTTGGGAACTAATTCAAAATGCAAAAGATGTTGTTAACTCTAGCGGTAAGGTTGACATTATTATCAACTTTGAGGAAAACAGTAAAACTGTTGAATTTAAACATAACGGCAAACTATTCTCAACGAAAAATATTGTTTTTCTTATAGAACAAGTTTCCACAAAAGATCGCTCAATAACTGACGCAAAAAACAAGAGGACTACAGGAAAATTTGGAACAGGATTCTTAACTACGCATTTACTTTCAGAAAAAGTGAAGGTATCTGGGTATTTGCAGGATGTTGGCGAACCGCCGTGTTCTTTTAGTGTTGTTTTAGACCGATCTGGTACGGATAAACAGTCAATAATAAATGCGATACAAGAGAGTTGCTCTCAGTTAGATAAAAACACTACTATGACTAGTGGTAAAACAATAAATGAAAAAGATTTCAACACTTGTTTCAATTATGTTTTGGATGAATCTGGAGTATTAACTGCAAAGAAAGGTCTGAAAAATCTACTTATTTCTGCGCCTTACGTATTTGCTTTTGTTCCAGAGATAAGTTCTATAACAGTCACAAGCGGTCAATTCATTCAGAAAATAAGTCGTGGAGAAACAATTAATAATAATCTTGAAAATGCATATGAAATAGAAGTTGTTGTTGAAACAAAAAACAGAGGGAATTATACCCGTAAAAATAAGCATATCTTTGTTGTTAACACTAAAGATTTGTCACTTGCAGTTGAAATACAAAAAAAAGAAAAAAATGATTTTATTGTTAAATACCATGAAGAATTGCCCCGAATTTTTTGCGACTTTCCTCTCTTAGGAACAAATGATTTTTCATTCCCTGTAGTAGTAAACAGTCCACTGTTTAATCCAACAGAACCACGAAATGGAATCCATTTAACTGATAAAGAACATGAACAAATAACACAAAACAAGCAAAAGATGATGGAAGCTTGCCAACTTTACATTAAGATGCTGGATTATTTCTCAGAAAAAAGTTATGAAGGGATTTATAACATCGTTAAAATCTTTGAACAGTCAGAAAAGGATTGGCTATCTAAAGAATGGTTTGAGCAAAAAATAATTAATCCACTAAAATCTCACATCAAAGAAATCCCGCTCATTTACACACATAGTGCTGTGAAAAAGCCTCTTTTCGATGAATGGGGCGATACCTGCGTACTTATTCCAAAAGATTTAGATGAAACTGTCAGGGAAAAAGTATGGGCACTATCAAGCAAATTCATTCCAAATATGATTACAAAGCGCGAAGAATTAGAGTTTTGGTACAACTCTTTATGGGATGAGTGTCGCAACTATAGCATATTAGATTTAATAGAAAAAGTAGAAGAGTTCGAGAATATTGATGTGTTATCAAAAAATGTTATTGGTGATGTAACTGATTGGTTAAATGAATTATTGGCATTATTCTATGCGAAAGACGAGGCTTTCGCTAACATCCTTGGCAGAAATCCATGTATCTTGCCAAATCAGCACGGTGAATTTTGTGCTATAGATACAATCTTGCTTGATTGCGGTGTTGATGAAATCTATAAAAAAATAGCTGCTATTATAGATTTTGATTTCAAAAGTAAATTATTAGATAGAAAAATTAAATATGAATTTCTGCCTAACTTAAAAAAATGCACGTTAGAAGATGTTTTTTCAGAGCTCGAAAAGAAATTACAGAGACCACATCCGAATGCAGAGGAATTTTATAAAGATATTATTTGCTTACAAGCTGAACAAAACCAAGAACAAAATGACTTTTTAAGTCTTGTTGAGAATTTGTATTCTGATGATTCGTGGAAAAAAAGTAAAGTCTCAAAACATTCAAATGAGCTCCTTAAAACAGGATTGAAATTCTGGAGAGAAAAAATAAGCAGGGACGTAAGCTCGTGTAAATGCAGCGAAATATTTACTTCTCAATATTGTTTTGCTAATGAACAAGAGGCAATTATTTGGCTGTCAAATTTTGTTCAAATTTTGGTGAAATATGAGCAGGACCATTTATTAGATCGTATCAGTATATTGCCTGATCAATATGGTGTTTTCAAAAAAAGCGCAGAGTTGTCTCTCGACTCAGGTGAAATTGAAGAAATCCTCAAGGACGCATGTAAGTATACCGGATATGACGTGCGTGAAATATTGTTATTAAAAGACATTTATTTCAATCTGCCTGAAAGTAGAACTGTTTACTTGGAGAGCATTTCCGAGAAGATCACAAAGTATGTGAAGGAGAATAAAAACAGCATAGGCCAAAATAATGATGATGAAAAAGAAGCCTTTAAAAAAACCTACCTTTGGCTAAGAGAAAATTCGGGTAGTGAAACGGTTAAAAAGTGCTTTAAAGATTTATTAACCAATTTACATTGGTTTTACAATGACAATGATATTGCTGAAAATATGTCTAAAGTGGAAGAGTACAACGATGTGTTAAAGAAATATGGTGTTTGTGGAGTGCAAGAATTAGAGAAAATATTGTCTCGCTCTAATATCGAAAGTAGCTCAAGTGAAGCGGTAGAAATATCAAGAGAACTTCTTGCACAATGGGGTATTTCAACTGAAGAGGATTTAAATCGTGCTTTAACCAATAATATACTTAACGCAGAATTTCTTCATGATTCTAAAAGTAGCTTAGAAATGTTTAGCTATGTCAAAGAGATTCTTGAGCGTTCCAAGAAAAATATTATCAATTTTTTAAGTGAGCAGTCGGATTATGATGTTTCAAATTTGATAGAAATCAGCAATACTATCTTTGTAATTAGAAAACATAACACTGAGATATATTTAATTGCTCGCCCATCTGATTATGGCCAAATAATTTTATATTATGATTCTGAGTTAGATGTTCTTGATTACGAAAAAGATTGTGAATTGTGGGTTGAAGATGGAAAAAGCGATCCGCAAAAAATAACATTTGGGAAAATATTGAAGATGACTGGCGTTAACAAAATTCCATTAAGGAGCATAAGAGAAAAGTGATTGACATTAATGAAGTGTCACAATTATTGCAATCTCCGGATTCAAAAAATCTTATTTGTAGGAATCTAGAATTCAGACCGCAAAATTTGGCTATGTTTATCGCTGCGCTATCAAACATGCCAGACGAGTACGGTTACATTGTAATTGGAGCAATCAAAAATACAGATAAATATTCTATTATTGGCATAAGTGCTGGATTTAAGATAGATGAACCTATTAAACGGGCACTCGGTTTATTATCTGAGCAACCGATAATAGACTTTGGTTGTCTTACTATTGATGGTAAAAACATTTATGCAATCAAAGTAAAAAAGATTACAAGCTCCATTTTTTTCAAATCTACGCACGATATAGAATCGCCGCCCGATATATTTATGCGTGATCTTTACTTGGCTTGCATCAAGCTCCAAGCTCGAAGACTTTATGTGAATGCTACAGAAGATGAGCGTAATGACTTTATTGCAGATTTACTAGAAACAAACGGATACCGCCTAAAAGATCAAACTCGACGGGGAAGTTCAGCCGTAGGAAAATCATCTGGCGAAGTTGACATTTATATTGAAAAAAACGGTATGCCGTTTACCATTATAGAAGCTCTTAATTTAGATAGTTTGAACACTAATTATCTAAATACGCATCTTGACAAAATATATTCTTATGATACAGCAGGAAATGTGTTCAATGTATGCTTGTCTTATGTCAAAGTTAAAGATTTTGGTTCTTTTTGGGATAAGTATTGCGCCCATGTTAAAAAACATGAATACCCAGTAATGCTTATTTCGTCAGACATGAATGCTGATGAAAATTATCCATATTCTGACATAAGGTTTATGACAACAACCCATAATCGTTCGGGAAAAACTACATGCCTCTATCATATATGCGTAAAAATACAAGAAACTTAGTTTTGATTCCTCCAAGTTTGAGTGAAGTTCTGTGTGTAATAATAGAGATAGGTCTTTTCAAAAGAACAAATTTTCTTTTGTGGATGGTGTACTCTATGGGCATTGTATTGTCAATGTAAATCATGTTTGTCCTTTTTTAATAACTTCATCACACCCGCAGTCTTCCCTATTTGGTACAACCATATTATTAGCTGAATCTTCTAGAATGTTAGGGCTATTTTTTTCACGTAGTATCTATAATGGTTTCTAAGTTTTTGGCGTTTGCGTCAACGGGATACTTTGCATCGGAATGAGCCTGAGATTCCTTTGCAAAAGAGACAGAGGGGACAAATAGTATGGCTGTGCATAGGAGAGGAAGGATAAATTTTTTCATCGACTTATCTCCAATAGGATTTTTTTGCTTTCTGTATGCCATATTAACAAGAAGTATATAATTCAGTACATCGGTCGACTATCTTAATTATTCATTGTAATATTTATAAAACTTGTAAAAAAGGTCGAGAATTAGCATCCCGGCCTTTTTTAGCTCATGGATTTATGTGAATCTACTTTGTGAGGAGGGTATACCTTATCCTTCTCACAATTTTTTCCTTCTATACGTGACTTAAAAGGCAGCACATTTTTGAACATAACATGTGCATTACTAAACGCAACGCCTCTTTTCTGTAGTTCATTACATAGAATATTTTCCCATGGTGGTCAACATTTTGATTGACATTCACACAGCCATTCGGCACTCACTACGAAATGCCCGCCGATTTTCTCTTCGAGGGCTCGACAAAGTGCATGTTGAGTTTGGGATTGTGGCATTTGTACATAACCTGTTGAAAGTGGCGGGTATCCGTCTACCCACTTTCCTCAAAAGCAAAAAGGAAAGTGAGGAAAACGAAACGGTTTTCCCCACCTTCTTTACTTTTTTAGGGACTTTTTAGACAGCCCCTTATTTCTTACTCTTCCTCCTCAATGGGTAGATCCCAAAACTCAATTCCGTCATGCTCAATAAGTTGTTCCAGCAACGCTGTGAACGTCAGGTCTATGTCGATAGTTTCGTCTGGTAGTATCGATCCAACCCATGTGAGGTAACCTTTACCACTATGTATTCTGTCTTGATCCACACATATACAGCTATTTGAGATATCGCTCCAAATGATAGGATAGTAAGGATGGTCGATGCTGTAGGCTTTCCAGTACCCAATGACGAGCTCGGTACTTAGCACATCATAACCCCCAGAGTTATGCTTGGCGCTCTTGAATAATTTTGCACTTTTGTAGTGACTTAAAAAACTGACGTAATCCTCTGGTAACTCAAACGATTTTAATTTCTCCTTTGTATCTGTGATAGACTCGTTCGAGATGTAGAATGTAAAATGATATTCCTCGTTTTTGATATGCATGTTCCCGTCTACACTTGTCTTACTCCCCCTGATCTTACTAATGAGGGCTTCAAAAGGATTACTCACAGGATTACATCCTTCAATGAGAGTAGGGACTGTCAATTGAATAACAATCCAATTTTTCTACCTTGATATTAAAAACATCCAACCCTTTAAAAGAGCACGTATAACAATTTTCTGTATCCGAGGTAACTTCTATAAATTTGCTTTCCCGTTGGCATTGTACTCTCTGTGAAAGTAGGGGGCAGATTCAATCTGTTTAGAGTAAGCTTGAATGAGTGTTCCACATCTTCCTTACAACTAGACAACAAGTGAAGTCCCTCTGAAACCTTGATGTATCAAGAGTTTCGATATTAAAAATGGGGTGTCTCTCAGTCGAAAAAATCGACTTTTGAAACAGCCCCTTCTTTATTTCCACTTACCAAGTCCAAAACTCTGTTCCTTGAGCAATGATTAATCTTTCCAACCAAGTTTCAAAATTCATATTTAAGTAATAACCTTCTGAGGTTGAAACATCATCATGATTAAAACACACTAAATAGTTGTTCTGACCGGACGCAACTCGATTAGAGTCAATAAAAATGTAGTCACCATTGTTAATCGAGATAGGGTACCAATGCACAGGCATATAATCGAGATGATTATCCTTAATTTCATCTAGACTCAGTAACTCATATCCTCCACCATATCTTACACTCTTGAACAGCCATGCTCCATTATGGATTAGGAGAAAATTCTTATAGTCAGTTGGTAAGTGCCAGTTAGTGCTCCTTAAAAACTCCTCAATTTCTTCCACATTAGCAGGAGGGTTAAATGTAAACTGGGCTGTATCAACTTTTCCATTCCTATTTTGCACTAATAATCGATTACTATTATCGAGTCTTTTTTTTAACCCTTCCAATACCAATTCAGATAAATTGTTCTTCAAGGAGAATCACCTACTATTCTTTAATAGTCATCACCAGAAGGTACATATTTGCCATAACTAGCCCACCAAGGAGTAACCTCTTTTCGGTGGAAGTCTTTTGGTAACGGAATTAAATTATCATAGCTGTTATCCCCACCATATGCAAGGGGAATAATGTGATGAATATCTACGTCATCCCAATTGAAATCGGGGGTGCCATATTTATTCTCATACCAATTAATATATTTTTCTCTCATATTAGGCTCTCTAGGCTCTCTTTGATTATTAGGAACCCAAGCGAGATCGGCTTCATCAGGCTCGAACATTTTTATTCTACTATGCTCATCTCTATACTTAGGGTATTCGATACCCTTTTTGTTAAGCAAAAATTCTTTTCCTACTTTATGGTCTGCATCGCTATACCCATCGCTCCATGTCGCTAATGAGGTGTTAATAACACGCCAAAAATTAGTATCTGAAATACTGACTGGATCACTTAATTTTGTTTCTTTTTCTCTTAATTCTGTGCCAGTAAACGTATAGTTTAAAATATCTTCATCTCTATATGATTTGTTGCGATTAGTTGAATACTGCAATGTTAATTTCCCAGTAATTATTGTCGGCCTGGCCCGACGAATTTCATCGATTGTAACATACGAGAGGATTTCTTTGTTTGTTTCATCAATTACCAGACCCCCTTTAAGTCTGACACCTGAACCTCTTTGTGATGACGGAAGAGTTACTTCCTCGTGTGTGTTTTCTTCAATCGGTAACTCTTGAATCTCTTGTTCAGGTAACTCAAAATTCTTTTCAAGGGTTTCTCCAGTTTCTTTCTCAAGTTCTTCAATGGCTGCCAAGTGTATGGAGGTAATTTCCTCTGTATTCAGAATTTCTCCAGTACCAGAATCGTAAGTAAGTTCAATTATCGTTGAAGTAAGTTCTTTTAATTCACCTCTTTCTATTCTTTCTTGAATGCTGTTCTTAGAATCTTCCGCATACGAACCAGATGGACTTATTATGAGCACAGCGAAAGCGAGTAAAGTGAGTAAATATTTTTTCACTTAATAATCCTCCTAACATTTAATTTGGTGCGTTTTTTTACATGTTTTTCTTCTATGAATCTACCTGTTCTAAGGGGGATGACGTTAGATTTTTCCCTTACTAACACTTGCTCACATTCTTTCTTCATCATTTTTGATTGAATTACCCGAACGAGCAAATGCCTCTGCTTGTTTTTTAGGTTTATTTCGTAAGAATCTCCTGCTTTCTAATCTGAATATCTCATGATAGAGTTAATTATAGGAGTTTCAAGTGCTCCTATAGGGCGTTCCTGTTGCCGGGAAGCAAAGGGGGAACGTCCTTTCTTGTTGATTTGCCTTCTGAAAACAAGTCCATTCACTTTTAAAATTTGCCTCCTTTCTGATAAGTAAGATTTCTTCGTTGGCACTCTAAGATGTACTCGTCTAGTTCTTGACTTATCTTCAACATATCGGAGTCTGTCAATTTGCCCTGTTGTTTGAAGACTTCTTTAAGCTGATATTGTAGATTCTTGATGATTTGTGTAAGGTCTTCATTGCTTACTTCTTGCCATTCAACCATCGTTATCTGTCCCCCATAGTCTCACCCCCTCTTTTTCACTATAGCACTTATATCACAAAAACTATGGAAAAAATTACCTTGATACATTTGACATTATTCGATAATTTCCGCAAATTTCAGTCGAAATATGTCTGTTTGTTTTTGTTGAATTCACAAACTTCACCTTGCTATAATCCTACTCGATTGCGTTGTAAAAAAAAGGAAGTTTTTGTTATGGGGGGAATATAGTGCAAAAGAAAACGATTGGGGACATGTTGTCTGAGAGCCGAAGAAATAACGGCTTGTCTTTTGCTGAGTTAGAAGATAGAACTGGTGTAAGTAGGGGCGTACTACAAAAGATTGAGAGTGGAGAGACAAAACGCCCTGAATTTAAAACAGTGAAGTCGATACCCGCTATATTTCCGTACCCGTATGAAGAAATTATTGAAGGATACCTTGAGGAAGAGACTAGGAGTGAAATGTTATTTGAAATTCTTCAAGAAATCATTCAATGTGAATATTCTTCATTAGTCGAAAGAGTATCTTTGAAATTTCTTCAATCTCCTAATGAGAAGACTGAGAAGGCTTTAGAGCGACTTTATGGCTTCGCAGACTCCAATGCTATAGCTGAAACAAATAACGAAATACGCTTAGCTCTCTATAAGGTCATCGCAAATTATGCACGACAATGTGGTGAGCCGATATACATTGCAAAAGCTTTATTTAAGAAATATCTAATTGAACGAGATGATTTTACTAAATTACCTCAAAAATATCAGTCTGGGGAGCAAATCTTGCAATATGCGGAATTTTTATCTCCTGATGAACGGATACTTTTGCATTATAAACTGGGAGTCCATGCCTATAATCTCGGATTATTTGATGATTGCATCAAACTTTGTAAACATGTTTTAAAAGAAGATGGGACGGATAGCAGAATCAAAGCTGATTCAACATTGGCAATATGCAACTCGTATTATTATTCGGGGGATTATGGACTGTCAGAAAAATACCTTGAACTGTTTAGTCATTATTCATACCCACACGTAACTGAAACAGTAAAAGTAATGGAAGGGGCTATTAATGGGAAGAAGGGCAATCTTAACTTAGCTATCACTCAGCTACAAGCTTGTCTTTCAGAGGCTACGGGCAATAATATCATTCACATTGTTAATGAATTATTTGAGTTATACCTAAAAAGCAATGATGTTCATTCCATAGAAAATCTTCTAAAGTATGAAGGTCAGATGAACAATGTAAATATACGAACTCCATTCAAGAAAACAGAATTAGCCTATTACTTTAGGTTAAAAGGAGACTATAAAATGCGTCTCGGTCTAATTAGAGATGCGGTAGATAGTTATTTAAAAGCTACCTTAGAGTACGCTAAAGTTAGCGCTCATGAAAAAGGATATGAATGTGTAAATCAAATTTTAAATTATTACACAAAAAACAAGAAAGAGATGGACTATTTCGTAATAAACAAAATCCAAAAAGTGTATAATGAGCTTATAATATCCAGATAACTTAGGAGGGGAAAGTGATGAACAAGCTTCTTTTGCAGATATTAATGACGGTGTTCTTAGTTACTATGCCTCAAACTATTCAAGCAACAGAGGTACAAGCTATTCCAAACCATTCTATAATAGTTTCCTATGGCACTGACCCAGGGTGGTAAGATTATAGGAGGTATTTGAGGTTATGAAAAAACGCAGTATAGCAATTTCGGGTCTTGTTTTAGCTGGTGCAATTTTCGCAGGTAGCAGTCTATACGCAAGTGAAGATGTTGAGCAGTACGAAAAAGGAAATCAAATGAAAACCCTTAATTCATTGGGGATCGAAGCAAAGTCCGATGATTTGGTAGCCATGAAAACTTTGACTGATGAAAATGGAAAAGAGTGGATTTATAACGAATTCACTAAAAGAGCGCCGCTAATGGATAAAATAGAAAATGAGCGTTCTGTAGACGTGAAGGATGCCTTCATTGAAGTTCAGGACGAGATCATGCAGAAGCACGCAAAAGTAGGGGATACCATTCCGGTTATTCTTCTGGATGAAGAGTTAAAAGAAGGTTCTTTTTCGTTTAATAGAGAAGACGGTGAGGCTCTGATCTTCAAACTAAAATATAATGAAAAGAATGGAAAATGGGATTACGAGCAGGAAAAATAATCTCGAATTTGATTCAATATGAACGTTGTACTACATGAAGCGAAGTAAAAGGCGACTCTAAAATTGAACGCATAACGTAAAAAAGCCCTCCTCGGGTTATTTCGAAGGAGGGCTTCGCCTTTTAGAATACAGTTAAGATTAACTGAAAAGCCTTTTGGAGCGATTGGACTTGTTCATCTGACAGTAGCCCCTACCCAGCTTTGAGGGGCTGTATAAAGGACTAATAGAAGCAGAGCCACCCCCAAACGGGCGGCTCTTTTATTGTCCTCTACAGGGCATGTATAGGCTTCTAATTAGACCCCACCCAGTGCCGAATGATTTACATTTTAATGTTGCGGCAGAGTTTACCCTCGTTTGCTCCGTACCAAATTATTTAAGAATTTGTTGTACGCACAAGGTCCTTTCTTAAAGTTACGGGCAGGATAGTTCAAAAGTTTTCCGAATACCCTACATATGGGATTATTTACAAATTGCGTGAATAAGACGTTATGCGCCATTACCAGTAAATATTAAAGATAATATTTAAGGAGATAATTTATGAAAGGTAAGATACTCTTATTATTTTTTTTTACGATAATGTTTTCATCTTGTCAAAATATTAGTCAATCGACTACTTTGAACAGCGAAACTAGATCAATAATGAATTCTGAACTGCCTCCTAATGTAGTGAGTACAGGTAATGGAACAGAATCGAAAGAAATAACTGAAGGTCGATCAGATACTTCTAACAATGAAGTGTTATCCATGAACATTAGGAACTTTGATTTGACTGGAGAATTTTATAATGAAATGCTTCGAAATCCTATAGATCATGATTATGAAGTGGAATTTAATGAATTTCAAAATTCCAAAGAGATTATTACAACATTGGGATGGGGGGCTTTGGAAAGCAAATATACAGAGATTTGGGATAAAGAGTTGAATCAAATATATAAAAAGCTTCTTTCTAAGTTGGATAGAGAACCAAGAGAAGCACTAATTGAATCGCAGAAAGAATGGTTACAGTATCACTTAAGGGAAACAAAATTTGTAGAGAAGACATTTATTAATAATGGTTACCTTGGATCACAAGGATCGGTAAGCCTAGGCACGGTTATACGGGAGAGAATTAGGGAAAGAACAATGCAATTATTTGAATATCGATATTTGCTAGATGGTGAAGTTGAGTTTTTATACCAAAGTAAAAAATAGAGTTGGAATCTTAATCAAAGGTTTTTAGGTGATGCTTCGAAGACAGTAACGGCGCATAACACTGGATTCACGCTGCGGGGCTACCACCCCTTGGTTTTCAGATGTATAATCTAGGAAGAAGCTCAGACAACAAACGGCTCAGCCTAAGATAAGAGCTATCTAGGGCTGGGTGTTTTCGTGAATACAAGAACGTTGGATTGAAATTTCCGCAATCCCTAGCTAATTCAACATGTAATCTTGTGATGAAAAGTTAAATTGTGCAACGTACACAAAATATTCCGCACATAAGCGGGAGGTTATCCATAACTAACACGAAAAGCTTATTAGAGCAAACACCAAGCTGTGGACACAAATTTTTATTTGTTTTCACTGTCTACTCGTCACATGTGGAGTCGGTCATATTGATGGTTCGAAGATGAGGTATGGCAGGTTCGCATTAGATTATTAAGTTGTTAAAGTATACTACGTATTGCATGCTTTTGTTGGGATTGCTGAGGCTACATTTCCCTAAAACATAATCAATAGTATTAAAACTCAAGTTGATCATTGGCTTGAGTTTTTTTCAAGAATATAGATGTTGATATAGGGCTTATTGTATATAAAACCAAAATATGAGAGCCGCAAGTAGGATTAGAGGGAGTGTTATCATTTTTAATACTAATAGATGCTTCTATTTAATCATTCGAGTGGATGCCTGCCGTGCAAGTCAGGTATGTTTAAATCGTGACCGACAAAAAAGGAGTCGAGATAAACATGGATCAACCATTATTGCAAACGAGTGTGGAAGTGTGGGAGTATTTATTGTCGCAAGGAGGGATGGATCTTAAAAGTTACGATTCAGATATTCTTAATGAGATGCGAGGAAAGCTTAACATTCCGTTGCTAAGGGGAAAGAATGATTTTAAACAAGAGTTAATTTTACATAAGATTGATGCTGAACAATTGATAATTGCTTTTTTTTCTGCAGTTGCTCCATTCTCTAGCATGATGTCAGATCTTCTCGTGCAGTTTGAGAAATCGGGAGCGTTAAGAACGACTCATAATTTAAAGATTAAATTCGATTTTGATGCAAAGTCAACTGCTTTAGAGTTTGATTTGGAGCATTTTCGATCATGGCAAATACAGTTTATTCATGCATTACGTCCGGTTTACGTGTACGAGGTTAACCCAGAAGTTCTCTTTCAGTTGTACTCAGATTTGCGCAGATTTTTAGATGTAACCGGACTTGATTGGAACCCGCATCATCAGGAAGTAAAGCGCTGGATAAGCGATTATGATAGCGATTCTTTGCCTAAATATACGATTATTTTCCCATCCGTTGGGGATGAGGAATTTGATCGTGTGTTTAGTAGCTTGTATGAATTATGGCAGCAGGTGTGGGCTGACTGTCTTTTTCATAATGTTACGAGAACGACAGGTGTTCAAACAGGAAAAGATGCCGATGATTATAAACGATGCTTGCAAAAATTGGAGTCAGATATGTGGCTTAGGCAGTTTCTTCTTATCTTAGAGGTTCTGCATAGCAGATCGATACCAGGGACTTGTGATGCAGGTAGGTTAAACGTATGGTGGCAAGATGTAGTTCAGTTCATGACAAAATTGTTGGGAAGTATAACTAGAACGCTTCGTAATAAATCCGTGCTGACACAAGAATTGGTGTCGTTACTTGAGCTTCCTATTTGGAGAAAACGCTATGATTTATATGCTGCATGGATATCAACTCAAATAATGGTGGCAATGAATGATTCAAGCATGACATATATTCATGAAAATGGGACTGTTACGTTCTCATTTTCCAGAAACCACCTAGCTACTTCTCGAAAATATGAGCCGACGCTAGAGTTATGGGCGGAGGTGAGAACACCATTGGCGAATCCTAGGGGAAAATCACGTCAAAGAGGTATTCAGCCGGATTACTCACTATTAACGGAAATTGCAGACGCTGAGAGAAGCACTCTGCTTGTTGTTGAGTGTAAGCAATATCGAAGAGCAGGTTCGAAAAACTTTGCCGATGCGTTGAATGATTATGCCCGCGGTAGGCCGAACGCAAGGGTTCTCATCGTTAATTATGGAAAAGGGAGTTCCAGTATTGTTTCTAGAGTGGATCATAAGTTTAAATCTTCTGTAAAAGTTATTCATGAAATGCGTCCAAATTCGGTCACGGCAATTCAGGAGTTTCAAGATTATTTAAAGGAGACGATTACCCAAGCATGTCTCGAAAGATCGTTCGATGCAACTGTATCTAAGGCGAATGTGCAAGTTAATGCAAATCCTGCACCACTGCCATTGAGAGTCACGTTAACTTGGGGAAAACAGCCTAAAGATCTGGACCTACACCTAACGATAGTGACATCTAAAAGCACGGCATCTCCTGTTAACGTTGATTATCGAAGTAAAGGGAGTTCGTCAGTCTTTCCTTGGGCAGTACTGAACAAGGATGAGCAAGTAGGTTTCGGTCCCGAAGAAATTCAAGTCTTTCAATATCTCCCGGGTGTTTATCATTTTCATGTTAACAACTATTCCAATATGCCTTCACTTATACAAAGTGAAGCGAAGATAACTATATATCTGAATGGACACCCCCCAATCGAAATTCCATGCCCGGTGGCAGGAGACAGCGAGTTATGGGAAGTATTCTCGTATGATTCAGTGAAAGACCAATTACGGATATATAATCGAATAAAAATGAAATAGATCATCATGAAATTTTCGTTATGTTCCTATGAACCTCTTTTATCTAGAAATCAGAGGGGATTATCAAAACAACAAATAATCAATTGATGGTTTGGCGATCGGAGTAAAACGCCGTTGTTTGCCCTGTGCTCATTGTAGCAAAGGCATGAATTATAAAAATGATCGTAAAAGTCTATGTTTGTGCTAGTACCAGATGAGAGGCAAAGAGGGATATGGAGCAAGGAAGTTTAGTGACAGTGCTTGTATCTTGGGGTTGTAAATTTTAGGTTTTTAACTGAAAAGTCCATGTCGATGGATTTGCAGTATGTCAAAAAGATAAAAGAAGTGTACAATAACATTATGGATAATTTTGGAAAATAGGGAGAGTGACTCAAATGAAAAAAGTACTGTCCTTCATGTTACTAACGTTTTCAATGACTGTGTGTATCAATTGGCTACCTATGGATGTGACTCACGATAATGCGCCTCAAGTATTTGTAATAAAGCAGAACGTAGCGGACCCGGGCCATTAATTATGGGTGCTTTTTATTTGAGTAACCTTTGGCTTCCTTACTTGATGACAGCACACTCTGGGCATGGAATCGCGTATGACCACCGCCTCTTGAAAAAGAGGCGTCTGCTGTTTTGAGTGCGCACAGCATAGGCGCTAGCTTTAGGGTGTAAGTACCGAACGGGGAGTGGCTGTACCAAGAAAGAGATGGATTATTTCGTAATAAACGATATCTGAAAAATGTATTATGAGCTTAAAATATCCAAATAATTCCAAGTCATTCTTTAATAGTTTCCTATGGCACTGACCCAGGTTGGTAAAATTATAAGAAAAAGCAAAACGGCTGAACTCCTCGATAAAAAAGGATTTCAGCCGTTTCTTTTTCCAACTATTTAAACGTAATACCACCAGTCGGGTTTAAAGTCGTTCCTCCAATCTCAACTTTAATTTCACTAGATAACGGAACATTGTGTTCATCAATAACGGTTCTCCACCACTCCCAAGCAAGGCCGGTACATTCTTTGGCAAAAATCCTTATATTTTTTGCATTAGGTGGCAGAGGAATGACTGTAGTGAAGGGAGCTGTTCTATCTTGGTTGCTTCCTTCCCACGTTTTATGTGTGAGTACTTCTTCACCATTTTCATCAAAGGAAACTTCATCCCAGGATACATCAAATTGAGCGACATACCAGCCATAATGGCCAAGCGATATTTTACCTTTCGAATATTCTGTAGCCGTAGTCTCAATATAATCTGTATTGTTATGTACGGCAGCAATTGCATTATCTTTTAAGAAAACACTAGTATAGGAAATCGGATATGCTGGGTTCTTTAGGCTAAATTCCGCATTATCTTTGATGATATTCCGAATTTCACTAAAATCTTTTGTAACAACCTTGTTATGCTCTTGTGAATCTCCGCCTAATACTACAGCCGTAAAGGAGCTATCTTCAAAAATATCCTTGTACTCGGCATTCGTTTCGACATTGGCAGTATTCTGAAGCAAGGCTTTAAATGCTGCTTTTACGTCTTTGCTCTTAGAGGTTGTTTCTAATTTTACATAAATGGTTCTACCGTAAGCGACATTTGAAACCATAAGAGGTGGGGATTGATCACTGACCCCTTTACGTTTTAAATCCTTAAACGTAACACTATCATCAAAAAGATCGGATGGATCGTTAGGCAGTTCCGCACTTACCGTATAAAATATTTGTTTATATGCCGCTACCATCACTTTTTTCTCTCCATTAGCAATCGCATGAAAGTCAATTCCTAATGTAGAATCAAGATATTTCGCGTTAACATTCAGAGCACTGCCAATTTGAGATTTGCTATAAACCATTGATTCTGCATACTGCAATCGCGCAGGTAAAGTATGCGTTTCTGAATACTCATCGCTCCATTTAGATACAAGCTCATCTACTGCTCCAGACACATTCCCGTATGTTGGATTATCCACAGTCATTGAATTTTCTTTTTTCAAACCGGGTAAATCAATACTAATCGTCAAAGGTTTTCTTGGTACCAGTAATACACTCGGTTTATTTTCTGTAAAAGCTTGATTGGCAAGCTGTAATGCTCCTGGGTAAGTGCGATTAGCCATAGAATCAATAATGGAAATATCGACTGGAGAAGTTGTAAGTGACTTTTTTTTACGTTCTACGACGATAAACTTACCGTGTGGATTGAGAGCTTCTTTTGGAACAAAACTATCTATCTCATCACCACTTACTGCTAGAATTTCGTCATTATCATAGTCTAAGTCTGCTATACCGGTATTAATGTCATCGGCGTTGCTTGTTTCACTGACTTCACTAGAATCAACTGTTTCGGCAAAGGAGATCACTGGATAATTTAGAGTAGCGAAAATAACAGATAAACTAGCGATTCCTTTTAAAATTCTGGTATGATTTCGAAGCCTCATAAGATATTCCCCTTTGAGATGGGAGTATAACGTCAATCATTATACTCCCATTAAATATATTTTTTGGAATACTAACTATATCGGTAGTTTCCGAAATAATCTTTAGATTGAAGCAGAAAAGTATATAGTGGGGATTGAAAAATCCGAGGAAATTCAGGAATGGACACCTGTGTTTAAAAACGGGGAAAAACCAGAATTGCTCTCCATTTACGAGCCAAAGATACGTAAAACGGAACAAACATCCTTCAATTGCCCTTGGACCAATTCGAAAGGGAGCGGGTCGTGGGGGGATGAACGCTGGGGGAGGAGTTAACGGCTGTGGTAGTTGCTCTTCTCCTGGCGGCGGACTCGGTCATTCATTATGTAACAAATTCTTAGTATCGAGAGAATTGGATTTCTTTTGTGCCTTGATGAAAAAAACTGCCCCTTTCTTCGCTTTGGGGGCAGTGTAATGTCTGGGCTATTTTCTTCTATAAAATTAAAAAGTATTATATACATTTTCACATTCTTTCGCGGTCGGCTCATAAAAACAATGAAGCTTGTATCGTCCTACATGCGGCTGATTATACCAGGTCGGCGGACAAGGTAGGGGATTTTGCGCTGTTCCCGGACGAAAATACCAGAGGGAGAATTTGCCCGGCCAATGCCGCTCCCCATTCACAGCCCGTCGTGCCAGACGGCGTTCTTTATCTCTAGACCTTTGGTAGTACATACCATGTTGCAGAGCTTCAAACGCATGCGGCTGGTTGATCATTTGGGGAATTGTCCGTATTCCTTTAAAATCGGAGCAATTCGCTCTTATTCGATTGATTCCGACATTCCCCACAAGGAGCATACCCATTTCGCCTTCACCTACAGCTTCTGCTCGTAGCAACCTTGCCAACATGTCAATATCACTACTCCTGGCTTTTACGACTGCCATCGGCTCACCTCTTTAGATTGTTCTAGCCTATCATATTGTAGATGGAACGGATATGTTACGCTTTTCAACCAATAGAAAAAGCCGCCCCCTCGCAGATCAGCGCGCAGAGCGATACCCATCTGCGCATAAGCAGCCATCAGTTTGAATACGCCAGAAGCAATCCCAAACGCAAAAGTAAAAGCAAGAGGACTGTCTTAAGTAGAAATTGATCTTCTACCTAAGACAGTCCTCCTTTTTGACTTCAATGTCATCAGTCCTTATTTCCAAATGAGCGATACGGTGTCAAGCCAAGGAGATCTTCCCGTCTTTTTGACAATTTCGATAGCGGGATACGGTATGCCATTTCGATAATTTTGCTTGCGACCTCAGCGCCGTTGGTAGGGATGAGACGAAATCTTTTTTGAATGGCCTCTTTATTTGCTAACGCATGCTCAATCTTTGGTACAAGCTCTTCCGGTTCCTGGATCGATACCTTATCACTATTGGCTATTTCGCGTAGCATATCTATTTTTTGCTCGCGTTCTGCATCATCCGGCGGAAGGAAAAGCAAGGGGGTCCCTGTAGAGATGCAATCTCCTAAAATGCCCATACCCGGTTTGCTAATAACCAGACTGGCCGCCTGTACAAGGTTTTTGCCATTCGGGATGAGAGGGGCTTTGATGATTCTTTCATCGAACGGGTAATCTTCATCTGCCAATTGACCAGCTACAACAAATCGATAACGGCTGGCAAGCGAGTTTATTTGATCGTACCACTTCACGATCTGTTCATAACGGTTAGCGAGTCCGCCACCCATGTGAACCAGAATAAATGACTCGTTCTTCTGAAGACCTAACATGCGTCTTACTTCTTCCGGGGACTGGCTGATTTCCCTGGTGATTAAAGGAATAGGGATATAGATGCAGTTCATTTGCGGATGGGCCTGCTTAGGTGGTATAAGATTCATGTGCAGAAAGATATCGGATTGATTGGCGATTTCTACAATGCGGTTTTTGTATTCCTGCATCGGGGCTGAATCATTTTTATCGATGATAAAGTCACTGTGATAGAGGGTCACGAGCTTTGTGTTTGCACTGACTTTCCCCTCACTGCGAAATCGAGGCACATCGGAGCGCCAATCATTTATTAATAGTGTGGTTTGTTTACCATCCTCGAATTTTTTGGATTTAAAGGCTTTTAATTGGACGTCATTGTGCAGGTTTTTCGATAAATAGCCATGTGTTTCCCGAAAGGCAAACACGTGAATGGGAAGATGGTGGTGCTGCAATTTTTCCGTTATGCTAATGCATCTACCGAGATGGCCCATACCTCTGCCAACCACAAAGGAGATCATATTTCATCACCCTTTTAAATAGGTACTTTCTTGTTCCCAGTTTGGAGCTTGGACAAATTACCCCCATACCCGCACTTGGGGGATAAGGTCATTGCCGAATTCGAGCCGTTCTCACAGCGCTTATATATTTTATGGGGATGGTTGGAACATGCTCTAGTCGTATAACGGTTTTCTGATCGCTCACAGAAAAAAGCCGCATCAGCGGAAGTCTGCATCTGTGAATTGTGCTCCCATCTAGAAATAATTAGGTATTTTCATCACACAAACCAACGCTGTCCATGAATAGTGTGTATATATAGCTCAATAAGGATATGGGGTGGGAGAATAGTGGGCACGATTCATATTGTAACAGCCGTTAATGATGGTTTTGCTATACATCTCGCAGTTATGTTATATTCCCTTTTTGAAAATAAGGTTTCGAAAAACCCAGTCATCGTTCACGTCATTGACAGCCAAGTCTCTGGGAAAAATAAATCCATCTTAACGAAAACTGTGAAACGATTCCATGCTCAAATCAAATATGTAACTATTGATCCGACCCTATATGATGGATTCCTCGTCCGTGATCATCTTACTCAAGAAACTTATCATCGAATTTCTATTCCCGACCTGCTGGACAAAGAAGTTGAAAAAGTGATTTATTTGGACAGTGATATCGTTATTAAAAAGGACATCACGCCATTATGGAACACAAAAGTTGATCAATATTTCCTTGCGGCGGTGATGGATTCTTGGCAAGGGGTAAACAAGTTAAGACATGCCGATCTGGCTATTCCTGATGGCTGTGATTACTTTAATGCGGGAGTATTAGTCATGAATTTGAAAAAATGGAGAGAGCATAACATCACAAAAAAGATTATGGATTACATGAAAAAGAACCAAAGTATTATTCGTTATCCCAGTCAAGATCCGATGAATGCGATTCTTCATGATAATTGGCTTCAACTTGACACAAAGTGGAATTATCAGTCTAAGCATCTTTATAAAAGCAACCTGCGAATAGACCCGGCCATTATTCACTACACAGGAGAAGATAGCAAACCGTGGTTGAGTAAAAAGCACCCGCTTCGAGAGGAATATTTTCACTATCTCAAAAAAGTAAAGAAGTTAAACTCCTTGTAAATTAAGGATTTTGTCCAAGTGGTAAAGTGGAGCCTAATACACACAGGGTATGTGAAGTCAGTTGCGTTATTGGTTAAAATAAATATATTTAAAAACTATTCGCTTATATAAAAAGCAACTGAACTTTAGATCAAAAAACAGAGGGAGAGCAGAGATTGATCAGATAAAGTCTTTCCCCTGTTTTTATCTAAGCTTTAAAAATCTTAGATTGAATTAGTTTAATCGGGGAATTAATTTTAGCGGATAAAATATGGAAGTTTGTTAGACAGTACAAAATAAATTTTGTTCTAAATATACAATTTTTGTAGTGAGGTAAGTTCAAGCAAAAAAATTGTTTGGGCTTCTTTGATGTTCTCTTGATTCGCAAGAACATATGATCTTATTTTAGTTTACAATGGATGGGCATTAATATACTCTAATCATGTACAAAGGGTTAGATTGTGATCTATTTAAACAATTACCGAAACAGTGTGTTGTAAATGATTCGACCCTACTCCTGTAAAAGTTTTTTATTTTAACACTAAAGTCTTTAAGACAACAAAAAATATATTAGGAGGTTAAATACGAGTGGAGCTTGTAAATTTCATATGGAAAAATATCATTATTTTAGGATCTGTATTTCTTTCAATTATTATTATTCTTTCATTTTTGAAATTCATTTACGCTAATATACAGAAAACAGTGCTTAGTTCTTTTTTCAATAATGAATTTTTAAAAGGTAAAACTAAAGGTATACTTTCTTTCATATTGATTGCTGTATTCTGGTCATTACAACAAAAATATAATTTTATTCAATTTGGGAAAAAAGAAAATTATATTCCATTAGTCATAAGTATTTTAACATTATACGGTATATTATATACTTTCTTGCAATTCACTATCAGTTACGCACTTCAAAACGATAAAGATAAATACTGGGGGAAGAGTACTACTAAAAGTTATTTCATCAAAAACTTAGGTTTTAGCATTTTTAAATCGACTATGTTTAAAATTTTATTATTTTACTCTACTTTGTATCCCCTCCTAACTGACGAATTTTTAACTAAATTAAACTATTTTCAAATAAATGTTTTATTACAGCGTTTTTGGGAAGCAAGTGTTTTTATTATATTTCTGCTCTATGCATATCTATTTTTTAAAAGTTTGAATAGTCTAAGGTTTTTCTATGACATGTTAGAGAAGAATAGCTTATCTCAAAAATGGAAAATTCAAGAGGAAATCGCTAATGAATTTAAGGAGTATTTTAAATACTGCTATAGACAGAAAAACTCTGACCTTTTCATTAGAATAATTATTAATATGATAGGTACATTAAAAAGGGAAGAACAGTCTGAGGTGTTAATTTATATATTGAAAGAAGTTTTCGGTGATTTACACTACAAAAAATATAATAATTATATAATGGACAAATTATTAAATCGAGAGCATAAGCATATGCCGCATTTTATAAACGAACTTTTTATTGAATTATATAACGAGATTGAAAAATGTAGTTTTGAGTTAAGTTTAAAGGATTATCTAATTATTTACAGATTGCATGATAATGCTGTTTTCGAAAGTGTGTCAAACGGCGATTTTATCGATAATGAATCGGCTGTTACTAGAATAATTACAATATATTCTGATGTAGATAGCTGGCGAGAAAAAGAATGCACGTATTTTAAAATACCGACTGTCATAAAGAAACACATTAGGTCCTATGAAGATTTAGAAGAGATACATCGTGTTATGACAAACAGGTGTTGCTATAAATTTGTTCAAGAATCTAGAAATGCTAAACCAAATAATAGGGATATATTAGTTGAGAGTTACAAATCATATCTGTACGAACTATTGAAACTTTATAAGGATTATTTCAATGATTTTAAAGTCAGTTACTTTTCGTACTTTTGGGGTGCGAGTCATTCATATAGTTCAACTGAACATTTTGACAAGCAAACAAAAGAAATAATTTATGACTATTTGATCCGTATGCATTATACTTTGCAGAATAAAGAGTATGCTAAGTTTATATTGAAACAATTGGATTATAAATATCGTGTCTCTTTTATTTTTTATCATATGCTATACACAGGTGAATCGTTGGAATGGCAAAAGGATGTTTTATTTTTTCGTGAAATAATACAAACATCAAGGTGGGATGAAACATCTAGTAAAGAAGGTATTCAAAAGTTCGTCTGCCAAAAAATGAATGATAGTAACATAGGACATAGAATTGACTGTAATTTAATACGATTTATTTACAAAAATCTCCACATGCAGCAACTCAACAAAGAAATTTTGGACATGTGTTTGAATGAAAGATACCTGTCCTATGCAAGGCTTCTTAAATTTAATTATATTTTTTCTGAAAACAGACCCTCCCCTTTTTCTTTTTACGACTTTGAAATTAATAGTGGGAAGAACTCTTATTATCAGGATTGGAAAATTGAATTTTTGAAAGAGATGATTAAAGCGCCTAATCTCTTGCACGATCAATTTTTCTCCTTGCACCTGTATAGCCTTTGTAAAAAAGTTACATACACATTGGAGCAACTCGCTGTAGAAAACGATTTTAGGGTATTTTTCATTAATCATTTCTTTGAGTTATCGGAAAGTAATTTCGTTGAATTGATTAATAATTATTACTTAAGAACTGGTATAATCGAATTTCTGATTCTAAAGTTCTCAGAGGAAAAATATGAATACTTAAAGAAAGAATCTTTAATCAAACATTTCTCTTCAAGGGTAAAAGAGATCTTTCACGAAGAAAATATATCAATCGATGAATATGTTAATAATCTTATCAATCGAGCAAATGAATGTAGAAGGAATGCAATATTAGTAATTAAGAAGGGGGAAATTGAAAGAGGGCTAAAAAAAATATTAAATGTAGTGTAGAAGAAGCAATGCGCTTTGTGTTAAAGATACATGAGGAAACCAGCCATTCCCTTCTTTTCCGGGAGTTCTTTATCAAGTGTGGATTGAGATTGTGTGGAGGAGAAATTGAATTAGGAAGGCGGCCCGCCAAAAGCAACACCGCCGACGCAGTCCTGTAAAGAAATAGAAGATGAATATGCTCGATTAAAAGCGACGAAAATCCTTGGGATACAAGGGGTTTTGTCGCTTTTATATGATGAAAAGTTCACAACCTAAAGATGACATGAAAACATGCGCACAATACTAAACATCTTCATATAAAATATTGAACAAATTATGAAATATTTGGATTTTACCCATTTTCACCATCCATCTGACCTATAATGAAATGGAAACATTTTCTAATTGGATATTCTTTTGGAGGTGGAGTGAGTGGCACGCGTATTGTATGTTACGATTCCAGCAGATGGTCACGTGAATCCTACATTGGGTTTAGTGAAGCAGCTAGTCGACAACGGAGAAGAAGTCGTCTATATGTGCTCAGAAGAATATCGGGATAGACTTGCCCAGACTGGGGCGCTATTCCGCGCATATCAAATGGATGAACAAGTATTTCGTGATTTAGGCTTTAACCCAACAGAATTCAAACACCCTCTTCATTTCACCGATTTTATGTTGCGAGGCATTATTGAACCCCGCATTCCCGAAATTCTTACGCAGATAGAAAACGAATCATTTGATTACCTGATTTTTGACTCCTTGTTTGGTTGGGGAGGGGCGATTTTAGGGGAGAAGTTAGGAATCCCGACGATTTGCTCCGTAACCAACCTGGCCTTTGCTGAACCGCTCAGCCAGATTGTCGAAGTGTTTCAAGCAAGTGATGTAGATGTAGATGCACTTTATGAAAGAGTGACACAGACTGCACAGAGCATCGCTCGTGTATGCAACGTAGCCGTACCTGCCATTGAAGATATTACCCGCCAGTATGGGGACATGAAGATTGTCTTTACCAGCCGTGAATTCCAGCCAGATGCTGACAAGCTGGACGATAGTTACATTTTTACAGGACCTTCTATTACTTCGCGTCCTGATGTACCTTCTTTTCCGTTTGAAAAGCTTCGCTCTCCACACGATAAGATCGTATACATTTCCATGGGCAGTATTCTGACCAAAGATGTGGAATTGTACAAAATGTGCTTTGTAGCCTTTCAAGATATTCCGGCTCAATTCGTACTGTCTTGCGGAAGAGACACGGAGCTGGAGTCGTTCGTAGACCATATTCCACCCAACTTCATCGTTGAACCGTACGTTCCGCAACTGGAAGTGCTCCGGCACGCCGATGCTTTTATTACACATGCTGGCATGAACAGTACGAGTGAGGCTCTCTATTTTCATGTGCCACTCGTCATGATTCCACTAAGCTCTGATCAACCGATTGTAGCGAAGCGGGTGGAGGAGTTAGGAGCGGGGATTACGTTAGATAGAGGGCAGCTTACACCGACAGTTTTGAAGGATGCATTGATGCAAGTGTTGAACGAATCCACCTACAAAGAGCGTGCAATACAGGTAGGGGACTCCTTGCGTAACGCTGGCGGATATCAGGAAGCTGCAAGACGTATCATGTCTTTGTATTCCGTGCCGAATTAAAAATGAAAAAGCTTCTTGCCTCATCATCATGAGCGGCAAGGAGCTTTTTTGACAATAATATCTTCCAAATGTTGAAGTTGAGCCATTATATGTGAGCAGGTGGTGTTATTTGGGTGACGTAGTGTCATAATAGAAGAATGATAGTCAGAAGGAGATAGATTGAATTGAATAAAACTGAAATGAAAAACGAGCTTCCTCCAAACTTTGAGGAATTAAAGAAAGCGACTAATCGAACATCGAATTGGAGAGAGCGCTTAGAGGCTGTTGAAGAACTGGGACAGTGGAAGCATGAGCAAACGATTCAATTGCTGACTCGTATCGTGGAAAACGATACGGTGTACAAAGTGCAAGAGACTGCTTTTCATAAGCTCAAAGCATTTGGGGTAGGTGTTCGATTACCTTCTCAGAAAAAAGGCGACTTGATCAAAGGCGCAACGAAAGCCTTGGTAAGAATTAAGAAAAGCTTGCCCAAAGATCATACGTTCGAGGAATTCAAAGAGAAACTGCAAAAAATGAGAAGCGATATCTATGATACCTACGAGGGAGAAAAAGGTGCTGATTTTGATCAGTGGCTTGAAAACACCTGGGCGTCGTTATAGAAAAAAAGCAGTAGAGATGGAATGAGTGGCAAAGGAAGGGGATCACGCCCCTTCTTTTTTGTTTCAATGAAATGTAAGAATTACCGATATAAGTAAAGTGGTGCGATGATTGCGAAATACTTTCACAGGGAGTAATGACATGACAGTTCCAAATCATGTAACATTTGAATGCTGCACAGAGAAAATAGACATTCAAGATATCGAAGAAGTAGAAAGTGCAATGGGGATCCGATTTCCTAGGGATTTCGTAGAGTGTATGCTTGAGAATAATGAGGGAGCTCCTACTCCCTGCGGCTTTGATTACGGGGAAGTAGAAGGGAAAGTATTTAATACATTTTATAGCCTTAGTAGTAGGGTTGGGAAATACTATATTCTAACAGCATATGAGGATGTTAAGGAATGTCTACCTGACGGAGTATTTCCTATTGGATACGATGCTAGCGGTGGTCAAATTTGCTTCGACTACATTAATGGAAAGAATGCAGAACCAATTGTTGTATTTGTAAATCACGAGTTTATTGTTACAATGGAAGATCTTTCTGAAGATGAACTAGAAGAAAAATCTCTCGAAGAATGGCAAAGAGAAGCCATCACGCCAGTCGCCTCATCATTTACAGACTTTTTATCGAAGTTGTATGAATGAAAATACCTTAACTAAGGAAAAGCTTCGCGGACATAAATCAACCGCGAGGCTTTTCTCATACTATTTACGCCGACTGTATTTGAGAGTTCTAAATAAATGTGGACTAATAACACTTCATACATTAAGAAGAAGCCCTGCCGCTTTTTGAAAGTGCAGGACTTCTTCTTTTGCTACTTATTTCAAATCCTTACCTACTTTAATCACATACATCTGCGTCGGATTGCTGTTGATTTTAATCTTACCCTTCTCGTCATAGCCATCTACGCCGAAATCATTGTCATTCACAATGGCAATCGTGTTATTATCCACAATCGCTAGCCCTTCCAGCTTTTCATGTGGATAATTCAGCTTGGCTACATCCACCAGCAATTCCTTGGAAACCGGCACAATTCCTTTTTCTTTCACTTGGGCAACACTGAGTTTTTCGAAGTCATGCTCACTTGTTGACGTACCGAGCAAATTGGTTGCTTTCGAAAAATCTGCTTTGTAAATACGCTTTAGCTGTGCGTCTGCACCGGCATTTTTGTCTCGCTCGTCAATCAGTAAAACATCCTGACTGAGTGCGGCCAAATCGCTGATGACGACGTCTTTCTGTTTCACTTTTACGAAATCTTTCGCGTTCTCTGCGATGTACATGTACTCGCCGACGACTTTTTTGGTGGCGAGATCCATCTTTAAAATGCGCAAATTACGGGAAGCTTCGCCTGTCTTTTTATCAGGGAGTGCCATTGGACTTTGGATCGAAGTATACAAGAACTTGCCATCTGGCGAGATAGTGATACCTTCGAAGCCACGGTTTGCAATGCGTTTGGAATAGACGGCTGGCAGCGTATCAAAAATCTCCATCTTTGCACCTGCGGCAAGCAGGGCTTCTTTGGTGCCCTTTGGTACATAGCGGCCCAGGATTGTACCGTCACGCTTTACTTGAATGATGGATGGGCGGTATTCGTCGGATAACCAAAAGGTATCGTTGACCGGATTGTAAGCGATGCCTTCCAAATCCAAACCGTCTGGATCGTAACTAATCTTTTTTGTTCCCGTCACATCGTAGGGAACTTCATCAGGGCCAGCAAGGTTCGGCAATCCACTAATATAGGTAGTTTTCGTAAAAGAGTTGATCTTGCCTTGTGGCAAACGCAGCTTGATGGTTTCCAAAACGTGAATGTTTCCATTCTCCACTTTGATTTTGTACAAGCGTGGGGTGTAGTTTTGGTCAGGGAACGTACGCAGCTCGTCCTTGCCATATTGCCCATTTGGTCCACGGTCAGCCAATGTATAAAAAATAGAAGGAGGATCGTTAGGAAGATGCACCAGACCAGAGAAGCCGCCTTCTTTAATACCTTCAGCGAGCGCAGGAGGATTTTTCCATTCATGAATTTCGGCTACAACGGGTGCTCCTGTTACATTTTGCGTTGCACCTGCTCCTTGTGTTCCGATCAAGGATAGAGCCGCAATTGTTGCGATCAGCAAGCTTTTCTTTTGAAAGTGAAACTTCATGATATCCCTCCGAATAAAGAAACGACGTAATGAACCGCTTTTGTTAGACTACCCGATCTGTATTGGGAAAATGTGAAGCTAAAATGATGGTTTTGTAAAAACTACCAACAAACTAACGAATTCTGAATAATCATAAAACAAAATTGACACACTCTCTTTTGATCTTATAAAATGCAAGGAAGGATTGAGGACTAGCTATAGCTGAGGAGAGATGAGCATGTCGTTGACAGAACAGACAAAAAAGGGATATTTCGGGGAGTTCGGAGGAAGCTTTGTGCCTCCACAATTACAGGAAGTATTAGATTATTTAGCTGAACAATTTGAAAGGTATAAAGATGATGAGGAATTTATCGAAGAGTACAAGTATTATCTGAAAGAATATATTGGTCGGGAAAATCCGTTGACGTTTGCTCGTCATTTAACTGCAAAACT
This sequence comes from Brevibacillus sp. Leaf182, assembly GCF_001423865.2. Taxonomy (NCBI): domain Bacteria; kingdom Bacillati; phylum Bacillota; class Bacilli; order Caryophanales; family Paenibacillaceae; genus Brevibacillus; species Brevibacillus sp. Leaf182. Next base: position 26,854 of record NZ_LMPN02000019.1, on the reverse strand, counting down.
CGGCGGTGCCAAAATTTATCTAAAGCGAGAAGATTTAAACCATACGGGTGCTCACAAGATCAATAATGTCATCGGGCAAATCCTTCTGGCAAAGCGAATGGGTGCACAGCGTATTATTGCCGAGACGGGTGCAGGACAGCATGGAGTTGCTACCGCGACGGTTTGCGCGATGTTTGGCATGGAATGTGTGATCTATATGGGCGCGGAGGATACGAAAAGACAAGCATTAAATGTCTTTCGCATGGAGCTTTTAGGGGCAAAAGTGGTAGCGGTGTCCAAAGGGCAAGGCAGACTGAAGGATGCGGTTGATGAAGCGCTGAATGATTTGGTGCAAAACTACCAGAATACGTTCTATCTATTGGGATCTGCGGTTGGTCCGCATCCTTTCCCTACGATGGTAAAGTATTTTCAAGCGATTATCAGTGAAGAATCCAAACGACAGATCTTAGAAAAAGAAGGTCGTTTGCCGAATGCGGTTATCGCTGCTGTTGGCGGTGGCAGTAACGCGATTGGAGCTTTTGCCCATTATATAGAGGAACCATCCGTACGACTGATTGGTGTTGAGCCTGATCAGGCACCTACGTTGACCAAAGGGGTTCCAGCCGTCATTCATGGTTTTAAATGCCTGGTGTTGCTGGATGAGAATGGTGAACCTCAAAAAACGTATTCGATTGCTGCCGGGTTGGACTATCCTGGTATTGGCCCAGAACACAGCCAGCTAAAAGTAAGTGGACGAGCGGAATACTACACGGTGACGAATGAAGAAGTATTGGCGGCTTTTCAAGAACTATCGAGAACGGAAGGGATCATTCCCGCCTTGGAAAGCGCTCATGCTATTGCGTATGCCTTGCAGTTGGCTCCCACTCTTTCCCCGGAGCAAATCCTGATTGTTAACCTTTCAGGACGAGGTGACAAAGACGTAGAGCAAGTATTCCATCTGTTAAACAAATAAGTGGTTTAGAGGCTATCCCGAAAGTAGATTTTCTGCTGGAGGATAGTCTTTCTTTTTTGTCCTCCTGTTGTGATGTTCATAATGGTTATATATTTTTTAGTGAAACTTTAGTATTATTTTTTGAAGGGTTCCAAATAATAGTGATTTACATGTACTTTTTACAAGTTCAAGTATGAGATTGGAGATCATAATGATGAAGAAAAACATTTACTTTAATCATGATGGCGGCGTTGATGATTTAATTTCTTTATTCTTGCTGCTCCAAATGGACAATGTGAATCTGACGGGGGTATCTGTCATTCCAGCGGATTGCTACTTGGAACCAGCGATGTTTGCAAGCCGGAAAATCATTGATCGTTTTGGGAAAGGCGGTTTGGATGTAGCAGAGTCCAATTCCCGCGGGAAAAATCCCTTTCCAAAGGACTGGCGCATGCATGCATTTTATGTAGACGCACTGCCCTTGCTCAATGAATCAGGAGAAGTAATTACGCCAGTAGCGGACAAGCCTGCGCATCTTCACATTATTGAAACGCTGCGTGCAACGGAAGGAAAAACGACCTTACTGTTTACCGGTCCTTTGACTGACCTTGCGCGTGCATTGGATATCGATCCAACTATCGAAGAAAAAGTAGAGCGCCTGGTGTGGATGGGCGGAACATTCCGCGAAGAAGGAAACGTGCATGAGCCTGAGCACGATGGAACAGCAGAGTGGAACGTATTCTGGGACCCGGAAGCGGCTGCTCGCGTATGGGAAAGCGGAATGAAGATTGATTTGGTCGCACTGGAGAGCACGAACCAGGTCCCACTGACACTAGATGTTCGTGAGCGCTGGGCAAAAGAGCGCAAGCATATCGGTGTGGACTTCTTGGGTCAATGCTACGCAATGGTGCCGCCGCTCGTACACTTCTCGACCAACTCGACTTACTACCTGTGGGATGTATTAACCACAGCATTTGTTGGCAATAGTGATCTTGTAAAGGTTCAAACGGTTAACAGCATCGTGATTACAGAAGGGGCAAGCCAAGGCCGAACTGTTGAGACGGCTGACGGACGCCCTGTACATGTGGTTTATGACGTAGATCGTGATGCATTCTTTGATTACATGACAGAATTAGCGAAAAAAGCGATCTAGAACAAAGCAAGTCATCTTAGATATCGACACAGCTGGCGATACAGAAAGGATACGTTCATGCAATACATTTGGGGAGTTCTCGGCATCCTGGGCATTTTTTTAATAGCCATTGCGTTTTCGAAAAATCGGAAAGCAATTCATCCGAGAACGGTCATTGGTGCGTTTGCGATTCAGTTTATTTTTGCTTTGGTCGTACTGAAATGGGATTTTGGGAAAAAGCTTCTGGAGTACTTGGCGTCGATCGTACAAAGCATCATTGATTCGACGAATGCCGGAATCCAGTTCTTGTTTGGCGGGATACTCGGTGCACAGAATGCAGGCTTTACGTTTGCCCTGCAAGTATTGCCGATCATTATCTTCTTCTCATCCTTGATTTCGGTCCTGTATTATCTCGGAATCATGCAGTGGGCGACGAAAATCATCGGTGGATTTTTGTCTCGGGTGCTCAAAACGAGCGAAACCGAATCCATGTCAGCCTCTGCAAATATTTTCTTGGGTCCAATTGAAGCCCCACTTGTTGTAAAGCCTTATATTGAGAAAATGACCAAGTCCGAGCTGTTTGCTGTAATGACAGGCGGACTGGCGTGCGTTTCGGGTTCGGTGATCGGTGGGTATGCGATGCTCGGGGTTCCGATTGAATATTTGCTGGCCGCCGCATTCATGGGAGCGCCGGGTGGTTTGTTGCTTGCGAAAATGATAATGCCCGAAACAGAACAGCCACAAAGAGTGGAACATGTGGAAGTCATGAAAGATACAGAGTCCAGAAACGTCATTGACGCGGCTGCTCGCGGAGCTTCAGACGGGCTAAAAGTAGCTGCTGGTGTCGGTGCACTGTTGCTCGCGTTTATTTCGTTGATTTTCTTGCTGAACTCGATTATTGGCTGGCTTGGCGGGTTAGTGGGAATAGAAGCGTTGACGCTTGAGCACATTTTAGGCTACGTGTTCGCGCCGATTGCTTTTATGATCGGGGTTCCATGGGAGGAAGCGCTAAAAGCCGGTTCTTTCATCGGGCAAAAGATTGTCCTCAACGAATTTGTCGCGTACACGGCTTTTGCTCCTGAGATTGCGAATTTGTCGCAAAAAAGCGTTGTGATCATCAGCTTCGCGCTTTGCGGCTTTGCCAATCTGGCTGCGCTGGCTATGGTCATTGGCGGCTTGGGCGGCTTTGCTCCGTCAAGAAGATCAGACCTTGCGGAGATGGGCTTGCGTGCAGTAGTTGCAGCAACCTTGGCGAATCTGTTGAGCGCAACGATTGCAGGGATGCTCATTTAAATGATTGGATAGAAATAAATAAGTACGAGGGCTGGAGTGATCCATGCCCTCGTTTTTTTTGGTACTACGCGAAGTTGGTACTACTCGCTTTTTGTGATCCCCGCTACAATCTTGTTAGTAAAAACAAGCCATGATTTGGTGGGGATATGATGAAGCATGTTCTGTTATTTCTAGGGCCAACGATTATGATCTTTTTGGGTTTACAAGTCATGAGTAGTGTGCCCATAACGTTTTTGCTTTTTTACGGGTGGCTGTTTGCGATTCCGTTTGTGGACATGATCGTTTTGAAAAGAAATACATGGCGGGACACATTCAGGCAAATGGGATTGGTAATTAACCGCCCCAATATGTATCACGGCATTTTGACTGGATTTCTTTTCTTTCTCACCATGATTCTTGCGGGATATTTCTTTCACAGCTTTTTGTTTGATAAGGAGGATCTGCAAAATTTATTGGTACAATGGGATTTCTCAGGCAATCTTGTCGTTTGGCTTATCCTTGTTTTGCTGGTGATCAACCCGTTTCTTGAGGAAATCTACTGGAGAGGATATTTATTTAAAAAGCTGGAAGGAAAACAGACAAAGCGAACCATGATTTTGCTGACGTCATTGTTTTACAGTCTGTATCATTTCCTCTCCATCATTCCTTTGTTTAGCTGGCCGTATAATATCGCGATGATTTTGCCAGTATTTTTGGCGGGAATGATTTGGGGATATATGCGAAACAAGAGCACATCACTGATGGGTTCGATTGTCAGTCATATTCTTGCAGATTCAGGGATTATGGCTGTCTATCTACTCTTCTTGAAATGAATGATGATCGTGGATAAGGAGGAAAAAGAGCTGTGTTGGAAAAACTAAGAAGTTAGGTAATCTCAAAAGATGGAGCTGAAATCATGAACATTGACGTACTTTTTAACCAGTTTCCCATTTTACAATCAGATCGTTTCACCTTGAAGAAAATCGAAGAGCAGCATTTGGACGAAGTATTTGAAATCTACAGCAATGACCATGTATTTGCATACTGCGGCATTATCCCCAAGCATAATAAAGCGACTGTGAAAAGCATGATCGGGCATTTTGAGAGAGACTATCTGAAAAAATCCAGGATCAAATGGGGGATATTCGCCAATGATAACCCGGATCATTTGCTTGGCATTATCGAAGCTTTCGACTTTCATCAAAGGGTAAACATGGTGACGATTGGCTACTTTTTGTCCGAAGCGCATTGGGGAAAAGGGATTGCGGCGGAAGCGGTAAGCATATTGCTCGACTTTTTGTTCATGGATGTCAAGGTCAACCGAATACAGGCGGAAGTGATGCCTCCGAATGAGAACTCCAAGAAAGTATTGATGAAGAATGGCTTCATGAAGGAAGGAACATTCAGACAAGCAACGCTATGGTCGGGAAAAGGAATCGTGGATCTAGAGATATACGGAATGCTAAAAGAGGACTATGAAAAAGGAAGGGGATGAGTCGGCAGCCCCTACTGTATATTGTATCAGAAAATAATTCCTGTTTGCTGAATAGGGATTATTAGACAGAACCGTATATTGCCCTAATCTGAGGACTCCTATGTTACTATGTTTGTAGCAACAAACGACTGCCGTAAATTCATAGGCATCTGGAATGGGGATAACATCTTGAAAACATTTAAGAAAGTCTATATAGAAATCACCAGCGTGTGCAATCTGGCCTGTACCTTTTGTCCGCCAACGGAGCGCAGTAAAAGTTTTATTAAAGTAGAAGACTTTGCGAAAAGGCTGGATGAGATCAAACCGCACACGGATTACATTTACCTGCACGTCAAAGGGGAACCGCTTCTTCATCCCAAAATTGATGAGCTGCTCGATATCAGTCATGAGAAAGGCTTCAAGGTCAATATCACCACAAATGGAACGCTGATCGCGAAAAATCGGCATAAATTGCTAGGCAAGCCTGCGCTCCGACAAATGAATTTCTCGCTTCACAGCTTTGATGGACATATCGGCTCAACCAACCGCGAAGGTTACTTGCGGGAAATTCTTTCATTTGTTCGAGAAGCGCAGGAGCATCAAGTGATTTTTTCTTTCCGTCTGTGGAATTTGACACAGGATAACGCCACGAACATTCAAAAGAGTAGAAACCGCCAGACGCTCGAAGTGATTGAAAAAGAATTTGGGCTGGACTATCGAATTGAAGAAAAAGTAATGCCGGGCAGCGGGGTAAAAATCGATGATCGTGTGTATTTGAACCAAGATTACGAATTCCAGTGGCCGAGTCTGACAGCGCCTGAGGATGATGGAAAAGGCTTTTGCCATGGCCTACGCTCGCAGGCGGCGATTCTCGAAAATGGAACAGTTGTGCCGTGCTGTCTCGATGGGGAAGGGGTTATTAATCTAGGGAATATCAATCAGACCTCTTTCACTGATATTGTGGATGGCGAGCGGGCCAATAACCTGATAGATGGATTTTCTCGCAGGGAAGCCGTCGAGGAATTATGCAGAAGATGCGGGTACCGCCAGAGGTTTGGAGCTTAATTTTGGGTAGGGAGATGAGTAAGGAGTTACCAATGTAACTCCTTATCTTTAGATTGATATTATTGTGTCTTAAAGATCAACGCTTACGTGATAATAAATTTATCTTTAAGTTACTTAAGTCAGAACATGTAAGTATTACTTTTCCAAACTCAGTGTTTTTAATGGCGTATTTTCTTCACAGCAGGTTCTAATAGGAGTGTCTTTGATAATTTCTAGTTTCCATTGTTCATTTGAAATATAGATTATGTCATTTTTCACTGCGACAATTTTACCTCTGATAGCTATGTTTGCTTTTTCATCCTTTATAGTCACTAAAGACCTAGTTGGAGTATTACTCCTAACATGTTCTCCAGCAGTTGCAACAAGTGTAGTAATCAATGTCCCCATATAGAGAGTAAGAACTATAAGAATACTAAAACCCCACCATTTATTTGAAAAAGCCTCAATAACAGTAATAACGGGATCATCTCCATTATTCTTTTGTATTTCAGTATCTTTGAGTTTGTACATTCTAGAAATAATAATAGAAATAATAATAGATAAGACTAATAACCATGTATCGGATATCTTAAATTCAAGTGAACCGTTGACCACAATAAAAATTATAGCTGGAAAAGGAAAGCAAATAAAAGTTCTGTATAGTCTAGATGTGTAAATAAACTTCTCAAAAAAAGAAAGAATAATAGCAAACGTAATCATTGGAAGGAAACTCAGGAAAATGTATTCTTTTCCAATATTTAAATACTTTGCAGATATGTATAACGAAACTATTCCGTATAAGATTCCAGAAAACGAAGAAATTGGATTCATACTAAGTCTTAAAAATGCTAATAAGGTTATTGCAATTAACAAAGGTGCCAACCAAACTATAATAAATTCTTTCGCTTTGTCCATTAAATCAGTAAAACCACTCACAAAAAATATCGATAAACCAATATGTAGACCAGTTAGAAGAAAAAATATAAATACAACAAAACTTATTGAAGCAATGATAACTTCTTTCCCGCGTTTATTTTTTAGATCATTAAATAACTTAATAATACCTTTTACAACAAGAATAAAAAAAATTACTCCGGCACTTAATATCATACTTACTAGGAGAACTGAGGTAAGGCTAAAGGGAACTGGATAAATAATCATGTCTAACGTAGATATAGAGGAACTATTTTCTCCCCCAAAATAGTATCCATACAAAAATGAATAGCCAAGTGAATAGAATATAAAGCCAAATAATGTTACGGTAAGCCCAATTGCGTTTATTATTCTCAAAAGGTTTAATACAAACTTAATTCTTGAATCATTTATGATTATAAAAATACTCTGTGTAAATGGGAAAATCCTCACTATTTTCTCTTCAATTGTAACGTTTTGCATTATCCAATCCCCCAAAAATACGGAATCATATAAAATGGATAGAATTATTACATGATCTAAGACAAAATCTTATTAAGTAAAAAAATCTTACTGAAAGGGTTGATTTCTCAAAGAATATAGACGTACACGTAATCATAACAAAATACTTGGTATATATTCCCTTATTTCGAATAAGTAAAACACTTGGATTATTGCTTTTTATACGGTCTTTTGCAAAATTTCTCAATGATTTCTGTGGGAACCTATGTTACTACATATCGCTCTATATTAAACTAGATGAACATTTCGTTTCATCATGGTTAAAGTTGATTAATTCGTTTTAGTGATTACAGAATATGAAGCTGAAAAGCTAAAGAATAGAATATCAAAACGTCCGAAAAACACGATTCGGACGTTTTCTTAATCAGGTGAGTGACGCTACAAGCAGCGGCGGCAGCGGATGCAACAAAACCGACAGTGGCGGAGATGAGGACGTAACAGGTTGCTACAGAAACCGCATGGGCGATGGTAGAGACGGATGCAATGGTCTCGGTCCAATATTGTGGATGGCGAGCGGGCTCGCAGGGAAGCCGTCGAGGAATTATGCAGAAGATGCGGGTACCGCCAGAGGTTTGGGGCGTAGCAAAAGCAAAACGTCCGAGTCAAATGATTCGGACGTTTTTTCATTATTATTAGAAGAACACTACTTACAACGGCGGTGACGACGACAGCGGAAGAAACAAAAACGACAGCGGCGACGACGGCGACGGAAGAAGGAACAAAACCGGCAGCGACGACGACGGCGGCAGCGGCGGCGGCCACAACGACAACGATCATGGTCGCGGTCAAAATTTTCGTCCACGTCTCTGTCGAAATCCTTTTCTATGTCTGTGTCACAATCTTTTTCAATCTCGTGTTTTTTTTCTCCATCCTTACAACCACAAGACATACATCCACCTCCTTCGTGTTCATACCATATTTTATGAATACCGCTTGGACATGACTGGACTAACTATAGGGGAAAAAAGCTTGTTTTCAGGCGCAGAAAAGAGGCAAATGCCGCTATCCTCCCACAAAGTCATGGGCAAAAAAGTAATGGGAAAAACAAAAAAAGATAGCGGATCTCATAGCCAAGAGGAGCTAATGAGAACCACTATCTTTTTTCTATGCCAAATGAGCCAGGGGAACTGAGGGGAAAAAGCCCTCAGCTATGTGAGGGCTTCTTGCTTGTATTACTTTGCAGATGTATCGTTGGAGTCTGTATTCTGCTCCGATTCTTTAGAGGCTTGAAGGTCGTCGATGATGACAATTTTGCCTTCTTCTTGCCATTTTACTTCCGCGTTCAGTTGTTCACTGATGAAGCGCAGAGGCAGGAATACACGTCCATTTTTCAGTACAGGTGCAGTGTCCAGAGAAATGGTTTTCCCGTCTACCGTTGCTTCTTTTTTATCGAGGTACAGCGTGATAGATTTTTCGCCACGCGTAATTTCTACGGTACGAGTCTCTGGCTTCCAGTTCACTTCCGCTTTCAATGCGGAGCTGATGGCACGCACAGGCACCAAAGCTCTTCCACCTTTTACAAAAGGTGCCACATCCGCTTGTACCTGTTTTCCATCTACGAATGCTTTCACTTCTGTCGAGCCTGTATCCTCAAGGAGTTCTCCAAGCTTTTTGAATGGTGTGTGATCTCCTTTTTGGTACGTGCGCTGAAGAAGCTCAAGCTGAACTTCCAAAGCTCCATGCTTGTCAGTGGTTTTTTCCAGTTCAGCTACCAGTTGCTCATATTTTGCTTTTTGATCTTCCGTGATTTCAGCCGTATGCTTGAGCTCTTGGCGAAGCTCGATTAGCTGTTTTTTCAATTTTACGTCTTTGATGTTGGTTTCTGTGCTAGCTTCGGTTGAGTTCTCATCGTCGCTATCGGTATCGGTATCAGATTCTTTGACAGAAGTTTCTTTCGATTTATCTTTTGCTTCTGCCTTTACTTCTGGTTTGCCTTTCCCATTTCCATTTCCTTTGCTCTCCAGGTCAGCCGCCAGAGCAGCAGGTACACTTGTTGCGAGTAGAATAGCAACCAACGAAGTAGATATAGCTTTTTTCATTTGAATCTTCCTCCTTCTAGGTGTAAGTCTCATGAACTCGACATTCAAGACGGAGGAAAATATGAATATGTTGCATAGGTTTTGAGAAAATATTTTTATTTGTACGAATGGATACCTTTCACTGTCATTCCTTCCAAATCCCGTATCTTCCTTGCACGTCCGATTACGATTCCCAGTAACGCCACAAGTACGCCAGAGAGAACAAACAGAAAGCCAATTCCTCTGCCCGCCCCCGTTCCGATGACCTGACCGACCGTTTGGCCCAGCAATTGATCTGGATCAAACAACGGATTGAATACATGATCCGCCAAAAATCCTGCCGACCCAAATGCCAGTACGAACCCGATTTGCGAAATAGCCGTGATCATCGACCATACTCTGCCTTGCCGTTCATTCTCGACGTTCGTTCGAATGAGAACTTCGAGGCTCGTGTTCACAAAGGGAAGTGTGATGAAAAAGAGGAAGCCAAAAACCGTAATCAGCCAAACGGAAGGAAACGCACCCATCAGGGCATAAAACAAGCCAGCAAGTACGAGAGAGAAGGACAGCATGAACACCTTGCTCTTTCCCATACCGAAAAGTCCGATCAAAAGGCTGCTGACGAGCATGCCTGATGCAGATACAGAGAGGGCAATACCGAGCGTCTTGGAATCAGTTAATGTCAGCATCATTGGCCCAAAAAGCGATTGCAGCAGCCCGATGTAAAAGCAAACGACAGACATTAACAGAACTAATGAGAAAACCCCTTTCTTTGAAAGGAGATAGCGGAAGGCTTCAGACATTTCGTGAAAAAAGCTTTGTCTTTCCTGTTTCTGGGGAGTGGCATCGTGTTTCATAATCATCAGTACGGCGCCGACAGCTAGAAGGAAGGTCATGATATCGATGAGTAAGACGAGCTGGATATCAAAAGCACTAAGAAGAAAACCTGCAACCAGTGGAGAAATAAGATATGGGGCTGAACTTGCCAGTTGGATGAGCCCGCTTGCCTGTGAGTACATCTCTTCCGAAACAAGATCGGAGACGGCTGCTTTAAAGGCTGGGTTGAGAATAGCAGCAGAGATCGAGCTGATGCCAACCCCCAAATAGATGTGCCATAATTCTATACGCCCGGACAGCATGACAAGCAAGATGAACAAGATACCAGCTATGGAACCGAGATCGCCAATGATCATCATTTTCTTGCGGTCAAATCTGTCTGCCAGCACCCCGCTAAAGGGAAGTAAGAGGAAGGAGGGGAGAAAAGAAAAGAGAATGATGAACGAATAGCTCATGGTAGATTGGGTCTGTTGAAAAACAAAGACACCCAATGCAAAAGCAGTAAGTCCACTTCCAATGGCTGAAAACATCTGCCCCGACCAAATGATCAGGAATCTGCGAAAGGCTTTGTCATGAGCGTTCATTGTCTTTCCTCCTTATCATCCATTACAGAAACGAGAAGGACCCCGGCGCAGCTCCCAGTGATCTTTCAATAATCACCTGCATGGCTTGTAATCGTTTCGTCTGTTCCGCTTGCTCCCAATGAAAAATGCCTGATTCCATTAAAAATTGTGAGCCAGCGAGGAGGAACTGAACGGTCTCCAAGGCATTCTCGACATGAAAGACAGCTTCTTTATTTCCCTGTTCAATGACTTGCGCAAGGACAGGGGCAATTTTTAAGATAATGGCGATGTTCAGACGCTCGTGAAGCTCTCTGTTTTCAGGGCGATGCAAGCTTTCCATCCATTCGGCTTGCTTGTCGATGGGGTGGCTTTGGCTGCGCAGCATCTGGCGAACCTTCTCCATGACAGGTAAAGAAGAGTCATCTGCGATTTTTTTATACTCTTGGCAAAGCGTATCGACCATGGATTGGACAAATGCTTCGAGGATCTCTTCCTTCGATTTGAAGTAGTAATAAAAGGTTCCTTTCGCTACGCCCACCTTTTGAATGATCGCATCCACGGTTGTATGGACATAACCCTGATTTCGAAATAGCTCCCCGGCGGCTTCCAATATTTCTGCTCGCCGTGTTGTAGGGTCTTTCACGATTCGTTTCATCGGCGCCTCCTTTGATTGTCAGTAAGTGGTTGGATACAGATTACCATACGACTGACCGTCAGTCTATAAGGGGGTGAAAGAAAAAGAGGAGAGAAAATCTCCTCTGTTCGGTAGTAGGAATTTAATAAGATGATGGCAAACGTTCATTATAATTTCTCGGCGATAATCGTAAAGGTTTTCGGGATTCCTTTGTCAAAAACCTCCGAGGAGAGATTCGGGAGCTCTTCCAGCATTTTTAGGAACAGCCCTTTGTTTGCAATGGCCGTAACGATTTCCCCTAATGTCCAATGGCGTAACATAACTTTTGATTCAGTGACATTTGTGCCGTTCGAAAGAAATTTGGAGAAAGCAATGTCCTTTTCCTCAAGCGAGGTGTCGAAATAATCGCCTGTTACTTTATGTTTGCGGATAGTAGCAGTCGTTCCGCGTGAGGAAATGAGTTTTGTGGATACCGGATGGAAATCTTGGAGGACGAGCACGCCGCCTTTTCTCAGGAGCGAGTTGACCACCTGGAATAATTCGGTTAAGTCCAAAAAGTAATGAAGAATACCGAATTCCATAAAAACGAGATCATACTCACCAGACAATACATCTGTAGGTAGCTGCAATACATCCGATACGATGTAAGTCAGGTCAACGTCGGCAGCTGCGGCCAAGTCTTTGGCGTACTGCTCATTCTCATAAGAGAAATCGGCAATGGTCACGTCGGCACCTAGTAAGGCGAGCGCAACGGCTTTGTTTCCATTTGAACCGAGTAAATTGATTATCTTTTTGCCGCGAATATCCCCCATGTGCTCATAAACTTTACCGATTCGCTTTTGGGGGTCTTCTTTAATTTTGGCCGCTGCCTCAGCAGGTGTTCCAAAGCGTTTTAACCACGCTTGATAAGCCCCACTGTTCCAAGCCGTTTTATTTAGTTGTGCTGTTTCCACAAATTCCCCTCCATAGAGTATTCCATTCAAAAAATTGGCCCCGGTATGTTGGTTACGAGAGCTTAGGTAATTTATCATACTGACGTAGCGCGATCGTGTCTATATATTTTCGAAGTGTTAATTTTTCCATGTGTGACCTGAAAGTAAGAACAATTGGGGGCGAGATTCTACAATTGTGAAGCAAAGCGGGACAGTGGTAATATTGGGAAAAATATATACGTCCGCGCTTTATGCGGTCGAGGGTTTGTTCGACGGGAGGCAAGCTGCTTTGAAAATCAAAGTGTTGATCGCAGACGACAATTCGTTTATACGGGAAGGCATGAAAATCATCCTGACGAGCTTCGAGGAGTTTGAAGTGGTGGGGAGTGTGGAGGATGGGGTCGAGGCGGTGACATTTTGTAAACAGAACGAGGTAGACGTCGCGCTTTTGGACGTTCGGATGCCGAACATGAATGGAGTGGAAGCGACTCGTGTGCTGACTGCCGATACTACGGTCAAACCGCTCATTTTGACCACATTCGACGATGACGAATTTGTCCTCGAGGCCATACAAGCGGGTGCACGCGGCTATTTATTGAAAAACAATGATCCCAACCGCATTCGAGATGCCATCAAGAGTGTCTATAACAACCATCATGTGCTACAGGATGTCGTCCTGGATAAGATCAAAATGAACCTGAATACAGGGAAGAGTGCGGATACCGTGTCCACTACCGTTTCTCCCAAAATGACAGCAGCCATCCCTACCGAAAGCAAAATCGACCAAAGCTTATTTACGGAACGGGAGCTCGATGTCATGAAGCAGATCGCCAAAGGGCTATCGAACAAGGAAATCGCCAAGAAGCTGTTTATTTCCGAGGGAACAGTTGCGAATTACATTACTTCCATCTTGAATAAAACAGCGCTTGAACACCGTACCCAGATCGCGATCTATTATTTGACGGGCGAAACGAACATGTCTGATTGAAAGGAGGTCACGACCGATGGAATTATGGACAATGGCTAATAAGGCAGTGGTGCTTGGGTTTATCATCGTGACTTCTTTTCTTGCTCATCCGACGTCTGAAGTTGACCCGTGGCAAATTCTTGTGTACTTGTTGTATTTGGCTATTAATCTCACTATTCTCATCTTGAAAAAGAGGAATCATCAGCAATGGTTTGTTGGGCTATCCATCCTGTTCGTGATAGCGAGTGGACTCATACTTGACCCGTTGTTTGTACTTCTCTTGCCGATCAATATTTTGGAGCTAGCATTCTTGGCTGATAAGCAGCCGGTGGTCGTATTTATATGTATGCTGTTGCCATTTTTCATCGTGCCACCTGAATGGGTGCCCTTGTTTCTATTTACGGCTTTGCTTAGCTTTTTTCTGTATAGATGCGGCAGTATGTTGACAGATAAGCTCGGCAGGCTGGAGGCTGAACGGGAGAAGCAGAAAGAGGATTTATACAGATTGACTCGCACCTTAAACGAAAATCATGAGTATTTCCGACAGTCAGCCTATACCATTCAACTAGAGGAGCGCAATCGCCTCTCCCAACAAATTCATGACGATGTAGGGCATGCGGTTGCAGGTGCGCTGATACAAATGGAAGCGTCGCGACTGCTGATGGCGACTGATCAGGACAAGGCATCCGAGCTGCTCCGCAATGCGATCGCAATATCGAAGGAAGGGCTGGAGCGAATTAGGGTGACACTCAAGGATGTGAAGCCACGACCGGAGGAGCTGGGAATCAATCGACTTCGGCTATTTGTCGATGAGCTGTCTGCGAGAGAGACAGTGTCAGCCACGCTTACTTTTGACGGGGACATTGACGTCATTACACCGATTCAGTGGAAAATCATCCAGCAAAATGCGACGGAAGCGGTCACGAATGCACTTAAATATGCGAAGGCGACAGTGATTTCCCTAGAGGTACGGGTACTGAATACATTCATTAAAGCAGTGGTTACAGACAATGGGGCGGGTGCAGAAAAGGTTGTAAAAGGGCTTGGCATTCTCGGGATGGAGGAGAGAGCTGCTTCCGCTGGTGGAACGGTGATTGTAGACGGTACGCGAGGCTTTAGCGTGACCACACTGCTGCCTTATCGCAACGAATGAAAAAGATCATGAGAAACAACATGAGAATTCTCATATGCCAAGGGATGAACTTATGCACTGACATAGGGGCATCCTTTTTTATTACAATGCAGACATAACCACGAAGGGAGTGAGTTACGTGAGTCATGTATTGGAAATTCGTCAGTTAACGAAAAAATTCGGTGATTTCGTCGCCGTCGACAATATGTCCTTGAACGTGCGTGAAGGAGAAATCTTTGGTTTCCTGGGGGCCAACGGAGCGGGAAAGAGCACAACGATCAACATGATCGCCTCTCTGTTGCGCGTAACAAAGGGTGAGATTACCCTGCTGGGAAAAAACATTGAGAAACACAGCAAATTCGCCAAAATGAACATCGGTATCGTACCACAAGATATCGCCATCTACGAGGATATGACTGCCTATGAAAACGTGAGGTTTTTTGCTGGCTTGTATGGACTGCGTGGATCACTGTTGCGCGAACGGACGGAAGAGGCGCTTGAATTCGTAGGTCTCGGTGACAAAGCTACTAGCTTTCCCAAAAACTTCTCTGGCGGTATGAAGCGTCGGTTAAATATCGCTTGTGCCATTGCCCATCGACCAAAGCTGATCATCATGGACGAACCTACTGTCGGGATTGACCCTCATTCGCGCAATTATATCCTGAATTCGGTGCGCAAGCTCAACGACATGGGCTGCACGATCATTTATACGAGCCATTACATGGAGGAAGTCGAAGAAATCTGCACCCGCATTGCCATCGTTGATCATGGAAAAGTCATCGCGGAAGGATCGAAGGAGGAGCTAAAAGCGATTATTACCGACGCGAAGGAAATCTGGATTGGCGTCAGGGCAGATGAACCGTTAAACCTCGAAGGTATTAAGGCGATTCCTGGTGTGAATGCGGTGCTTCAAGAAGAGAATACGATCAAAATCGTATCGAAAACGGAGATCAACAACCTGAACCGGATCATTCAACAATTCATCAAGGATCAGGTAGAAATTCGCTCCGTTGAAGAGCAAGCGCCGAATCTGGAGACTGTGTTCTTGACCTTAACCGGTCGAAACTTGCGAGACTAGAGGAGGGGCTTTGCCATGAATATATGGAATATCGCTGTAATAGAAATCAAGTCCAGCCTTCGCGAAAAGAGAACGTTCATGTTTATGCTAGCACTTCCCATCATCCTGATGCTGATATTAGGTTCCGCCCTTTCCAATGCATTCGACGATACGAGGACCGTAGGAGACATGCGCTTGCTGTATAAAAGCAACGGGACGAATGAGCAAATGTCTACGGCGTGGAACTCGTTTATCAAAGCATTGGGTGATAAAGGAGTGGAGGTCGCTCAAGAGGGTTCAGGCATGAACGGGCAGGAGGAAGTACGCTCGGATCGCTATACGGGGTACGCAGTCGTCAGTGATGGGGGGATTGAGTTTTATGGAAGCAGCAAGAATGCGATAGGAAGTAATATCCTTGCGGGGATGCTAACCGTTTTTGCAGATCGGTACTCGCTCGCATCCGCAGCTTATCAGATAGATCCCGAATCTGCTTCGGCAATAGTCAAGGGTACCGGACAGCGTGATGATTTTATTCGTGAAACGACCTTGAATCCAAATAAAAAACCGGGGGCAATCGACTATTACGCGATTGCGATGACGACCATGATTGGGCTCTATTCGATGTATTCTGCGAGTTATTTGTTCACCAAGGAGCGAACGAACAAAACGTCCACACGATTAATGGCAGCACCTGTCAGCAAAGGTGCCGTTTTTACCGGAAAAATGATCGGCAGTACGCTCGTCAATCTGTTTTTCGTGCTCGTCGTGGTCTTAGTCAGCAAAATCGTGTTCCAAGCAGATTGGGGCAACCACTACGGAATGGTTATCCTCGTGCTTTTGACAGAGGTGTTGCTCGCGGTAAGCTTGGGTCTGGGGATTAGCTTTCTTTTTAAAGGTGAAGGGGTAAGGGCTATCAACAATATTTTTACGCAAGTCGCCTCCTTTGTAGGTGGTGCCTATTTTCCCGTTGATCAATCAACCGGTTTCTTCAGCCTTTTGGCCAAATTCTCTCCCCTTCACTGGGCGAATACAGGTCTGATGCAAATCATCTACACAGACAATCCGAGAGGCGCATGGTTTGCGATTGCGATGAATGTGAGCATTGCCACGGCGTTCATCATCATTTCTGTTATCACGATGCGCAGAAGGGAGGGGTCTTTTGTATGAATGAAATGCTATGGCTCATTCGGAAAACGCTGATGGAGACGTTTCGCAGCAAAAAAAGCTGGTTCACGTACTTGGGTTTGCCGATTCTAGGTGTTCTGCTGTCTCTCACCCTTTACAGCAATGCAGGCAGCGACAAGATCCATGTCGGAATCATCAATCAAGATGGGGACCAGGTGATCACGCAGGACACGATCCGGTTTCTCGAGAGATTGGAATCTATCAAGGTCACAGTCATCGACGAACAAATGATGCGTGAACAAATCGTTTCTGGTGAGCTGGATAGCGGAATTGTTTTCGAGTCAGGGTATGCTGCTAGTGTTCGAAAAGGGGCGCCAGCACACTTGAATATTGTATCAGTAAAAGGTGAACAGGTTACAGCCTACATGAAGGCCATGCTGCACAGTTATATTGGCAATCTTGCCGCGATTGGAAAAGCGACACAAACGGATGAGGCGAAGTTCACGAAGCTGTATACGGCATACCACGAGCAAAGCTACAAGCTCAATACGGTAACACTGCAAGACACCTCGAACGTGACGCGTATGACGAATCAATCGATTGGTTTCCTCATTATGTTCATGATGTTTTCAGCGGTGAACATGTCGGAGATCATTTTAAAAGAAAAAGAGAATCGCACCTTTTTGCGACTCCTTTCTTCGCCGATGTCGGCCAGATCCTATGTTTTCTCGAATATTATCGTCAGCATGTTTATTTTGCTGCTGCAAATCATCGTAACCTTACTCCTCATGAAAAACGTCTTCGGCATAGATGCAGGCGTCTCGTATGGTCAAATGATGCTGCCGTTGTTCGTGTTTGCGCTGGGGGCAATCGCACTTTCTCTGATGACTGTTGCCTTTGCGAAGAGCAGAGCAGGTGCCGGAGCGATTTCCAACCTGATCATTGTACCGACGTGCCTTCTGGCTGGCTGCTTCTTTCCAATGGAAATCATGCCGGACACCGTGCGCAAAATTTCAACATTCTTGCCTCAGCATTGGTTGCTCGATACGGTGAATAAGCTTCAACAAGGATACAGCCTGGGGAGCTTGTATTTGAACATGGCCATTTTGCTCGCATTCGCAACGGTTTTTGCCTTGATCGCCATCTATCGGTTTGGGCGGAATAACGATAGTAGACAGTTTGTGTGAGAAAAATAGGACGAGGTGAACTGTAATTTGACAAGGGATAATTCGAATCGTGTCGAAAGATGATCTTACTATGATAAAGCAAAGCAACCTTAATCGGAGTCATTCAAAAGCACTCATAAGTAAGCATCTTGTGATTCTTCTCTTGTTTTTAGCATTTCTACTAGGTCTTCGGGCGTTCTGGTTTTCGTTTCATGCGTTTCCAGAGCATCCGTCTGTGGTTCAAGGGGTTCTTGATATGCGCGGGTGGGACTTTGAAAATTCCCCGTCCATTTCACTGGATGGGGAATGGGAGTTTTACCCTGATTCTTTGATTACGCATGAGGAGTTTAAGCAATCTTCGAATTACGAACGCAAATACGTTCAAGTGCCTGGCAATTGGAGCAGCGCTTTTTCCAGGGACTCTCCGTCATCGTATGGCTATGGAACATACCGTTTACGGATCTTGGTCGATCAACCGCTAAATCAGCCATATACCTTATGGGTTCCGCAAGTGGAGGCATCTGCTACCGTAGAGGTTAACGGAGAGATATCAGCCAGAGTCGGAGTGCCCGCGACAACAGCGGAAGAGTACACGCCGCAGAAGGCATCCTTCACGGTTACATACATTGCAGGTGATGCAAAGGTCATTGAAGTGCTTGTCCGAACGGCCAACTTTCATAATCCAATTGAAGGGGGCATCGTCAGATCGATTTACTTCGGGTCGCAGGCCGCAATTGACACCGAACGTTGGTATTCTATCGGCTTTCAGATGACAACCTTCCTCATCTTGTTGCTACATGGCTTGTATGCCGGTATCCTGTATGTATTGAATGCACGTTACAAAGAGTTTCTCGTGTTTCTGCTGTTGCTGTCCTGCGTGGGGATAAAGACTGTGTCTGATTATGACAATCTGCTGTTACTTTGGCTCCCGATCGATTATACATGGTCGATCAAGGTAGACGTGCTCGCCTACATATGGCAGCCTCTGCTGATGATATTATTGGTCAGGAGTCTATCTGATCAGGAAGAGAAAGAATATTCCAAGCCGTTCAGGGCATATTTTTTCGTGCTCAGTCTTTATTCGGCAGTCATCGTACTTGGAACGGCACAATGGGTGTATATATTAGCTGGAACGCCATTTTTAGTCATTATTTATTTCGGCCCGTTGTTGCTGTTTATTTTCAAAATCAGCCGCATGCTCATGCAAAACAAGCATGACGCTGTGTTTTTGCTCATTGCTGCAACGAGTATTTTTTCGAATGTCATATGGTCCGCAATCATGGAATATCAAGTCATTGATATCAAGTACGTGTTTTATCCGCTTGATCTGGTTGCTGCTCTTGTCAGCTTTTCTGCCTATTGGTTTAAGCGATTCTTTCGCAATGCAGAGGAAAAGGCAAAGCTAACGGAGCAATTGAAAGAAGCGGACAAGCTCAAAGACCAGTTTCTCGCCCATACCTCACACGAGCTGAGGACGCCATTGCACGGCATCATGAATATCGCCCAGACTGTCGTCAACAATGAAAAGCATGCCATGAGTGGTCGCAGCACACAGGATATGGAGCTCTTAATCACGATCAGCCGCAGAATGGCGCATTTACTGGACGATTTGCTAGATGTCGTGCGATTGCAGGACAAGCATATCGTGTTGCAGAAGAAGCCGTTGCAAATTCAATCGGTAGTTTCCGGCATCATCAGCATGCTCACCTATATGGTAGAGGGCAAGCCTGTTCAACTGAAAATGGACGTACCGGAATCCATCCCGCCAATCTTGGCAGATGAGAAGCGGCTAGTCCAGATTCTGTTCAATCTTGTTCACAATGCACTGAAATTCACGGAAGAAGGATCGGTCATCGTTTCTGCTGAGATCGTGGACGGACAGGTGACGATCTATGTATCCGATACAGGAATCGGGATGGATGAGCATACCAGGGCACGTATATTTTTGCCGTATGAACAGGGAGCACAAGCAACGAATGATGGAGGAGGAATCGGCCTCGGTCTTGCTATTTGTACACAGTTGGTAGAGCTGCATGATAGCGAGCTGAGAGTCGTCTCTGAACCGGGCAAAGGCTCGGTATTTAGCTTCTGGCTGCCCGTGGTTAGTACAGATCAGATGAAAGCAGCAGAGAACCAATATGTGGAGCAGATAGATAAGAACAATCAAGTGATGGCTACCAAGCAGATAGGGCATAGTGAAGCTCCAGATATATTGGCTTTCCAGCAAACGGCTGCGCATGCATCTGTTGACAGAAAGGCGAACATATTAGCGATCGATGACGACCCGGTTAACCTAAGGGTGCTGGATCGAATGCTCTCATCCTCGCATTACCAAATCACCACGTGTACATCGCCAAGAGACGCACTCGATCTGCTTTTTACAGAGCAGTGGGATTTGCTTATCATCGATGTCATGATGCCGCATATGTCGGGCTACGAGCTGACGCAAAAGGTCAGGGAGCATTTCTCTGTTTCCGAGCTTCCGATCTTGCTATTAACGGCGCGCAGCCAGTCTGAGGATGTATACACCGGATATTTGTCTGGTGCGAATGACTATGTTTGCAAACCAGTCGATGGCATGGAGCTGAAATATCGCGTATGGTCTTTGACCACGCTCAAGCAAACAGTCGATGAACGACTTCGCATGGAGGCTGCCTACTTGCAGGCGCAAATTCACCCACACTTCTTGTTCAACACACTTAGCTCGATTATGGCATTGAGCGATATTGATACGGAGAAGATGCGTAAACTCGGGGATGCGTTTACCGCCTTCTTGCATATCAGCTTTGACTTTTTGAATACAGGAAAACAAGTTGCACTCTCCCATGAGCTGGAGCTCGTCCAAGCCTATCTTTACATTGAAAAGGAACGATTTGGCGAGCGGATACAGATCGTGTGGGAGGTCGAGCCTGATATCGATCTTCTCATCCCGCCATTAACCATTCAGCCGCTGGTTGAGAATGCAATCAACCATGGTCTTTTTACCCGAATAGAGGGAGGAACTCTCCATATCCGCATCGTCCGGCAAAAGAACGCCACTCTTTTTGAGGTGAAGGATGACGGTATCGGGATGGAGGAAGCGACTGTGCGGCAAATTCTTGATTTGTCGAAGAAGGAAAGAGGCGGAATCGGAGTGTCCAACACGAATCGGAGACTGACGCAAATGTACGGGAAGGGCTTGCGCATCACGAGTAAGCTGGGTGAAGGAACGACGGTGTCGTTTGTTATACCGGATCGGACGCAATAGAACAGGTTTGTTATTTTAGCACCCTGGATCACTGTTACTGGTGAAGCAGGGTGCTTTCTCGCGTTTCCTATACCTCGGAACGCCGTTTACCCTCCCCTACATTCATAAGAATTACAGGCGTTACAGTCATAGTCACCATAGCGATTCCCATAGATGGCACATCTAGCACAAAGGTAACAACAATTAGCTCCACTCGGATCATTTGGATTCAGCCGCTCACATTCTTCTCGAAGACGATTGGCTAGGTCTCTGCGATAATCCTGATAAGTGCCATATTGTATCAAGCGTCCGTTGACTTTCCTGAATCCCTTCGATTTTTTTCTTTTCAAGAAGGCCCCATCCTTTCATGACAATCTAACACAGGATATGCCATGGTTTTTCCAATGATTGGATATGTGGCTATTCTCGTTGAAAGAAATTATGAGAGATTGAAAAACGACATAAATGTCGTTTATAATGTTCTCACCAACAAAAACGACATCTATGTATATTTTGTTCAAAGGAGGTTGACCCAAACCCGATGGCCCCAAAAGTAAGCGACGAATACAAAACCAAAAAGAAAATCGAACTGCTACAAGCGGCTAAACGTGTGTTCATCTCAAAAGGCTATACACGGGCTACCATGCAAGACGTCATGGACGAGGCTGGTGTATCGCGGGGAGCCTTGTACGCTTACTTCGACAACCTGGAGCACTTATATTTGGAGCTGTTGCAATTCGAGGATCAACAGGATGTACAGTTTTTTACACCAATTGCTGGCGAAACGTCTTGGAATCAAATCACCAAATGGGTCTACAAACAGCAGGTTGAGATCGAGAAAATCGAACAAACACTGTCCCAAGCCAACTCAGAGTTTTTCCTGTCACTGAAAGACCAGCAAAAGCAACAGACCTATCCATACGTCACGACTCGCTATGAAAAAATGGTCGATGTGTTGACAGCTTTCTTCGCGCATGGGACAGCGACAGGTGAGTTCAAGCCACAGCTACCACCTGAGGCGATTGCTCGCTATCTCATCACGGTTATCGATGGACTGATGCTGGATACCGCGCATTTGGGCGCAGAGAAAACGAAGGTGCCCGCGCAGATGGAAGCACTGTTGTTTTCATTGAGAGCGATGCTGGGACCGGTTCAATAAGGAGGGGGAAGAATGCTGTTTCAATCAGAGAGAATCTATCTGAGAAAAATGACGGGGGAGGATGTGGACGTCTACCACACGTGGAGAAATGACGTGGAAGTCATGCGGACAACAAGTCCGTCTATGGACGTCTTTACCCGGGACGATACGAACGGGTTTGTGAATCAGGTCATCCTGCATGCAAGCTCCTCGAAGAGCTACATAATCGTAGACAGCCAAACCAATCGACCGATCGGGATTACTTCGCTCATTCAAATCGACCTGAAAAACCGCCATGCGGAATGCATCATTGATATTGGAGAGAAGGAATACTGGGGAAAAGGGTATGGAGGAGAAGCGCTGAAGCTACTGCTGGATTATGCTTTTTTGGAAATGAATCTGCATCGGGTATCGCTTCGCGTCTTTTCCTTTAACGAAAAAGCCATAAAGCTGTATGAAAGGCTCGGATTCAAGCAGGAGGGGATCTCGCGGCAGTTTTTGTTTCGAGAGGGAAAATGGCATGATCTCGTGCACATGGGGATTTTGCAGCAGGAATACATCTCGTAAAAAGAAAGGCTGGCGGTACGAAGGGTACCATCAGCCTTTTGTGTATGAGTGTGTCTCTTATTTTTCGGCGTAAATCGGTACTTCCCACTCTACATTTTTGTGTTCAACCATTCGTTTCTCGGAAGTAATAATCAGTTGCTTAGGCAGGGCTGTGAGGTTTTCTAAGAAGATCGTACCTCCAAAAATCGCCCGGCCATTTTCATACTCAGTTTTATCGATTAAGTAGTCGGGGTCTTCGTATTTTTTCCCGGTCTCATCTGTAATGGTCCAGTATTGATAGGGACCCATAGCGGCAGTATCTGGAGAGAGAGTTGCCTCGAATGTCAGGTGGTAGCCTTCCAATTTCGTGGTAGTCCCATCGTCGTTCACGCGGTGATGACCGTCATAGCCTTTAAAATCAACGACTGCGTTTGGATCCTTTTGATATTTTTTGAAAGTAAACTGATCTCCCTGGTCATCCGCTGTGAGGACTTCTTTCTTCTCGAGGCGATTGGCGTCCAACTTCGCGTTAAGCGTAGCGGTTTCCTCTGTATAGACAGACCCGAGCTTGAAGGTAAGGCTTTGGCTTGCGTCGATTGGTTGGAAGTAGTGGAAGTCTCTTGTTCCATTTTCAGTAGAGCGGCTGTGATCCCATTTCAAATACGGGATGACATTGTTTTGTTTGCTGGCTTCACGGATGACAGCCTTGGAATCCCAAGCGGCGACGACTGTGCCCTTTTCATTGACTAACACGTAGCTGTATTCTTTTCGCTGGTTATCCGTAGTCGAGCGATCTATGACCATTTCCACCCCACTTGGTGCAAACGTCATCTGTTTTACGTCCAGCTTGAGTCCTTGCGGAGTCGTGTATGTTTTGTTGATTTCATGTGTCTTCGTTGCGGCCTTTGCCTTTTTCATGTCAACAGGTACGGACAACCTCCAGTTACCTTTGATGTCGTCCAATTGTTTAAGGTTGAACTCTACAATCAGCTCGTCCGGAATTTCACTGATATCATCAAAGTAGCTGCGCAGATCACGATCCAAGGACATGTAACCAGTATCTACATTCATAACATTGTGCCAATCTTCATTTGGTTTGCGAGTGTCTTCATTTGCAGACGATTCAACAGGTTTCAGTACGTTCCCTTGTTTGTCTTTGATTGTAATGACTTGCTCCTTGTTATCTCTTCTGATCATTTCGGTCAAAAAACTGTCCATCGGTTTGCCATTCTTGTCTTTTACAATAGCAGCTATGCTAATGCGCAGAGGATCAGCCATTACTTCCTTCACCTCAAAAGTGATACCTTGGTCGGTCGCACTTGCATTCACTGTTTGAGCGAAACCTTTTTTGGCTGCTTGCTCAATACCAGGGTCTCCGGACTTTTGAAGAATACTATTACTTACAGGTGCTACAGGATCAGCCTTACCAATCGGGCTGTTCGTAAAAGCAGCCTGGACATAACTAGCAAAGGTCGGGGAGACGAGCATTCCTCCCGATACGACGATGGTTAATGCAGCGGCGGCAAGCGTCATTCTTTTCATGATTGTGATACTCCTTTGTTTCCACGCAGGTGGTTGGTGTGTAGGTGTAGCAGGGTTCAATACTCTCACGGGATGAGGGGAGAGCATCTGAATAATCTTTTGATCCATATTTGCTGAGAGGGAGTTTTCCCACATCGTTTCTTCTGTTTGGTACAGCTCATCGATCCATTGCTCCAGTTGGTGCTGGCAGTGTGTGCAATGATCGAAATGACTTTCGACATTTCGTTTGTTCACTGGTGATAAACGATCTTCCATGTAGGCGATCAGCTGTCTTTGCGTAAGGCAATTCAAAGCGGGGTACCCCCTTTTTTCTCTGGCTTGCTTAGCTGGTCTCGCAGCTTTTTCCTGGCATAGGAAAGGCGCATTCTCACGGTATCTACGGACAAAGATAGTTTGTTGCCGATCTCCCTGTAGCTTAAATGCTGGAGATAATGCAAATCGAGAATCGTCCTGTGGTTCTTGTCCAGTGTCATCATCTGCTGTCGCAAAGCATGACGCTGTTCTTTTTCCAGATAATCTTCCTCTGGGATCGGACATTCGTCCCTGACCTCGACATCCATCTCTGTTACGAAAGGCATCCGCTTTCGTTTCCGCAGCTCGTCAATCCCACGATTGATCGCGATTCGATACAGCCAGGCAGAGAAGGAGTAGTTGGGTTTATAATCTGGCAGACTGTAGTACGCCTTGATAAAAACCTCCTGCACCATGTCTTCGGCATCATGGGAGTGGTGGAGCGTGCGCCCAAGAATCGAAGCGATTTTTCCCTTGTATTTATTGACGATCAGAGCATAAGCCTCTTTATTTCCTTGAAGAACCTCCGCAATGACCTCTCGATCGTCCTGCATGTTTGTTACCTCCTTGCAAAAAGGTGCTGCGCAGCTTTCCTTTTTGTGAAAAACGTCTCGACGTTTTTCATGAAATGTAATCTGACCGATTGTGGTCAAACAAAACGGACGAAACCGTTTTGGTGTTCACTACTATAGACGATAAGGAGAGGGGACCCCTCTCAAACTTTTTTATGAAAATGGAAATTTGCACAGGAAGAGGATGCCCCTCTGTACGCAAAGAAGGGCATCCTCTTGATTTTCACGTTTGCTGCATTACAATAGGGAACAAGAAATTCACATAATTTTGCGGTAATACGATAAGAATATATGCTTTTAATTCGTAAAGGAGTAAACGAACTTGAACCCTATCAACCATACGATCGCGGTGATCTCCGACATTCACAGCAATGCTTATGCTTTGGAAGCAGTGCTGCACGACATTGATTCTCGCGGAATTGAAACCATTGTAAATTTAGGCGACACCTTATTTGGACCGCTTGATCCGCTCAAAACGGCAGAGCTCTTGATGGAGCGGCCTGGGATGGTACACATCATGGGTAATTGTGACAGATATTTACTGCAAGAGCAAATGGAGTCCATCACCTTCGAATACGTGAAGCCACTGTTGACAGAAGAAATGCTCAGCTGGATCGGGTCATTCGAAAAGCAATGGACGTTTGATGATCTCTTGTTTTGCCACGGCACACCTTTTGCTGATGATGTGTACCTATTGGAGAATGTCGCTCCATATGGAATCGAAGACAAAAGCGCAAATGCCTTAATGATCGAGCTGACCGGCATTCAGCAGCAGGTCATTTTTTGCGGACACTCTCATGTACCCAAATCCGTGTGGCTCCCAGATGGGAAGCTCGTAGTAAATCCGGGGAGTGTCGGGTTGCCAGCGTATTTTGAAGAAACGCCGTACCCGCATTCGATGGAATCGAAAACCCCGCATGCCAAGTACGTCACGGTAAAACCGCAAGGCGGCTCGTGGCTTGTGGAGCATGTATTGGTTCCATATGACTTCGAGAAGGCAGCGAGAAGAGCGGAAGAAAACGGACGCAGAGACTATGCGTATGCGATCCGAACGGGAAGAGCAGAGCTGTAGCATATCGAAGGAAAAATTACCGCAAGCTTTCCAACGAAAAGAAGTCATTTTGTTTATCGGATAAGGCAGGGGTTTTCATGAAGGACGATATCATCAAGCAATTAGATTTGCATCAACAATGGGCTGATTCGCTTGGGAAAGAGGGAGTGAGGTTCTTTGTGGATGAAGTAGACTTTCGCTTCATAGACGTAACGGAGTATCGTCTGGTCGAATCACGTCTGATCGCCAGTACTTTTGACGGGATGAATTTGAAGGACAAAGATTTTTATGCGGCACATTTGTATTCCTCTACCTTTCGATCTGCGAATTTGGAAAACGCTATCTTCATCAAAAGTGAAGCTTCTTATGCAGACTTTTCAAATGCTAATTTACAAAAGACAAACTTTGTCAAAAGCTCTTGCTTCGAAACGGTGTTCGCGCGAGCCGATTTGCGGAAGGCAAAATTAGTGAATGCTCTTTTTTATCAGGCAGATTTTAGAGAAGCCGATTTGCAGAATGCAGATATTCGTTATTCTTCATTTGAAGAAGTGCTGTTTAGAGGAGCGCAATTAAAAGGAGTAACCGGTTTAGAAGAAGCTACTATTAGAAGTATTAATATCGGTACCGTCGAGCAGCCAGATATTCTTACAGGAGAAGACGCGAGAAATTGGCTCATACAGCAAATCCATACCCCATGAAAAAAGGAAGAGGACAAGCGCCCTCTTCCTCAGACTGAAGAGAAACCCCCTTTTGGGGGATTTCTTTTTGGC